>JAIBDF010000236.1 GCA_024679535.1 Chromatiales bacterium
CCGCAAGTCCGTTGTGCCGGCCTTTGCGGCCTTGCGGATTTGCTTATCGGTAATGCCATTGCAGATGCAGACGTACATAAATTGATCCTTCAGCGTGTTAACCCCATTCAAATGCAAATGCGAATGATTGTCAATAGCATTACGTATAATCCGAACCCCCTGTAGGGGACAGTCACCTTTTCGCCGGAAGGTGGAAAGGTGACTGTCCCCCCCTGCAAAAGGTGACTGTCCCCCCTACACCCTAAAGTGGTATGCGCTTATCCCCGTAAAATCATTTATCATCAAGGGCTTGTCGATTTGAGCCTCTACATGACTGATTTTCCCAAGAAAACCCTCGACGACTGGGCCGCCCTGGCCCAACAGGAGTGCCGCGATAAGCCGCTCGACGACCTGACGGTCGACACCGCCGAAGGCATCCCCGTCAAACCGCTCTACACCGCCGAGGACCTCGACGGCCTCGACCACGTGGGTTCACTCCCTGGAATGGCACCGTTTGTCCGAGGCCCCCGCGCGACGATGTACGCCGGTCGTCCCTGGACGGTTCGCCAGTACGCTGGTTTTTCCACGGCCGAGGAATCCAACGCTTTCTACCGTCGCAACCTCGAGGCTGGCCAGACGGGCCTCTCCGTCGCGTTCGACCTGGCCACTCATCGTGGCTATGACTCCGATCACCCGCGCGTTGTCGGCGACGTCGGTAAGGCTGGCGTGGCCATCGATTCGGTCGAGGACATGAAGATCCTCTTCGACGGCATCCCGCTTGAAAAGATGTCCGTCTCCATGACCATGAACGGCGCCGCGCTGCCCATTATGGCGATGTACGTCGTCGCCGCCGAAGAGCAGGGCGTCTCGCCCGACCAGCTCGCCGGCACGCTGCAGAACGACATTCTCAAAGAGTTCATGGTCCGCAACACCTACATCTACCCGCCCGAGCCTTCAATGCGCATCGTCTCGGACATCATCGGCTTCACCGCCGGCCACATGCCGCGCTACAACTCGATCTCGATCTCCGGCTATCACATGCAGGAAGCTGGCGCGACCTGCGCGCAGGAGCTGGCCTACACGATCGCCGACGGCATCGAATATGTCCGCACCGCCATCGACTCGGGGCTCGATGTCGACAAATTCGCGCCTCGCCTGTCGTTCTTCTTTGCCATCGGCATGAACTTCTTCATGGAGGTCGCCAAGCTGCGCGCTGCACGCCTGCTCTGGTCCACCCTCATGGCCGAGAAATTCGCGCCAGAGAACCCCAAGTCACTCATGCTGCGCACGCACTGCCAGACGTCGGGCGTGAGCCTTACAGCCGACGGCCCCTACAACAACATCATGCGCGTCACCACGCAGGCCATGGCCGCCGCGCTCGGTGGCACGCAGTCGCTGCACACCAATTCATTCGACGAAGCCCTTGCGCTGCCGACGGACTTCTCGGCCGGTATCGCACGCAATACGCAGCTCGTGCTCCAGGAAGAATCCGGCATCACCGACGTCGTCGATCCGCTCGCCGGTTCCTACTACGTGGAGAAACTCACGGCGGATATCGCCGCCGAAGCACGTAAACTCATCGACGAAGTCGAGGACATGGGCGGTATGACCAAGGCGGTCGAGTCCGGCATGCCCAAGCTCCGCATCGAGGAAGCGGCGGCCATCAGACAAGCACGCATCGACCGCGGTGAAGAAGTCATCGTCGGCGTGAACAAGTATCGTGCTGCCGATGAGACGCCGGTCGATATTCGGGACATCGACAACACGGCGGTACGTGAGTCGCAGATCCGGCGCCTGGAGCAGGTGCGTGCGGCCCGTAATGAGGATGCATGTCGCGCCGCGCTTGCTAAACTGAC
>JAIBDF010000044.1 GCA_024679535.1 Chromatiales bacterium
TCGATTCTCGCCACCTCCACCAACATGAAATGGGGTTGCCCTTTTGGGCAGCCCCTTTTCATTTGTGCCGACGGTGCGAGTCGAAGTCGCGTAGCGAGTTCACAAAACGCGGCGCAGTCAGTCGTCGGCAACCGGCGAGCCTGCTTCCTCGGCGTGGCGCGCAACCGGCACCGCGCCGCTTTCGCGCCATAACAGTGCCGCGACCTGGCCCTGCCGTGCGTAGTCGGCCGCCTCACCTAGTACCCGTGCCGCCTCCTGCGGTGCATGGAAGCCCATCGAATTTTCAGCAGCGATAAAGTCGAGACGCCACTGCGCCTTACGCTGCAATTCGAGCGCCTGCGTCAGCTGCTCCGCCGTTGCCCCTTCTTCCTTTGCCTTCTGAACGGCGTCCAGCAGATCCATGAGGGCTGCACCGCCACGCTGCAGCAGATCGAAATTGCGTTGCTGGATGGCATCGACCCGCGACAGGATCTCATCCTCGGAGACACGGTGACAGGTTTGGCAGGCCCGGTTCACATTAAGCAACGGGCTGCGCACCCAGTGATCCGAAGCCTTGCTCGCACCCTCGCGCTGATAAGGCATATGGCAGTCGGCGCAGGCAACGCCACTGCGAGCGTGAATGCCCTGGCTCCAGAGCTCGAATTCCGGGTGCTGCGCCTTCAGGATCTCGGCGCCACTCTCTGCATGCTTGTAGTCGAAGAATCGCTGGCCGTCGTCGAAAGTAGTGTCGTTCCAGAACTTCTCGACGTTGTCCGCGGTAAGCCCGTCGCCCCAAGGGAAGGTCAACGGCATCTTGTTGGCACAGTAGTACTCAACATGGCATTGCGCGCAGACAAAGCTACGCATCTCCGTGCGATTGGCATCAATGTTCGGATCATAAGGCGCAGCCCGGTTGCTCTCTCGCCATTTCTGCACCGTGGGCAGGTGCGGTACTTCGGCTTCACCCTCAGCCAGGGCCTGGATGCCGTAGATGAATCCGGGGCGTGTCACGCGCAGCGCCATCGTATCCGGATCGTGGCAGTCCACGCACGATACGGCGTGGCCGTGCCCCATGTCGTGCAATTCAGCATTCAGATCTTTATAGGAATACTGGTAACTCTTCTCAAAGCCGGCCATGGCATCGCCGTCCCCCAGCTTGCGGTACAACGGCATGATCGATGCATGACAATGCAGACAGGATCCCGTTTGCGGCTTGGTTTGCCGTGCAGTTTCCTCCTGGTCCACGAGCATGTACGCGTGGCCTCTCCGGTCCCGGTAGTCGATGGAGAACGCGTAGCCAAGAAACATGCGCTTGAGCCACGGGTCGCGCTCTATTTTCTGCTCGGGCAACGCTTCGCTACCACCATGACCGCCAAACCGCGTGCGGGTCGATTCGGCCGTGCGCAGATACGAGTCATACTGATTCGGAAAATTGATTCCCCACTCAGCAGGATCTGTCGTGTCTTCGGTAACTTCGACCAGGCGAAGAAATGGCTGCTTTGCCTCGTTCTTTCTTTCGAGAACGTTGACCAGAAGAGCCGTAACGGCTGCTGTTGCAATCGCGACGATTACGATAACCGCAAGAACGCCAGTCGTGCTCCATCCGCATTGATGTCGTTTCATGTTCCCTGAACCTCAGTAAATAAATCTCTATTCCGGCCCGCCTAACCCGGTCGTTTCTCCGTGGCCCACTGTGACGTGGCAATGTACGCAACGGACCTCATCGGCGGGCCCGTTAACGCCAACTACGAGGTCGTGTGCCAAATCTTCATGACAAGCAAGGCAGTTCTCCTGGAGGATTCGCGCGTTCGGTTCCTTGATCATTATCGGCTCGTGGAAGTTCTGCAGCGTGAAGCCCTTGGAGTGATGCCAGCCGTTATCCGCTTTGGCAATGTACTTGCCGACAAAGTTATGAGGCAGATGGCAGTCGACGCAGACCGCCACCGCGTGGTGGCTCGACTTCTGCCACGAGTCGTACTGCGGCTGCATGATGTGGCAGTTGATGCAAACCTCGGGATCATCGCTGAGATAGGAGAGGCCTTCGGCGTATAAAAAGGTATACGCGCCGATCCCCAAAAATATGCCGACCGAGACGGCCAGCACGCCGACGAACATTTTCACTCGCCGGTCGGCACCGTCTTCTTCACTAGCGTTAGACACACGCTCTCCCCAAGCAGGGTGACCAGTATAGACCCACTAGCGGAACAAGACACCACATGTAAATGACATCAAGGATCCGGTAGTGTTCAGGTATGTCAGCGATAATCCTGTTAACTTCGCTCCGCGATGGGCGTTACCTGCAATGCTGACCCGCGCTGCCCGTCTTGCCTGGCTGCTTGTCGGCATTTTGTCTCTCTCGCTTGGTGCGATCGGCATCGCCTTGCCACTGCTGCCAACCACGCCTTTTATACTCGTCGCCGCGCTTGCGTTTGCACGCTCGTCAACCAGACTGCACGACTGGCTGATTACTCACAACATCTTCGGACCACTGATAGACAATTGGCAGCGCTATGGCGCGATAAGCCGGCGGGCAAAGGTCGTCAGCGTGACGTCGATGGCTATCTTGATCGCGCTCTCACTTGCGTTGGCCGCACCCGTTTCTGTCATAGTCCTGCAGCTGGTCGTTCTGGCCCTGGCGGCGCTTTTCATTCTCTCCCGCCCAGCGCCTCCGCCGGGGTAACTGCCGGTACTTAATGAGCACGAAGTGCTATCGTTATGGCCGCGAGCTCAAGACAATAACCATAGAACGATGGTCAACTATCTTCTTGATATTGTTATTCTTCTGACAGCAGCCGTAGTTGCCGTACCCCTGTTTCGCGCTGCGGGTTTTGGCGCGGTTCCCGGTTTTCTCGTCGCGGGAGTGCTCGTCGGGCCGTCAGGGCTGGCGCTGATTGATAACGTCGCCGAGATCGGCCAGTTAGCCGAACTGGGTGTCATCCTCCTTCTCTTTGTAATTTGGCATCGAACTTAAACCGGCCCGCCTGTGGCTGATGCGCCGCCTGGTCTTCGGCCTCGGCACCTTGCAACTGGTCATTACCGGAGCCGTACTGACCGTCGGCGCTAACCTGTTGCTCGACATTCCTTATCGAACGGCGATCCTCATCGGTCCCGCACTTGCACTCTCGTCCACAGCTTTTGTGCTGCAGCTTCTCGCCGAGAAAAAAATGCTGCACTCCGAATATGGACGGGCATCGCTGTCCGTGCTGTTACTTCAGGATCTCGCGGTGGTCCCGCTCCTTGCCCTGGTACCACTGGTTGCGGCTCGGGAATTCATGATCGGTGTCGACATCACGTTTGCGCTGCTGGAGGCTGCGGTAATTCTGCTGCTCGTCGTCCTGGGTGGACGTTATTTCCTGCAACCGATTTTGCACCGCGTAACGCGCACCCGATCCCAGGAAATATTCACGGCCCTGGCCGTTCTGCTTGTGCTGGGTAGCGCGTTGTTAACCGAACACGTTGGTCTGTCCATGGCTATGGGCTCATTCATGGCCGGACTGCTCATCGCAGACTCGCCGTATCGTCACCAGGTCATGGCAGAGATCCAGCCGTTTCGAGGTCTGCTGTCAGGACTGTTCTTCATGTCCATGGGCATGTCAGCTCACCTCGGCACATTTATGTCGCAACCGTTTGCAATTCTGTGGCTGCTGGTTGCACTCATCGTCGTGAAGTTCGCCATATTGTGGCCACTGGCGGCGTCCTTCCGTCTTGGAGCCGGCGTTAGTGCTGCCGTCGGTTTAATACTGGCACAGAGCGGCGAATTCGGCCTGATCCTGCTCGCCTTGATGCATCAGGTCGAACTTATTGCTACCGGCGTGTTCCAGCAACTGCTATTGGTGATCGTACTCAGCATGCTGGTTACTCCGATGATCGCGAGTCTGGCGCAGCGTCTTGCAGCCACGTCTCGTGATGTAAAAGAGGCAAGCGATGCAACGCCGGACATGGCACCTATCGTCGTCGCAGGATTCGGCCGCGTCGGCAGGCGTATCGGTCAGGTACTTATGATGGCGGGCACACCCTACGTTGCTATTGATTTCAACTCGTCGGTCGTGCTGCGGGAGCGCACTAACGGACACCGCGTTTTCTATGGTGATGTGCGCCGGCCCGAGGTCCTGCGCGCAGTCGGCATTGCTGACGCAAACGTCGTGATCATTACATTGGATGATTTCGAGGCCGCAGAAGATGTGGTGGCTGCCGTGCACCAGGTTGATCCGGACATCACCATTCTCGCAAGGGGGCACGACTCGTTGCAGTGCCGGACCTTACGCAAGCTTGGTGCAAGCCTCGTGGTTTCGGAAAACCTCGAGGCAAGCCTGGAACTCGCGCGCGAGGCGCTTATTCGCAGCGACAGCGACGCGGACAAGGTCGAGAAGATGATTCTGAGCTTTCGCGATTCTCATTACGCTGCCGTCGAGGGCAGGAAGTCGAAGCGACCGGATTAGCGAATCCAATCAAATAACGATCGATGCCGTTGACGTCGACCTGGTAGGTGAACATCCCCCTTTAGGGCGAGACATATATTGATTCACGGGCCGGCTAGTTGACGCCCAGGACTTCCCTGACGACCGGCTCCATACGTGTCAATCCTGCTGCCCTTCCCGCCTCAAGAGCCGCTTCTGCGTCTTCTGATTCGGCAAACTCGCTCAGCGCGAACAAAGCTCCAACGCGATTGGCGCTGCCGCAATGGACGAGGACGGGTTGATCGTAGCCTTTGATCAACGATTGCAGGGCCTTGGCATTGGCAAAAGTAATGCCATCACGTCCGATCGGCAGGTTGATGTAATCCATACCCAGCGATTCAACCACTGCGGCCTCTTCCAGCCCGCGGTCCTCACCGGCAGTACGAAGATCAATGACGGCGGCATAACCATTGTCTGCAAACACCTTGAAACCCGCTGCATCCGGCTGGCCCGCGGTGGTAACACCGTCAACCGGGTGCACCTGGTCCAGCTCGACAACAGCCTCGAGGTCCACCTTAAGATTGCTGACCGCATCGAGATTTTCGTCACCGGCGACAGCAACGAGACTTGCCAAGGTCAGGCAAAGGAAAAGGGAAAGGGAGAGTTTTTTCATTGTGTTACCTCGGCAATGCTTCTATTCGGTGAGCGTCATGCGACTGTTCATCTCAATACCACGATCCGTGAAAAGCACATTAAACGCCATGCGTTCGTACATTTCGCCAGACGATACCACAGCGACGTCCGCCTCCAGCATCGCCTCGGCATTTGCCTCAGCACCCTCACCAAGCGATAGCGACAAACCGTCGCTCCACAGTGCCGCGAATGCCTGGTCCGCGATCTAGGAAAGCTGCGGCAGGTCCAGAGCCTTTGCTTTGCCATCAGGGAGCAGGTTCAGGGCCGCTATCTCCGAACTCATCATGGCTGCCATAGTGGCCAATGCTTCCGCATTTTCCATGGCGAGCAGGACGCTGGCATCGACCGACGACGGGGGAGTCTCTGTCGCCACATCCATGCCTTCAAAAGGTACACTGAGCATATGCGACTATCTGACATCACTTCAGCCGACCTTGAAACCGTACTGGCACTGAACGAGGCTTCCGTACCGCACGTTAACAGCATTGACCTCGATCAGATGCGCTGGTTCGCATCAAATGCATTTTACTTTCGCGTGGCGCGCGTGGATGAGAAGTTTGCCGGCTTTCTCATCGGTCTGGGGCCCGGCCTCGATTATGGCAGCGAGAATTACCGCTGGTTCTGCGATCACTATGGCGATTTCGGGTATGTCGACCGCGTCGCGGTCCACAAGTCAGCGCGCAGGTTGGGCGTTGCATCGCGACTCTACGACGATTTTGCAGACAAACTGCGCGGCGATGCTGATTGCATGACCTGTGAGGTCAATATCCGCCCGCCGAATGAGTCGTCGATGCTGTATCACCAGACGCACGGTTTTGTGCAGGTCGCGACTCAGGAGACGGAAGGCGGCACAAAGAAAGTCGCACTATTGGAGAAGAAACTGTGAGTGCAGCGAAGCAGGACCGGAACTACGACGTTATTGTCTATGGAGCGACCGGGTTTACGGGGCAACTGGTCGCGGCTTACCTCACGCGCCAGTACGGGGTGGGTGGCGATCTGAATTGGGCCATCGCCGGCCGCAGTGAAACAAAGCTTCGCTCAGTCAGGGAATCGCTTGGCGATGCCGCCACGGACCTCAAGCTGATTGTTGCGGACAGCACCGATGGCGCAGCGCTTGCAGCGCTTGCCGGGCAAACCAGGGTCGTCTTATCGACAGTGGGTCCCTACGCGTTGTACGGCTCTGAGCTGGTTGCTGCCTGCGTCGACGCGGGCACAGACTATTGCGATCTCGCCGGCGAGGTACAGTGGATTCGAAAGATGATCGATACCCACCAGGAGCGCGCGGCACAGACCGGGGCACGCATCGTTCACTGTTGCGGCTTTGACTCAATACCGTCGGATATCGGGGTGTGGTTTCTGCAGGACCACGCATTAAAAGAATTCGGAACCGCGTGTCGTTCCATCACGCTGTACGTCAAAGCAACAAAGGGGACGTTCAGTGGCGGCACGCTGGCAAGCATGGCCAACATTATCGAAGAGGCGAAGCAAGACCGATCGATCGCCCGGATTATCGCCGACCCCTACTCACTTAATCCTGAAGATGTGCGAGAAGGACCTGACGGGTTCGATCAGCGACAGGTACTGTTCGACGACGACGCACAGTGCTGGACCGCACCGTTTGTCATGGGCGGCGTCAATATGCGAGTCGTGCGCCGCAGCAATGCAATCGCCGGCTTCCCCTACGGCCGGGACTTCTCTTACCGGGAAACGATGATGACCGGTCGCGGTGTCTCTGGCAGGCTCAAAGGAACCACGTTTACTCTCGGCCTCGGCGGTCTCGTTTTGGGCATGAGCCTTGGTCCTACGCGGCACCTCCTACAGAAATTTGTGTTGCCAAAACCTGGCGAAGGGCCTTCACCTGAGTTACAGAAAACCGGATTTTTCAAGCTGATGCAGATCGGGCATTTACCGGACGGCCAGACGCTCCGCACCCACATCACCGGCGACCAGGATCCAGGCTACGGTTCCACCAGCAAGATGCTCTCGGAATCTGCTGTATGCCTTGCCAGGGACGATATCCAGACGGCTGGCGGAGTGTGGACACCGGCAGCGGTCATGGCCGCACCCCTCCTTGCGAGACTTCGGCAAAACGCGGGGTTGACGTTCGAGGTCGTCTAGTCCCCTGCGCCACCTGAGTAATGCAGCTTGGGGTCAAATTTCTCACCGGCATCGATTCGGACCGCCAGCCTGTTGCGCGGTGATGCGACCGGACAGGTCGAGAAATCGTTGAACGCACAGGGCGGGCTGTACGACTTGTTGAAGTCGAGAATTGCCTCGCCCCCGTCGATTCCAGGATCGTCCAGATACACGAAGCGCCCCGCGCCATACGTTTCCCGATTGTTTGTCAGGTCACCGAATACGATAAACAACCGGTTATTCGCTGACGTTTGCGCTTCAAGCTGGTAGACCTTGCCATCCAGCTCGAATTCGACGACGCCCGGAGATTCGGGGAACTGCTGGAGGCCTTCGATAACGGTGTTAACCGTAATGGTTCTCGGCTCATCGTATTTTCGAAGGGTCGCCACGACACGCTTTGCCGGATCGATTTCGTAATATGGCAAGGGACCAAAGGTCGCGACAAACGGGTGCTCGTAATCTCTAATCCGGACCGCGAGCTTGCCGCCACGCTCGATGACATTCCAGGCCAGCGACGCATGTGACAGCATTATGCCCTTGCCAGTGACGTCGGCCGGCATTTGAACATCGGTAACCGGCTGGTCCTGGTTGAGGACTTCGACACCCTCCTCGACGAGCATCCGGACGCCGTCGTCACCTACCCGGAATTCGCCGATTCGGGCCGCGGCCGATGCCGGTACCAGGATGTCATTTGCAGCATCAGAACCGATGGAATAGACCCCGGGCCTGAGCCAATGAAGTCCAATCTGGTTCAGGTAGCCCGTCGGTGCCAGCAGATTATCGAGGCGCCCCTTGCGCCAATCGATGATTTCCTGCTCATAAGCATCGAGATCCAGCTCTGCCCCGGCCGGCCCGCAAGCCGCCAGTATCAGGGCCGTCAACATGATTCCCGTTCTTCCCAATAAGCTCGTCATCTCTTTCCCATATCAATTCACAGACCGGGTCTCTATAATCCGCGCCCACTCAACCTTCGCGCAGCCCCAAATGTCTGATATTTCAAAACTTCGCAACATCGCGATCATCGCCCACGTCGACCATGGCAAGACCACCCTGGTCGACCAGATGTTGCAGCAATCCGGGACCCTCGGTCCCCGCGCCGATGTACCCAATCGCGTCATGGATTCCAGCGATCTTGAGCGTGAGCGCGGCATCACTATCCTTTCGAAAAACACGTCCGTCAACTGGCAGGACTACCGGATTAATATTGTCGACACTCCGGGACACGCGGATTTCGGCGGTGAAGTCGAACGGGTCCTGTCTATGGTCGACAGCGTGCTGCTGCTCGTGGACGCGGTTGAAGGCCCGATGCCACAAACCCGCTTCGTCACCCAAAAGGCATTCGCGCAGGGCCTCGTACCCATCGTCGTCATCAATAAGATTGACCGCGAAGGCGCTCGACCGGACTGGGTGATCGACCAGACCTTCGACCTGTTTGACCGCCTGGGTGCCACCGATGAGCAGCTCGACTTTCCGATCATCTACGCGTCGGCCCTTGAGGGCTACGCAGGGGACGAGTCGGACGTCCGCGGCGGTGATATGAATCCACTGTTCGAGACCATCGTGAAACATGTACCGCATCCCGAAGTGGATCCGGACGGCCCCCTGCAGTTGCAGGTTTCAAGCCTCGACTACGACACCTACGTGGGCCTGCTCGGTATCGGTCGTATTCGGCGCGGCACGTTGAGGGCCAATTCACCGGTCAGCGTTGTTGCTCCCGACGGAACCTCGCGGCGTGCACGCGTACTCGAACTATTTGGCTTTCACGGACTGGAGCGCAAGCGCTCCGAGAGCGCATCGGCCGGCGATATCGTCGTGTTCAGCGGCATCGACACACTGGGGATCTCGGACACGTTGTGTGATCGTGATTTTGAGGAAGCGCTGCCTGCACTGACAATTGATGAGCCCACAGTCAACATGACCTTCCAGGTCAACAAGTCTCCATTTGCCGGCCAGGATGGCAAGTATCTGACCAGCCGCCAGATTCGCGAGCGCCTCGATCAGGAACTGAAACACAACGTCGCACTGCGCGTCGACAACACCAGCGACCCGGACAAGTTCCGGGTTTCCGGTCGCGGAGAGCTGCACCTGTCCGTACTGGTCGAAACAATGCGCCGCGAAGGTTTTGAACTCGCGGTATCACGCCCCGAGGTCATCATGCATGACGTCGACGGCGTCGAGCACGAACCCTGGGAGCAATTGACGGTCGATTTCGATGAGGAGTATCAGGGCGCGGTCATGACCCGACTGGCGGACCGCAAAGGTGAACTGCAGAACATGCTGCCGGATGGCAGGGGCCGCATTCGTCTCGACTACAAGATCCCCACCCGCGGCCTGATCGGATTTCGTACGGAATACCTGACGGCAACGTCCGGGACCGGCCTTATTTATCACGTCCTCGACCAGTACGCGCCCCGCGTTGCCGGTGCGATCGCGCAGCGCAACAATGGCACTTTGGTGTCTATGGTCCAGGGCAAGGCGCTGGCTTATGCGCTGTTTAATCTGCAGGAGCGTGGCAAGCTATTCATCGGTCACGGTGCCCCCGTTTACGAAGGCATGATTATCGGCATCCACAAACGCGACAACGATCTCGTCGTGAATCCGACCAAGGCGAAGCAGTTGACCAATATTCGTGCCGCCGGCACGGACGAGAACCTGATTCTCACGCCGCCGCTGAATTACTCGCTGGAGCAGTCGCTCGAGTTCCTCGACGATGACGAACTTCTCGAAGTAACGCCGCACAACCTCCGGCTGCGCAAGAAGCTGCTGACCGAAGTGGATCGCAAACGGGAATCGCGTCAGAAGGCATCGTGAACGACCCGGCCACACTGGCGTTTGCCGATCTGCAACCTGAGGACATTATCGCAACGCTCGACGACATGGGCTTCGCCTGCGACGGACGGTTTCTCGCGCTGAACAGTTACGAGAACCGGGTCTACCAGGTTGGTATCGAAGACGATGTGCCCGTTGTGGCCAAATTTTATCGGCCCGGCCGGTGGAGCGACGCGGCCATACTCGAAGAACATGCCTTCGCGGCGGCGCTCGACGCGCAGGAAATTCCGGTCGTGCCTCCAATAGTCCACGACGGCTCAACCCTGCATCATGCCGGGCATCACCGGGTCGCGGTCTATCCCTGCCGGGGTGGCCGGGCGCCGGACCTGGACAACTACGAACTCCAGACCCAGCTTGGGCGACTCGTCGCCCGCATTCATCTCGAAGGTGAAGTGTCTCGATTCCAGCATCGGCCAAGCATCGATGTCGACAGCTACGGTACCGACTCGGTCGAGTATCTGCTCGACAACGACTACATTCCGGACGACAACCGCCCGGCGTATGAGAGCATTGCCGAGCTCGTACTCGATGGTATAGAGGCCTGTTATGAACGCGCCGGCGCGATTCGTGAAATCCGTTTGCATGGCGACTTTCATCCAGGCAATGTTCTGGTCAAGGAAGACCAGTTACATATCGTGGACCTCGACGACTGTCGGCATGGACCCGCGGTCCAGGATCTTTGGATGTTCCTGTCAGGCGACCGTGAAGAACAGCAGCCGCAGCTAAAAGCCCTGCTCGAGGGCTACACGGCGTTTCGAGCGTTTGATGCGCGCGAATTACACCTTATCGAGGCACTGCGTAGCCTGCGCATCATGCACTATGCCGCGTGGCTGGCGCGGCGCTGGGAGGACCCGGCGTTCAAGGTAGCATTTCCGTGGTTCGACAGCCGCCGTTACTGGGACGATCATGTGCTCGCCTTGCGCGAACAGGTCGCCCTGATGCAGGAAGCCCCGCTCGAGTGGCTCGACTACTGACGCTAGCGAGACGGGAGACGCTGCCTGCGCGGACCGACCTCGAAACGATCAATCCAGCGCGAAAACGTCTCGAGACTGAGTTGCTCAAGGGGGCCGACAGAGCTGACGGCCTGTTGGCGTATCTGCCCGGGATCGACGCTTCCTTGTTCCTGCCGCAACGTCTCCTGGTGTGCCGGCACCGATAACCAGCGGTCGATCAACGGACCATTGGCCTCCAGATGAAACTGAAAGCCATAGGCGTGTTGGCCAAATCGAAAGGCCTGCACAGGACTCGCCGGCGAGCTGGCCAGCAGATCAGCCCCAGGAGGCAAGCTCATGCCATCCTGATGCCACTGGAAGACCTCTTGTATCGGTGCGAAGGTCGACAGTACAGGATCGCTGAGCCCGGCCTCGGTCATCTCGACGTCGTGCCAGCCAATCTCCCTGACCGCATTTCGGGAAACCTCACCGCCGAGTGCCTTGGCAAGCAGCTGAGCGCCCAGGCAAATACCGAGCACCGACATGCCACGGTCGACGGCCTCCCGAATCATCTCGACCTCGGTGATCAGATTCGGATAGCTGTCGATCTGATCGGAGTTCATTGGGCCACCCAGCACGATCAGGGCGGCATAACCGCCCAGAGTTGGACGGGATTCCGGCTCACGGCCAAAATTGATGTAGCGAATTCTGAATCCGGCACCCTTGAGCAGAGGATCCAGTGAGCCAAGCGGCTCATATGGAACATGCTGAAATACAAGCACCTTGGGCCGGGCCATTAACAACTCCTGATCATTGCATTTGCACTGGAAGAACGGTACCACTAAAGTCGGTCAGGCCTGAACACGGCATTTTCGGGAACTCTGTGCCATGGAAAGGCTCTGACTAAGCAAGACACCGGACTCGCGCGGACTCTATTTACTTGATCATCAAACTACGCTTTGCATTAGCTGCTGGTCTCGCAACCCTACTGATGGGTGGTTGCGGTTCGACTTTGACGATGGAAATGCCGACTATTCCCGAGCCGCGAATGCATAAAATCGGGGTCGATGTCGCGGTCCGCATTCCCGCCGAGTTTGAGCACTTTGTGCATGTCGAGCAGGTCCTTGGCAAGGACACCTGGACGATCGACCTGGGCCGCTCCAACGCGATGTTCTTTACCCAGTTGTTTGGCCATATGTTTGATTCGGTCATTATTCTAGGACCCGACGATGATCCGCGCGATCATCAGTTTGACGCCCTCATCGAACCTGCGATTGATGGCTTCGAATTCTCCACACCAGGCCAGAGTCAGTCGGAGGCGTTTGCTGTCTGGATTCGCTACCGGATGTCGGTATTCGACAGCGTCGGCAATCGCGCTTCGAGCTGGACCGTTAATGCCTACGGCAAGAGTCAGCAGGAAGAATTGGGCGGCAGTCAGTCACTCAGAAGAGCGGCGGTGCTCGCAATGCGCGACGCGGCCGCGCTGATAATCATGCAGATGGACCGGGCCACCAAAATCAGTCAGCTGGCAAATGGCCCGTTGCAGCCAGAGCCAACAGAGTCGGACGCAACGCTCGCCGACACTAAACAGGAGAGCGAAGCGCCGGCCAGTGTCATCGGCATCTTCGCCATCGGAGGCATTGACGATGCGGCAGAGTAGGTTCCTGGTGGTTTTCATAGCCTGCAACCTCGCCGGCTGCATCACGTCACGCATTGAAGATGCGCGAGAGAATGTCACCGGCCTCAAGGACGGCCAGTCCGTGGTCATCATGGCCAAGAGCTACCACCAGGGCAATGAGACCGAAGGCGACTACCTTTCCTGCGTTGAAAAGGCGCTCGGTGCGGGCTCAAAAGGAATCAAAGTGATTCCGCACCAAAAATTCGTCGACAACCTGTTCCCGTGGTTTGAGCCGCGTACCGCACCGGCGGATACCAAGGGGCTGCCTGCTCTGATGGATCGCCCGGGCGTAAAAGCTGCGGTGCAGGACATGGGAGTGCGCTATGTCGTCTGGCTCGACGGCGATACCGAGCGCGTGGCCGAAGGCGGCAGCCTCTCCTGCGCTGCGGGGCCAGGCGGTGGCGGCTGTTTCGGGTTTGCCTGGTGGCAAAACGACGCGGATTACGAAGCTGCAATCTGGGATCTGGACGACTACGAGTCGGCTGGCACCATTTCCGCCGATGTCAGCGGCACGTCTTTCCTGCCAGCTCTGGTTATTCCTATTCCACTGATTGCTCGCACCCAGACGCGTGCCTGTAAAGGCCTCGCGCAACAGCTGCGCGCCTTTATCGTTCAGTAAGCCAACTAGTAGGGCCGGCCGGCCCGGATCAGCGCACTTCCGTAGAACGGGGAGTCCAGTGACTCCACCGAGACCTTGCGTCCGGATTGTGGGGCATGCACGAAACGTCGCTCTCCAAGGTACAAACCAACGTGGGACATCTTGCCCTCGATACTGAAGAACAGCAGGTCTCCGGCCTTAAGTTCACTCCGGCCGACGGGACTCGCCGCTGACCATAGCTGCCCCGTGGTGCGCGGGACATTCAATCCAGCCTGTTTGTAGGAATACTGCACGAGTCCACTGCAATCGAAGCCGCTTGGGGTGGAGCCGCCATAGCGATACGGGGCACCGACCTGGTCAAGCGCTATGGCCGCCGCACGCTGACCCGCTGTCGCCCGGACCGGGGATGGGGCCGGCTGACTGGCCGACTGGCGTTCGACCGGGGACTGAGCAGGCGGGTTCGCACCACAGGCAGCCAGCGCCAACACTGTGATTGCTAAAGAGAAAACCCGAATTATGTAGCCCGGCTGCGCTATCATCTGCGTCACTCTGATCGATAACAGCCCCGAGCATAGCCTTTAGCACCTTAATCTGGAATGAACAGCCTCTCAGCTTTTAGCAAAATCCCCAGTCGCTGGGCCCTTCTGGTCTCGATGGCTTCGGTCGCGGCATGTGGACTGCCAACGTCAGAATCGGCCGATCGCGCCAACAACCGCGAGTACAGCGTGCACTACACTCTGTCGCCGGACCCGGCCACCTCCACGGTGCAGGTGGAAATGCGCTTGCGGCAACCCGAGGGGCTTCTGCGTGAAATTTCCTTTCCAGTAAGCGATCACGTCAGCGATGTGGGTGGAGACGGCGATCTGCGGGTCCGTAACGGCCGCGTTCAGTGGCAACCGCCCACCAATGGCGGCACGCTCGGGTGGCGCGTTCTCGTGCGCCACGAACGTGGCAATGACGTTTTCGATGCGCTGCTGAATGCAGAGTGGGGCATTTTTCGCGCTGAGGATGTAATCCCGCGTGCACGCACGAGAACGCTCAAGGGCGCGGCATCGCGAACCACGCTGGCTTTCGACCTTCCCGCCGGCTGGTCCGTTATTTCCGAATATTCCGCATTAGAGCAACCTATCGTCGTAAATCGGGCCGAGCGGCGCTTTGATGAGCCCACCGGCTGGATCGCCATGGGCAAACTCGGCATTCGTCGCGAGACGATTGCCGGAACGCGCGTGGCTATCGCGGCACCGCAATCTCACGATGTACGTCGCATGGATATGCTGGCGCTGCTCAACTGGACCCTCCCGGAACTGCATGAGGTGCTACCGGACGCCCTTCCTCGCCTGACTATTATCAGCGCCGGCGAACCTATGTGGCGCGGCGGACTCTCTGCACCGGCCTCATTATTCCTGCATGCCGACCGCCCCCTGATCAGCGAAAATGCGACAAGTTCGCTGCTGCACGAAGTGATGCATACGGCGTTGGGAATGCGGCCACGTGAGAACAATGACTGGATTGTCGAAGGTCTGGCCGAGTACTACAGCATCGAGTTACTCCGCAGAGGCCATGCGATCTCCCCAAGCCGCGCGAAGAAGGCCTTCGCCCGGCAGGCAGAATGGGGTGCACAAAGTACTGCTCTGTGCGGCGGCGAATCCACCGCGGCGACCACAGCACTGGCCGTCACCGTCTTCAGCAATCTCAACCGCGAACTACTGAAGAAATCTGACGGGGAAGCGGACCTGGACTCCCTCCTCCCTAGCCTTGTGAATTCAGTTATCGACCTCAGCAGCTTGATCGATGTCGTGGAACGCACAATTGGCGTAACACCCGACACACTTCACAACGAGAATTTGCCGGGCTGCAGTAGTATGGCAGCGGCTAACCAGGAGCTTTGAACCGCAGCATGGATGGACGTCACGACCTCGATCTTGTACTTCGATCGCGTACCCCGATTGTCGTTATCGAATCGCAGGATGAACAGCGCATGCTTGAGCTGCTGCAATCGATCACAATCTCTCGAGCGAGCGATTCGTATGCGCCGCTGTTTCGGTGGACGATTACCGATGGGTTGCAACGCATCGATATATCGCTTGAGCCCCAGGCGATCAATGCACAGCCTTCCGATGTCCTGAAGCACATTCGCGCGGTCTCCAAGCCGGGCATCTATGTGCTGCTCGATTTTCATCCGTTCCTTGACGACCCGGTGCATGTGCGGCTGCTAAAGGATATTTGCATGCGCGCGCAGGAACTTAACCGGCAAATAGTCCTGATCAGTCACACCGTCAAAATTCCGCAGGAACTCGAGAGTTACTGTGCACGTTTCGAGATGGCGTTGCCCTCGGAGAGCGATCGCACGATGATCGTGAAGAAAGCTGCGAGGGAGTATGCAAAAGACAATCAGGGCGCGCGTGTCCAGGTAGATCGCAAAGCGCATGAACTTCTGATTCAGAACCTTGCAGGACTGACCTGGGCCGACACCGAGAGACTTGCGCGCAATGCTATTTATGTTGATGGCGCCATCACTCGCAGCGACCTTCCCGACGTCATGCAGGCCAAGTATGAACTGCTTAATCGAGGTGGAGCATTACAGTTCGAATATGACACCGCCCGGTTTAACGATGTGGGCGGCCTGGCCCGCCTGAAATCCTGGTTGCAGCAGAGACGTGCGGCCTTCCGTGGTGATGGCGGCGCCGCGCACCTCGACATACCGAAGGGCATCCTGTTACTGGGCGTCCAGGGCTGCGGCAAGAGCCTGGCCGCGAAGGCGACCGCCGGCATTTTTGGCGTTCCCCTGCTGCGCCTCGATTTCGGCGCGATCTACGACAAGTACCATGGCGAAACAGAACGCAAGCTCCGCGAGTCACTGAAAACCTCTGACGTCATGTCACCTTGCGTGCTTTGGATCGATGAAATTGAAAAAGGCATAGCCGGTCGGGGTGGAGAAACCGGAACCACGCAACGCGTGCTGGGTTCGTTTCTTACGTGGATGGCGGAGCGGCACAGCAAGGTATTTGTGGTAGCGACAGCCAATGACATCAGCACGCTGCCACCCGAACTCGTTCGCAAGGGGCGATTCGATGAAATTTTCTTCGTGGACCTGCCCAATGACAGTGTCAGGACGTCGATATTCGCCATTCACCTGACGAATCGTAACCAAGCGGTAAAGACCTTTGATCTGGAAAAACTGGGCGCTGCCACTGCAGGCTTCTCGGGCGCGGAAATCGAGCAGGCGATCGTGTCGTCACTGTACGCCGCCCATGCACAAAATGAGCCACTCGCATCGAAACATATCCTCGCGGAAATCGAACAAACCCGACCGCTCTCCGTCGTCATGGCCGAACGTATCGGCACGATGCGCGACTGGGCCGCAGGTAGAACCGTACCCTGCGATTGAAAGATTTAACTTAATCCATCAAATTTATTGCGACTCAAGAGTGAGCCGCCGCCCTTACATGATAAGCTGCGTGGATGGCTAATAAGAAGAATAAAATTAATGTATTAGTCGCGGATGACGACGATCAAACAGCGGAACTCGAAGCGGTAACGTTCCGTCAGAATCATCGGTCGCACGTTGACAGTATGCAGGAGTCCGAAGAACGCACCAGCGACTTAGACGAGCTTCGCAGCGGCGATGCGCAGACAATCAGCAAGCTCCAATACGATATCGAACAGTTGCGTGCCAAGTGGCTGGGACTCGAAACCGAAATCGCAGCGCGCGAGGAACTCGCTGCGGGACTCAACACCGATATCGATGACCTGCGTGAAAATCTGGCACGCAAGGAACAGCTGCTTAAAACCCGCGACGGTAAGATCAAGGCGCTAAAAGCAGAAATTCGCAGTCGCGACGCACGCCATCGCTTTGTCACGGCGGAGCTTAAGGATAAAATAGACGCGACACGCAAAGCCGTGCGCGAAATCCCAGAACCACCTCTGTCATCGCACGCTCAAGAAACGCTCCCAAATGACGAGAATCGTCTGGCCCGTTCTGAAGCCTATGCCGACTCTCTGCGGCGCAAGCTACAGGATGTACTTTCCCTGCAGGACGACGTACAGGGCGAACACGATCGCGTTTCTGTTGCGCTGGCCGAGACGATCGAAAAGAACCGGCATCTTGAAGAGGGGCTGGCCAAGGCAGCGGACGACAAACGGCAACTTGAGCAGGCACTTGGGTCCATCGGGGAGAAACATGCGGAAGATCTTCGCATGCTGCGATTCGAGCTTGGCGAGGCCCAGGAGACCATTTCTCAATCCGATGTCCTTAACACGCAGCTCGCGTCCGATCTCGTGGATACCAAGAGTTTCAAGGAAGAACTCGAGCGTATGCTGTACGACAGCGACAAACAATCCAATCAACGCATCGATGAACTTGAAAAGGAGCTCGCAAGGATGACCGGCGTCGCAAATCACTTCGAGCAAAAACTCGTCGCGCGTAATGATGCCATTAATGTCCTTCTCTCGGAGCTCGCACGCAAATCCGAGCAGATGGAGTCTATTAATCAAATAGGCAACGTAATTTCGGATATTGACGTTCGAATTTCCGAACAATTCGATGAAGCCGAAGAAGCTCAGGCTCCGGCACACAGATCAGCTGATCGCGTTACCCGCGTCCTGGTAGGAAAAGTGGGCGAGCAACTTCTAAGATTTCCGCTGTTTAAGGATCGCCTGACGATCGGCCGAACCGAGGACAATGACATCCAGCTGAACGCGTTGTTTATCAGTCGTCGGCATGCGGTGGTGCGGGCCGACGGTGAGGCCACTCGAGTTATCGACTGGGGCAGTAAGAATGGTGTTTTCGTCAACTCGACCCGGGTCACCGAGCATTTCCTTAAGAATGGCGATATCGTCACTATCGGCAATGCGCACTTTCGCTACGAAGAGCGACCAAAGCGCGACAGTTGATTTGTGAGCGTAATCACGCTCTTTTCTTTTCGATCGGACTAAAATTCGCTTCTACGTCAAGGAAGCGAAACGATGCTGACGACCACCGCAGGGAAGCCGGTCAGACAAACTAATACTCAGCAAGTCACGCACAAAACCGACCAAACCATCTCGGGGAAGATATGGCTGCCCAAGCTTCTATACACTGCGCTGCCCTATTTCTACCTGGTCGCTGGGTTCATAGCCTTCTTCGCAACGCTCTATATCAGCGAGTGGTTCTGGGTGCTCCCACACTACCTGCTGTTCTCGGCCGCGTGTATTCACCTTGGCCGAAGAGTTCTCCGGCGTCGCCGTCCCCCGGCAAACTCCGGCTCTTGACCTGAACCAGCACCTGCGCAACGATAACGGCCCAACTCCCACCGGCGCCGTATCGTGACCGACATCGCAGTTAAACAGCCCAAGCCTCGAGGCGAATTACTTAAAAAAGAAGCCGCGCTCTTCACCGGCCTGCTGTTCTTTGGACTCGTGATCCTGCCAATAGCAATATGGTTCGTCGGAAAGGCCGTTTTTGGAGTCTATGGTGGCTCCGGCTATGGTAATTTTGTTGGAACCTTGATTGGCAAGATACGCAATGGTGACGTGGTCGCATGGTTCCTCGTCCTGTCACCGTGGCTGGTCTTGCAAACAGGCCGTTTGATGGCGCTCGGCTGGCGCGCAGCAGCGAAAATGTGACCCGTATCACAAATTCGATACATTTGGCCGCATCAGGTCCTCGAGGTTAGTAGAATATGGACGACACATGGTACGCTCCGTCTAGGGCGAGCTATGAAATTTACGTATTCATCATTCCGATCACATGCGCATGCTGGAGAGACTGAAAAACTGGTTTAGGAACCGCTCCTCTGACGAGCATTCGGCGCCAACGCCGAATCTTGGCATGACCGGCGCCCGCGCTGCGCCGCAGCGCGCTCGCCCACAACCGAAAGTACCCCGCCGTAATCCGGAATTCGTCGATGCCGATGAGGATTTGTCAGGCGAAATCGAGAGTCAAGGTCCGGGCAAGAACGTTTTGATTCGCAACAAATTCGTCCGCGAAGATACAGGAACTCACGAGACCCTGACGATTCTCGATGATTCGCTGGTTGACTCCGGCGAGGCAACGGGCCTCGATCCCTACAATACGGGCGGCTTCGATCGCTCAAAGAATTGGGACCGCCGCTTCGGCAAATAGTATTATTCGCATGTGACTATGCGAATCTCCTTTGAACTCGACGACAACGACCTGGAGCACTTCCGTCTCATCATGAATGAGGCGCGCAAGGCTGCACGTCGATTGGCGCCCGAGGATATCGTTGCCGCCGCCGAGGACCTGTTAAAAGAAGTCCCGGCGTCCGAAGCGCCAGGTTTTATTGTCGAACGCCTCGAGCGGCTGCGTCTCATGATCAAGATGCTGTCGGATATTGAATGGCGCCTACCACACCAGGACGCAACGCGCGTGCTCAATGCCCTAGCTTATTTCGCTGAGCCTGAGGACCTGATACCCGACCATATTCCGGGGCTGGGCTTTCTCGACGACGCCATTATGATCGAACTCGTCGTTCGCGAGCTGAAGCATGAGATGGAGGCTTACCAGGATTTCTGCGATTACCGGGACCGGTTGTCGCAGGCCGGTGACGGCGGCGCTGCCAGCCGCGAAAATTGGCTTGACGCGCGCCGCAAGGAACTTCAGGCACGCATGCGCCGGCGTCGGGGCCGCCACGGCCGGTTACTGCCCTAGCTGCAATATAGTGAGGTTTCTACGGCCAGAAATAATACCCGGTCGCGAACAAACCACCCCACATCGCAGCCTGCCCCCAATAGCGCCAGACCTGGTTTTTTGCGAGGCCGTAGAAACTAACGGCGGAGATCACTGTCATACCGAGAAAGACGGACATGCTGCGGAGCAACGGGTCGAACTCGCCTTGCAGGCGCGGATACTCGTCCCCAAGGACGAGGACGACAATAATGACGGCCGTCAGGCTGAACGTGATCGCGAAGCACGAACCGAGAATGATCAGCGTGACCGCAGACAGTGGACGCATCGATTATTTTCCATAACGGTCAGAAAAAATTGCACAACATTGGAGAATATGACGAATGGGCCCTTGATCCAAGGGCGCAGTACAACTAGCCTAGCCCACAAATGCTTAGGCCGAAACCTCTTTGGCACGATTGGAGATTGCTTTGACAAAACACGGATATCGCCGCATTAACTGGTTGGCAGGATTGGGGCTCGCGCTCGTCTCCTGGCCTGCGCTGAGTAACAATGCGGCACTCGACCAGGAAAGCTTTCTCTTCCCCGAACCCCGCCACGAAAAAATCGGCGAAATCGTCACCCAGTTCGTGCAGCAGCAGCACTACAACCATGTTGCTGTAGACGATGAATTGTCTTCACGCGTGCTTGACCTGTTTATCGAGTCCCTCGATAGCAATCGGATGTACCTGTTAAAGGGTGATATCGAGTACTTTGAAACCTATCGTTACGACCTCGATGATCTCGTCAAAAGCAAACCACTCGATCCGGTTTTCGACATGTACCAGGTGTATCAGACACGGGTGCGCGAGCGGCTGACTTTTGCCCTGCAACAGCTCGAGACCGAACCTGATTTCACGCTGGAGGAAACCTACCAGTTCGATCGGTCGGAAGAGACCTGGGTTGAGAGTTCGGCTGAACTCGACGAAATCTGGCGGCAGCGCGTCAAGAACGACGCACTGAACCTCGCCCTCGAAGACGAACCGTGGGAAAAAATCAAGGATGTCCTCGGCAAGCGCTACCGCGGCTACATCAAACGCCTCAATCAGCTCAATAATGACGACGTGTTCGAGCGCTTTATGAACACCTTCGCACACACGCTCGATCCCCACTCCAGCTACCTGTCGCCGCGAAACTCGGAGGAATACCGCATCCAGATGAGTCTCTCGTACTTCGGTATCGGCGCGTCGCTCCAAACAGATGAGGATTTCGTCAAGATCGCCGGCATCATCCCGGGCGGTCCGGCGGACATCGACGGCTCACTCGAGCCCGAAGACCGAATTACCGGTGTCGCGCAAGGCGCAGACGGTGAGGTAGTCGACGTCATCGGCTGGCGGCTGGACGATGTGGTGGATCTGATCAGGGGGCCTGCCAAATCGGTCGTACGGCTGGAAATCATCCCCGCGAACGCATTGCCGGGCAGCCCCAAAAAATTCATAGATCTCACCCGCGGGCAGGTCAAACTCGAAGAGCAGGCGGCCAAGAGCGAAATCATCAAGATTCAGCGCGACGGGCGCGAGTGGGCCATTGGTGTCATCGACGTGCCCAGCTTTTACCGCGACTATCGGGCACTGAGTAATGGCGACAAGGACTACAAAAGCACCACCAAGGACGTACGACGTCTGATCACAGAACTGGAAAAAGAAGGCATAGACGGCCTGGTAGTAGACCTGCGCGGCAATGGCGGCGGTCACCTGACCGAAGCTACGGCCCTCTCCGGCCTTTTCATCGATAACGGCCCGGTAGTCCAGCTACGCAATGCGAATGGCCGGATAAGCCGTCTGGACGATCCTGACCCGGTTCCCCGCGTGGCCTACAGCGGCCCGTTGGCCGTTCTCGTCGACCGCTACAGTGCCTCGGCATCCGAGATCTTCTCGGCGGCCATTCAGGACTACGCACGCGGCGTGATTATCGGCCAGCAAACCTTCGGCAAGGGCACCGTGCAAAACCTTTACTCACTCGATCAGTATATCCGTAGCGACAACGATGAAGGCTTCGGTCAGCTCACGCTGACGATCGGCAAGTACTACCGGGTTACCGGGGAAAGCACACAGCATCGCGGTGTCGACCCCGACATTGCGCTGCCGTCGCACATCAACGCCGAACTGATCGGTGAAAGCGTTCGTGACAGCGCCCTGCCCTGGGACACGGTGCAAACCACCCGCTTCAGGGCCGGCAAGCCGCTCGAAGGCATGATCGAATCACTGACGGTGTCGCACGCTGAGCGCTCCAAGGCCGATCCGAACTTCCAGTTCCAGCTGGAATCCATCCGCGCAGCCGAGGAAATCAGGGCCCAGAAGACGATGTCGTTGAATATGGAGGCCCGGCGCACTGAGCATGAGCAGGACCTGCAACGCCGGGTTGATCTGGAGAACGAACGTCGCACGGCGCTTGGAATCGAGCCGATCGAAAGCCTCGACGATATTCAGGATGACGACTTCCCGGACATTCAGCTCGACCAGGCTGCAGGCATAGTCGCCGACCTGGCCACGATGCGGGAGGTGGCGACGGAAACGCCTCGGACAGCCCAGGTGCAGCGCTGATCCTGGTGCTTGACGCGAAAAGTCGCGGTGTTATACTCGACTATAACACCTAGCCGATTGTTATCAGGCAATCACCGTTAAGGGGGCAAGCAAGCCATGGCAGCACGGCACAAACAGCCTAAGCACGGCCACATCGCGGCAACCGCGACGATCCTGATGCTGGCTGGCTGGTTTGCGGCTCCGGTGCTCGCTGCGCCGGCCCGCGACGCTCTCTGCGAGAGTAATCTCGAAGCCACCCTCGAAATCAAGGCCGACACCATGTCCACGACGGCTGCTGCGGTCGAGGATGGCCATCTGCTGAAACCGGGTGTTGAAGCGACTGCGCGCAGGATATTTGCCGACAGCACTGATGAGTCTGAGGCTGAAGAAGTGGTCGAGATTGAAGCAGACGATGACGAAGTGTCCGCGCCGCGTCTGCGCCCACTCTCAGACAACGAGTTGGTGCCGTTCAGGCGCCAGATGTACCGCAGAGATATCTAGAATCACCTGAGCGGCGCTTATCAGCGGCTCAATATCTTCGCTATTCCGAAATAATTCTCTCCGAGAAGCCTCGCGTCCGACTTGTGCACAACACCGTTTGTGTCAATGTCGAAAATGGTTTCGACAGAACCGGGTATTGGCGCCGCATCGGCGTCGTTCCGAAACACCGCATGTTGGGCGATCATCTTGGCTCGGGTCTTCAGTAGCTCCGCGAAATCTCCCGACTGCTCCACTTCTTTGCGGCGCCTGGTCAGCTCCTGCAGCAATTCATCGCACTCGACCCTGGTGCCGTAATTGACAGCCCCTACGCTTTTCTCGCTGGACTCTTTTGCTAATTCGACAAGATTGTCCTCAACATAATCGAGGTACAGCTGTTGGGCGAATGCCAGGATCATAAAGTTGATCGACCGCTTTGCAGGGATACCCAAGCCCTGATGAGCCGGCGGATCCCGCCCCTCAATGCTGGCAAGTTCCTGAATTAACTCCTGCTCCCTGGCTTGTGCCGCAACAATAGAGGCTTGCAGACTCTCAACCTGCGAGGCCTGGGCACGACCGCGCAGCATCTTCGACAGGCTGCCCATGGTCAGTAATTTGTGGCGCTCAGACTGCAACTGGTCTTCCAGCATCTGGACACGCAGGCGTTGCTCTCCAATCTTCGCCTGTACCCTACTTGCAGACTGCTTGCGCTTCTCTTTCCAGGACACCAGCACCTCGTTGTGCACCCGTTGTTCACGCTGTTGTTTCAGCTGCTCGGCAAATCGCTCGATCCTTGCTTCGCAATGGGCAGCCAGGCGACGCAACTGGTAAAAGACGACAACATTGTGAACCCAGTAGGGGTCCAGAAGCAGCGACTCCAGGTGATGCAGCTTCTGCTGCACGCGCTCTGTCGCGCCCTGGTGTGTCTTTATACGATCCTGCAACTGGTATTTTTCGCTGCGTAACGCCGCGAATTCCTTCTTCAGCTCGGCACGATTACGAAA
>JAIBDF010000138.1 GCA_024679535.1 Chromatiales bacterium
ACGCCTTATGATGTCTATGGCGGAAATACACGGCTAACACATTGATTCGTCGTTGCCCTGGGTGACGATTTCTGTAATTAAGAGTGTCGGACTGCCAATGGTCGGTTTTCCAGATAGCGGTCGCGAGAGTGTCCGGTTTGCAGAAACTACGAGCTTCCGCTTTCTGGTATGGCCCCAGTATATCGGACCACCTGGTTAAGACGGCAAACGAAATCTGACCGACTGCCTGGGCGATGATCGCCCTGCGCTCGAAATCCATTAGTAAATATCTCCCTCGCAAGCCCACTCGGAAGCGACAGGCGGGTATAGATGCCGCGATCAAGTTCCTTCAAAGACGTAAAGAGCTATTTATCGAGATTCACGGATTCTTCTGAGCATTTGCTCGTGCGGATTGAACCTTTTCGTACGAACTGATCACTTACTGACAACACCTAAAACACGCGGCACGTGCTGATAAATATTAGGAAATTGAAATGAAAAATCAGGAAAGAGATGAACAAATTGCAGCAAGCGCGCAAGAGTTTCGGTGCCTTGCGTCCGAATACCTCAAAGAAGGAACTTCGCCGGGTGTACTGGCCAGCGCGATGATGACGACTATTTTCGAACTGATGCGCGTCCAAGGTATGAGCAAAATGGAAACGAGCAACGAGTTCGTGCGAATTATCGACGGCGTTCGTGAGCAGGTGTTCGAAAAAAATAATAAGACCATAGATTGATAAAACTGCGACGCCGTTTTAAGGCTTAACTTCTCTCTCACTGGCTTCAGCACCCTCTCTACCTCGCTCTCTGCCATATGCGATAGAGTTCCACTGCTTCAGCCCACCACTTATCCCTGTCGCGCTCCAACGCTTCAATGTCGGCCTGCTCCTCAGGAGGATGAGCGCGCGATCGACCAACTGGAAGCCGCGGTTCGCCTCGGCAATCGAAACAAGCTGTACTACCAAACCGATTGCGACTTTGATCCACTCCGCGACCATCCTCGATTCATGCGCCTGCTGGAAAGCATCTAGCTCTTACATCCCGAGCAACGACCATCGACAGTTGCAGCTCTCTTTCGCACAAGTGTACGAACGCCTTGCCGATCTGTCCTCAACGGCTATGAACACCAGGTGCACCACTGCGGCTACTTTCGCTTGTATACCAGCTATCAATGACCGCAACGTTCCTGGTACGCAGTGATGCACGCAACGCTAACCGCATTGAATGGCGGTTGAAGATACTGCGGTCGGCAGCCGAACCTTCAGGCATGGCCCGCAGAACCGTATGACTGACAGCATGCCAAAGTGGTCGAGAGACATCTCTGCCCCGCGGCCGGCACTGCTCGATGAATCCGCTCAGGCAGATTTCCTCGCGGTGATCGACGCTCCCCTGCCACTCTACTTCACCGCCGATCACCCGCATCGCCTGCGCAAAAGCCTTGCTCACAGTCTGAGCGGTGCTCGTGCATATCACGATACTGGGCTCGCCTATGTTCGAACGTACAAGACCGGCACCTGTGATACCCCAGCGTGATGCGGTCACTTCCTCGTAAACTATATCGTTGAGCACAGCACAACCGTCGGTTGGCGACGTCAGCTCGCGTGCCTCGGTACCAGCACTAACAAGCAGCAGGGCAAAGATCCATTTGGCCATCGTTCATCTCCTTTGATATTGAAACCACGCGGAAATGATCTACTGCATGACAGGTGTCCACCAGTCACGAATCTAGCGGAATAGCAGACTTACGTCAGAGGAGTCGCGTTACCGCAACGACCAGCGCCCAGATCAACAGGATCGCTGAAGGAATGAAACTCATAGAGAACCCGGGACTGCGAGAATTCGGATCCTTCAGGTATTCAGCACGATAAATAAAACGGCCGGCGATAAACACCAGCGCCAGTCCGGCGCCCCACAGGGGATTTGCATACTGCGCATGAATCCAAAGCGCGGGCAGGAAGAGCACGAGTTGCTCCATTGTATTCTGGTGCACGCGATTCATCCGCTCGAACTCATCGTGCCCCGTTATAGCCGGTCCTTTGACCCCATACCTGGAGCGCATTTCACCAACCTGAATCCCGAATAACACGTACTGCGCCAGCACGAGAAACGTGACAATGACAGTTGCTTCCATTCCTTTTCCCTCTTGTTGATATGATCGGCGGCATGACACCCGGTACTACCAACAGCCCGAGCGACAAATTTCTCCAAGTTGTCTTCGGCCTCAAGCGGCACGAATTTGCCGCCGTCGCCTGGTCGTTCGCCTATTTTTTCTGCGTTTTGTCGTCCTACTACATCATTCGTCCGGTTCGCGAAGAAATGGCTGTAGGCAGTGGTGCTAACACCATACCCTATTTGTTCATCGGCACTTTCGTCACAATGCTCTTCGCGACGTCGATTTTTGGCTGGGTTGCATCACGTTTTCCCAGGCGGGTCTTCCTGCCCTGGGTATATCTGTTCTTCATTTCGAACATAGTTGTTTTTTGGATTGTGTTCTCTCAATTCAGGGGGACCGGCACTGACTATGTCTGGCTCGGTCGCATTTTTTTCGTCTGGGTCAGCGTCTTCAACCTGTTCGTTGTGTCGGTATTCTGGAGCTTCATGGCCGACATATACACGCGCGAACAGGGTCGGCGTCTGTTTGGCCTGATCACGTCCGGTGGAAGTATCGGTGCCTTGATCGGTGGGCTAATAACCAGCGCTCTCGTCACCACAATTGGTTTCGAGGACCTGATGGGCCTTTCGGCCGCCGTCCTGCTCGCCGCTGTTTTGTGTATCGGCCGACTGAAGGATTGGGTGCATCAGGAACACGAGGAAGATATAGAAGAGACGGTCGAGACCGAAAAACCACTCGGCGGCAATCCGTTCGCGGGATTGACTCACCTGTTCTCGTCAAGGTACTTCCTTGGCATCGCATCAATGTCATTGGTTGCAAGCCTGCTCGGCACCGCCTTGTACATGTTCCGCGCCGAACTTATCGAGGCGGCCATCCAGAACCCGGATGAGCGTACGCAATTCTTCTCGAATATGAATGTGGCGGCGAATTCATTGGCACTCATTGCGCAAATGTTCCTGGTCAAACAGGTCGTTACGCGCTTTGGAATCGGCCGCTCCCTGTTTCTGTTTCCTCTCGCATCGATAATCGGCTTCTTGATACTGGCGTTTGAACCTACGCTGATAGCCGTTGCCGTGCTGGACGTGGTCCGCCGCGGACTCGGCTTCGGCTTTGCCAAACCATCGACCGACATGCTCTATTCGGTCGTAACACCCGAAGAAAAATACAAGACCAAGAATGCTATAGACACCGCCATCTATCGGGGCGGTGACGTTGTCGGAACCTGGACGATCAAGCTCATGTCAATATTGGGTCTCGGCATCGCGAGCATCTCATTTATTATGGTGCCGTTCGCGGCCATCTCTGCCGCTGTTGCGCTGTGGCTTGGCAGAGACTACAAGCGCAAGGCCAAGGCCCTCACGAAAAGTGGCGTGGAGTAATCATTATTTGGACCCGCAGAGAATTCATTGCAACTGGCGCCGCGATTGGCGCATTACCGGGCGTTGTATACGCGAATGAGGCGAGAGGCATGCTGAGCAAGCCCATTCCGGCAACCGGCGAATCGCTGCCTGTCATCGGGCTTGGCACCTACAGCGTCTTCGACGTCGACAGCACAGCAGAGGCCATTGCAAACAGCCACGAAATCGTCGAACGGCTAACCAGTGCCGGCGGGAGCCTTCTTGACACTTCACCAATGTATAACCGTTCGGAAAAAGTCATTGGCGATGTCATTGCCGCTGGTATCGAAAGGCAGGACGTTTTCTTGGCCACCAAGGTGTGGACCGGCGGTCGTGAAGCCGGCATCAAACAGATGAGCCGCTCCGCGGAACTGATGCGCGCCGAAGTCATTGATCTCATGCAGGTCCATAACCTCCGCGACACCGCAGTGCACATGCAGGCTATTCGTGAATGGCAGGATAAAGGGCGCATCCGTTACAGCGGACTGACACACTACACCGCCGGCGCTCACGAGGCGCTTGCGCGCGAAATGGCAGAGTTCAGGCCGCAGTTCATCCAGATCAACTATTCACTCGGCGAACGTGAAGCCGAGAACCGGGTGCTCCCCCTGGCAGAGGAACTCGGCATCGCGGTTTTGATTAATCGTCCGTACCAGGCGGGCCAGCTGTTTCGCGCTGTCGCCGGCAAGGAACTGCCGGAGTTCGCACAGGAGTTCGCAGACAGCTGGGGGCAGTTTTTTCTGAAGTTCATCGTCAGCCATCCGGCGGTGACCTGCGCCATCCCGGCCACCAGCAAGCCGCACCACATGGCTGACAATCTCGGCGCGGGTTTCGGTACCATGCCCGATGCATCCATGCGGGAACGCATGGCGGATTATTTCGAGACCCTTTGAATATGCAAAACACCGGATTTTTACGCCGATTCGCCGCCATTCTGTATGATTCTCTCCTGCTCTTCGCGGTGCTCATGCTGGTTAGCACGCCCTTTGTCATGGTGCGCGGCGGCGAGGCAGTACCTCCCCTTTCAGACCTGTTTTTCCGCCTGACGCTCGCGTTCGCGATCTATATTTTCTTCGTGGGGTTCTGGACCCGGGCCGGCCGCACGCTGGGCATGCAGTCGTGGGGACTGCAGTTACAAGGCCGGGATGACAACAAACCCACACTCGCTGCTGCCAATGTACGCTTCTTCGCCGCCCTGCTCTCCTGGACGCCAGCCGGACTGGGTTTTCTGTGGCAGCTCTGGGACAAGGATCGGCTCACCTGGCACGACCGCATCAGCGGTACGCGCATCGTCTACTACCCAAAAGAAAAGAAGTAAGTCGAGCTAACGGGTTCTGGCTAGTGCGATAGTGGTGATCGTGCACAACACCACAAATGGCAGCCAGTTGACGATGGCTGGATCCAGTTTGAATACCTGCCCGGAGTTTGCGAGCGTCTCACTGGCAAGGTAGTACGCAAGGCCAACGACCACGCCGATCATAAGCCGGCCACCCGCGCCGCCGCTGCGTAACGATCCAAACACGAACGCAAGCGACAGAATTGGCATGATGAGCACGGTTAAGGTGCGCGATGCGCGATACCAGATCTCCGACTCATATTGCGAGGCGTCCAGATTATTGCGCTTCAGGTAGTCGATGTACACCATTAGTCCGCGCGCGGAGAGACTGAGAGGCTTGGCGAGAGAGTTGCCCAGTAACTCCGCGTTAACCTCAAACGATTCGACAGATACTGACGACTGCACTACCTGCACACCATCGTCATGAAAGTTGGTTTCGCGCAGGTTCTCAAGGATCCAGTTATCATCTTCGTCGATTCCTGAATTTTCGGCCAGCGCAATCGACGCAAGCTCATTGTCCTCATTGAATCGGAACAGGTAGATCGAACCGAACTCGAATTCAGAATTCACGCGTTCGAGGTGCAGATACACGGGCCCATCCTTCACCCAGGTATCATTGCCGAGATCATCATCCTTCTGGAAGCGCGCCTCCATGCGCATGTCGCGCGCGTAGAAGTCGAGTGGCGGTCCGATGAACTCGCCCAGCAGACCCGTGAAAATCAGCAGCACGAAACCCGATATGGCAACCATGCCGGCAAGCCTGCGGACCGAATATCCGGCGGAGCGCATGACAATAATTTCACTGTTGCCCGCCAGCGCGCCCAGACCCAGCAAAGAACCAATCAGTGTAGCAACGGGCAGCATCTCAAACGCCAGGTTCGGCAGGCGCAACGCCGTGAACAGGATCGCTTGCGGAGTCTGATAATCGCCCTTGATATCGTCGAGTTCCGCAATGAACTCGAACAGGCCGGCCAGCGCGAGCAGAACCACGAGAACCAGTGCGGTGCTCGCCAGGATTGTACGCAGCAGGTACTGACTCAGGAGATTCATCGCAGAATTCTCCGGTGCCAGCCGTTCTGTAACCCCAGCAGCCCCAGGGTAAACAGCACGACACAGCCGTGTACCCACCACAATCCGAGCTCTGGCGCGATCGTAGCTTCCTCCGTCCAGGCTTTTGACGCGCTGAGCAGATTGAAATAAATAATAAATACGAGCAGACCGATCGCGATGCGGCCGTAACGGCCCTCACGCGGTCGACTTCGCGCCAGCGGCACAGCCAGCAGAGCCAGGAGTATGGTCGAGATCGGAACACCCAGGCGCCACTGCCACTCGGCAATATGCTGCGGTTCGCTTGATGCCCATAAGCGCGCAAATGACATCGCTCGCGGCCGTGGACTCGGCGGCTCCAGACTCGGCAATCGATAAGGAATCCCGTGTTCAAGAAACTCGACAACACGAAAATCCGGGGTACCCGGCACGCCCTCGTAACGACGCCCGTCATGCAACACCAGCATACGTGTGTTCGGATCGTCGGATTCAACCTGCTCACCGCGCCTGGCCACGACGACCTCGACCCCGTTGCCTTCAACCTGCCGCTCCAGGAACACGTTTTCCATTTGGCCTTCAGGAGAGATGCTTTCGCCATAGACCACGGCCTTCTCCGGTCCAACGACCGTGAAGCGACCCGGCTCAATGCTGGCCAGATCTGCTTCGCGGCGCGCCTCCGCGCTGATTAGCTCGATCTTGCTCAAGGCCATCGGCGTGCCCTCGAGCGACAACCATGCGACACCAAGCGCCAGCGGCATCAGCAGCCACATCAGCGGCCGGTAGATGCCCGCCGGACCTACGCGGCAGGCCATCATCGCCGGCATTTCAGAATCGCGGTACAGGCGGCCGAGGGCCAGCATTACCGCCAGAAACAGCCCGATCGGCACCAGCACGGTCAGGTATTGCGTCGCAGACAGCCCGATCACGTCAAACGCGGCATTTTTCGGCAATTTGCCTTTCGCCACATCACCAAGGACCCGGGCAAACTGGTTGGTCAGGAGGATCATGAGCAAGACCATCGTGACCCCGAGCCAGGTCACGGCGATTTCGCGAAAAATGTAGCGGTCGAGGATGCGCTTCACGGGAATGGAGTTAGCGTAGCTGCGTTAGCCCTAAACGGTTAGACTACCGCATTGTTTTGTCTGTGACAGCTCTGAAAAATAATAAGGCAGCGAAGGATTTATGGAATATTTCACGACTACGAGTAAAGCCTCAAGGCGAGCCGTTGATTGCATCATCGTCGGCATCTACGCACGTAACAAGCTTGGCGCTGGTGCAGCCGACGTCGATGCGGCGAGCAAAGGGCATCTGGTTACGTTGATGAAATCCGGAGACCTCTCCAGCGCACCGGGTCGCTGCACGATCCTCACCGCGGTATCCGGGGTCCGGGCCAAACGCGTGGCGGTGGTCGGACTCGGCAAACCGAGCAAACTCAACGGAGCTGTTTTCAAGAAGGCTGTCGCCGCCGCGATACACGCGCTCGATGGCAGCAAGACCAGGCAGATTCTGAACACATTGACGCTGGAACCTGTCAGCGCCTGTGACGCCTACTACCTGGCCAGGCATTCCGTCGAAGCAATGGGTGACACCCTGTACCGTTTCACGGAAATGAAGAGTGGGCGCAAGAAAAAGCC
>JAIBDF010000106.1 GCA_024679535.1 Chromatiales bacterium
ACCCACAGCCCGAGTTCTTCGGCCAGCGCGCCAAGGTCGAGCAACACCCCGGCCACCTGCATCACCAGCCAGGCCGCCACCACGTACAACGCCGCCATGCGTAAAACATTGCGGCGCCGGAGTTCGGTGAACCATCGCACGGTCGCTCCCGCCGCTGCCGCGATTGTCTGCAATTATAGCCTAACGGCTCGTCTGCATTCGGCGAGATAAGAAACTGTGAGCAATACGTATTGACGCCTGTTGCGTCGTGCGGCCATTCTGGTTTAACTAGGGAGGATACAGCCGTCCGCTGCTAGCCGGTGCGAGGATGGCCTTCGGCGCGCCGCGATCTGCACCTTCGACTCTAGCCTCCCCCATTACCGGGGTCCTGCCATGGGCTCCTGGTCAAGGGGGTTGCAGGCATGATCACAAATACTATCCACCGAATGCTCCTGTTGTTATGCGCGGGCGTTATTCTCTATCCATCAGCGTGGGCACAAGAACAAACCCAGGAACGCGAAGCTGACGACAAGGACGTCGAAGAAATTATTGTCACGGGATCCCGCATCAAACGTGCGGACAACGATGGGCCACAGCCTGTCGTTGTGTTCGATCGCGTGTACCTCCAAGCATTAGGGGTCACGGATATCGCCGATTTCGGGCGATACCTTCCACAGAGTCACCAGACGTTGAATGAGTCCTGGGGACAATATGCGACGGGCGTCCCAGAGGCATCCCAATTCAATCTTCGCGGGCTCGGAGCCGACTCGACACTGACCTTGGTGAACGGACTGCGGATCGCGCCCTACGGCCAGTCCATGTGGGGCGACCCGTTTGCCGACGTCAGTGCTATCCCGATGTCTGCTGTTGAGCGCATCGAGGTTCTAAAAGACGGCGCTTCTGCGATCTATGGTGCAGACGCCGTGGCCGGTGTCGTCAATATTATCCTCCGCAAGGACTTCGTCGGCACCGAGGTAACGGGCGGTTACCAGGTGACGTCGCGGGGCGATAATGCCGAATGGAACGTTAACCTGTTTCATGGCGGTCAGCACGGACGCTTCTATTACATGCTAGGCGCCTTCTACCAGGACCGTCAGCCTCTCTATAACCGCGACAGGAAGCACTCAGCAGACCCGGACTTTACTGCGATCGGTGGTTACAACTTCCGCTCGGGCAACAGTTCCCCCGGTAGCTTCCTGCGCTACGACACGTTTACGATGCATGCAGACTCAGCATGCGGCACGGACCCGTTCATCTCAAACGTGATGACGTGGGAGGAGTGGCCCGGCGAATCGCAGTGCCGGTTCAACTACAACGCTTTTGACATGATGCACATCGAACGGCAGCGAGCGAGTGCGAGCGTCAAAGCCGGTTACGACTTTGACAACGGCGTCCATCTATTCGCAGACATACTCTACAGTCACAAGGACAGCTTCAGCGGGCTTGCCCAGACGCCCGTCGCCGGAGCGTGGCTCGACACGATTCTCGGCCGCCCGTTCGTACCGGCCGATCATCCGAACAACCCATGGGGCACCGACGGCGAGCTCTGGTACCGGGTGATGGATGCGGGGCCACGCCAGAAGGATGCGACATCGGATCAGTATCGAGTCGCGTTAGGGCTCGAGGGCAGCATGGGCGAGTGGAGCTGGAGCACAAGCCTGCTGGATAGCGCGAACAGCGTTGGAAAATTGCACTTGAACAGCATACTGCTCCCGGAGTTCCAGGCAGCCTTAATGGGCCAAGGCGGACCCGACCAGAACCAGTATTACAATCCGTTCGGCATGATGCCCGAGAACGACCCGGCGGTAATCGACGGTTTCGCGATTACAACGATCGAGGGCAGCGACTCGGTCGAGAAAGCCGTTGACATCACGGCGAGCAGATCGTTTGGAAGACTTCCCGGTGGGCCAGTTGGAATCGCCATCGGGGCACAATGGCGGTACCAGGAACTCGAAGAGTTTGCCGATGAGGTGAGTGCGCAGGGCCTGATTGCCGGGCGCAGCGCCGACTTCTTGCTAGACCATGCCGATCGGGAAATAGGAGCCGCATACGCCGAGCTGGGCCTGCCGGTAGTCACGAACCTTGAGTTGCAGTTGGCTGCCCGTTACGAGAAGTACAGTGATTTCGGTGACACGACCAATCCCAAGATCGCCCTGCGCTGGCAAGCCGTCCAGCAGATCGCGTTGCGAGCCTCTTGGGGCACGTCTTTCCATGCCCCCGACTTCCTCGACCTTTACCAGAACCCGGTGGAATACCTCGGCCGTTTTATTGATACGCCGCGCTGCGAAGCAACTGGCCTAGACGTCGACTGCAACCCGGCCATTTATGACGTGTTGGACCAAGGCAATCCTGAGCTCCAACCCGAGACGGGCGAGTCCTGGTACGCCGGCCTGATTTGGAAGCCGTCGTTCGCGCCGGACCTCACAATCGACGTCGGCTATTGGCGGATCGATTACGACGACAAGATTTACTGGGTCGGAGGCCAGTTCGTCCTGGACAACCTGCCTGTCGAGAATCCTTACGTCGAGCGGGCGCCGCAAACTCCTGAGGAAGCGGCCGCGGGAATTCCGGGCCGCATCATGCGCGTGCAGTACACGACCCAGAATCTGGCGCAGCAATTCACCGACGGCTGGGATGTCGATGTCGCTTACGAGTGGCAAACCAACAGCGGCAACGATGTCAGTCTGCGTTTAGATTACACGTATACAGCGAGGTGGGAAGTCGTCTTGCCGGAGGCCTTCGGGTACACCGAATATTCAAGAGCCGGCTGGTACTGGGACGGGCCCATACCGCGGAATCGCGGCAACGTGAACTTGTCCTGGCGGACAGGGCGCCACGATCTTGGCGGCACTGTCCACTACGCCGGGCACTACCGAAATTGGATGGCGTTCCTGCCCGTCGACGGCGAGAAATCGGACATTCCATTTATCGTGGATAGTCACACGACGCTGGATTTGCAATATGCGCTCCACCTCGAGCGACTGCATGACGCGACGATTCGCTTCGGCTGCCAGAATTGCACGGACGCAGCTCCGCCGTTCACACACGATACAGCAGGCGAGAACATCCACGACAGGCGCGGACTGATCTGGTACGCAAACTGGACGCAGCCGTTCTAGACACCGGAAACGGTTCCAGGCCGGAAGCAACAATACAGATAAGGCCTTTCCGATATTTTGGCGCTCAGATATTTCCTGACGTTGTCTATGCAGTGCTAATGAAGATCAGGTTGCTGGGTGAGCGGATCGTCAGTTGGAAGGTTGGACAGGATTGATTCGGTCTCCCTAGGGTCGATCCTCGCCCGTTGACTCAGCGGATTCTGCACCTCGCCCTTCGGGCAGCTTCGCAGAACCCAGCCCTGCTTCAATAACGCAAATGAAAAAGCCGCCCCCAAAATGGGGACGGCCTTTTTCATATTGGTAGCGGGGGTAGGATTTGAACCTACGACCTTCGGGTTATGAGCCCGACGAGCTGCCAGACTGCTCCACCCCGCATCAGTAGGTGGAGGATACTAATGGCACCCTCCCCCTTTGTAAAGGATATTTGGACAATACTTTGAATCGGATGATGTGACATGCCGCTCACGCCCCGCCAACGGGTACTAACCGCCATTAACCACGAAGAACCTGACCGTGTACCGGTCGTTATTGGGGTCAGCAACGCGACCGGAATCAAGATGAAACCCTACCGCGGCATCAAGGAAATCGCCGGAATCGACGCCCCCGACGAGTACCTCTACGACTGGCCGGAGCTCGGCACTGCCCTGATAGACGACGCAACCATGCGTCGCCTGCACAGTGACGTTCGCGGCGCGCTGGACCTCGAGCCGGAGGCAGTCCGCAAACGGAACGCTGAACGCGCCCCTCATAGCAACTACATCGACTCCTGGGGCAGCGGACAGTTCGAGATCACGCCCGGTGAGTGGTTTCCCGGCGTCCACCCGCTGCAGGACGCCCGAACGCTGGAAGAACTCGAGTCCTACCCCGACTGGCCGGACATGAGCGATCCCAGTCGCGTTGCTCACGTCCGAGAAACTGCCAGACTGCTGGCCGAGGAAAACGAGTACGCCATCCTGGCAACCCCATGGCTGCTATTTCCTTTCGAACGGGCCTACGCAATGCAAGGGATGGAGACTTTCCTGCTCAATATGGCGATGGACGGCGATTTCGCCCGCGCATTGATGGAACGGATAGCGCTCTACTGCAAACAGCTCATGGGTCACTTCCTGGACGAGTTGGGCGACCATGTCGACATCATCAAGATCGGTGACGATCTTGGTACGCAGGAAAGCCTGATGATTTCGCCGAAGATGTATCGCGAACTGCTCAAACCGATTCACGCGGATTTCATCAGTTTTATCAAAGAGCGGACGAAAGCGAAGGTTCTGTTTCACTCCGATGGCGACGTTGCACCGCTCATCGACGACTTTGTCGAAATCGGCGTCGATATTCTCAACCCCATCCAGACGTCGGCCGGCACCATGTCCAATCTGCCCGAACTCAAGAAACGGCATGGGAAGAATATCGTTTTCTGTGGTGGCATTGACAGCCATCGAGTTTTGCCGTTTGGCACGCCCGCCGACGTCCGCGCGGAAGTGAAGCGTGTGATTGACATCATGGGTCCCGGCGGCGGATTTATGCTCGGCGCCGTCCACACGGTCATGAACGACGTACCACCAGAGAACGTCCTCGCAATGGTCGATGCGGTGGAGGAATTTGGCCGCTACTAAGCCGTCTTAGGCGATGACCTGAATACAAAGAGCCAGCAACCAACCCGGCACGATGCCCAGCGCCAGCACGGCGATCGAATTAAGGCTTAGCACGAGGCGCGTTTCGGTGCTCGCCTGCAGCACGGCCTGGTCTTCGTTCTGCTCGAAATACATGTACCAGATGACTCTAAGGTAGTAAAAAGCGCCGACCACAGACGCCAGCACCATCATCACGGCGAGTCCGATGCCGCCGATCTCGAGAACGGCACTGATCACGTACAGCTTCGACAGAAAACCAACAAACGGCGGAACGCCGGCCATCGAGAACATCAGGAACAGCATCATCAAAGCAAACCACGGGCTGCGCGCGTTGAGGCCCTTGAAGTCACTCAGGAGTTCGGCTTCGTACCCTCGCCTGCTGAGCAGGATGACTATACCGAATGCCCCTGCAGCCGCCACAACGTAAGTCAGCGTGTAGAAGAGCGCCGCTGCGTAGCCTTCCTGCGTGCCGGTATAGACCGCCAGCAGGATGAACCCGACGTGCGAGATCGTCGAGTAACCCAGCATGCGCTTGATGTTGGTCTGCGCTATGGCAATGAAATTACCTGCGAGAATCGATAACACGGCGATAAACATGATCATCGTGCTCCACGTATCATGCAATCCGCCAAGACCGTCGACCAGCACCCGGTACAGCAATGCGAGAGCCGCCAGCTTGGGTGCCGTCGCCAGGTACAGCGTGACCGGCGTGCGAGCGCCCTCGTAGACGTCTGGCAGCCACATGTGGAACGGCACCGCGCCAAATTTGAACGCGATCCCAACGATCAGGAATGCGAGGCCAAACCACAGAGGCAGGTTATTCAGTCCCGGATCAGCGCTGAGCGCCGCAGCAATTTCGTGGAACTGCAGCGAACCTGTGACGCCATAGACCCAACTAATGCCATAGAGCAACGCACCTGACGCAATAGCGCCCAGCAGGAAGTATTTCATCGCTGACTCGGCCGACGTCACATTGTGGCGGTCAATAGCCACCAATGCGTACATTGACAGTGCCAGTGTCTCAAGACCGAGATACATCGGCAGCAGACTATTGGCCGACATCATGATCATCATGCCCAGCAGGCCGAACAGGCCCAGCAGGTAGTACTCGCCCTTGTGCAGATCGTTGGCTCGCAGGTAATCGCGTGCGTACAGGAATGACACGCCCACCAGGGCGACAGCACCGAGCTTCAATACCTGCGACAGAGGATCGCTAACGTAGGCACCGTAGAAGACCACTGTTCTTGCCTCAGGCGCGGTGGCAAACAGTACAACGCCGGTGACAAGCAGTGACGCCATACTCAGCCAGAACGTGACGATGCGGTTCTCATTCTCGATAAACAGGTCGGCAATCATCACCACGCAGATAAGACCCAACAGGGTCATTTCCGGTGCGGCTGCTATGTAATCCATGAAGTTCATATCAAGACCTGTCAGAGCTTCGATTGGGCGATCTGTTGCATAAGCTGTTCGATCGTCGTGTTCATCATGTCAACCAACGGCGCCGGCCATAGTCCGACCAGCAGCACACTGGCCGCCAGTATTGCGAGCACGATGAATTCGCGTGAGTTCAGGTCCGTGAGTTCCGCGACGTTGTCGTTGGCCACATCGCCATACAGCACACGCTTCACCATCCACAATGTGTAGGCAGCACCGAGAATCAGCGTCGTTGCCGCGAGGAACGCATACCAGAAGTTCGCCTTGAAGCTGGCGACGATGACCATGAACTCGCCCACGAAACCCGAGGTACCGGGCAAGCCCGCGTTCGCCATGGAGAACAGCACCATGAAGGCCGCAAAGACAGGCATCGTGTTAGCCACACCACCGTAGTCGGCAATCTGGCGGCTGTGCATCCGGTCATACATTACGCCAACGCACAGGAACATCGCACCTGAAATCAGGCCATGCGAGATCATCTGTACCATGGCGCCGGTCATGCCGAGACCTGCCCCGGTATCCGCGGCGATCGACCACAGCAGGAACATGCCCAGCGTCACAAAGCCCATGTGCGCGATCGATGAATATGCGATCAGCTTCTTCATGTCTTTTTGCATGAGCGCGACGAAGCCGATGTAGACAATGGCAATCAGCGACAGCGCGATCATGAGCCCCGAGAAATACGCACTACCGTCCGGCACGATTGGCAGCGACAGGCGCACGAAACCGTAGCCGCCCATTTTCAACATGATCGCGGCCAGGATGACCGAGCCACCGGTTGGTGCCTCTACGTGCGCATCGGGTAACCAGGTGTGTACTGGCCACATCGGCACCTTGACCGCGAAGGCGATAAGGAATGCGAGGAAGATCAGCTTCTGCGCTGTCATCCCGATGGATACATTCATAAAGCCGAAGAGATCGAACCCACCGGTCTGCAGATACAGGTAGATGAATGCGACCAGCATCAGTACCGAACCGAGGAACGTGTAGAGGAAAAACTTGAGAGTCGCGTAGACGCGGCGCTCACCACCCCAAACACCGATGATCAGGAACATCGGGATCAGCATGGCCTCCCAGAACACATAGAACAGCAGGCCGTCGAGCGCGCTGAACACACCGATCATCAAGCCTTCAAGAATCAGGAACGCTGCGAAATACTGCGCCGGCCGGCTCTTGATGGAATCCCACCCCGCAATGACGACGAGTGGCGTGATAAAGGTCGTCAGAAGGATCAGCGGCGCAGAAATACCGTCAACACCCACGTAGTACCAGACGTTGAACGCCTCTACCCACGGGGCCCGTTCGACAAACTGCATGCCCGGCTCGGCATTATTGAAGGCCAGGTACAAAGCGACGCTGGCAAGAAACGTGATCGTCGTGAAGGCGAGTGCTGCGACGCGCATTAGCTTCGCTTGCGACGAATGGGTATCGCCGCCATCGCCAATAACGAGCAAGCCGAGGCCACCGACGATCGGGAACCAGATCAGAAAACTCAGTAAATAGTTCGCGAGCACCGTCTTACCTCAGCCAGATGAGCCAGCCGAGTAACATCGTCAGGCCAATAATCATTGCGAAAGCGTAGGTATAGAGATACCCGGTCTGGATCTGGCGCATGACACCCGCCAGTCGGCCGACAGCCTTGGCGGTGCCATTCACCAGGATCCCGTCGATAATGAGCTCGTCACCCTTCTGCCAAAGGAATTTGCCGAGATTGCGGCCACCCGCGGCGAAGCCCTTGATATAAAGATCGTCGAAGTAATACTTGCGATCGAGCAGGTTATAGAGCGGTGACACCTTGTCCTTGATCGTCTCCGGAATATCCGGACGTTTCAGGTACAGGAACCAGGCGACGAACACGCCAGCAGCCGCAAGCCAGAATACCGGCGTCTGCCATGCGTGGGTCAGCAGACCCAGGCTGCCGTGCCATGCTTCGCCCATGTGCGCGAGAACATCATGCGCTGACTGAACCTGAATAGCGTCACCGAAGTAGTCGCCGAAAAGAACCGGGCCGACCGTAAACCAGCCGATGACGGCCGAGGGAATAGCCAGCAGGATCAGCGGTACCGTCACCACTGCAGGCGTCTCATGCAGATGCGACTTCGTTTCCGCATCCATGCGCTCCTTGCCGTGGAACACCAGGAAGAACATGCGGAACGAATACAACGCCGTGACAAACACGCCGAGCAAGACGCTCAGGTAGGCGATCCAGTAAGTCAGCTGGTCACCTGCAGTAGCGCCGTGGTGCCAGTGCGATTCCTTCACCGCCTCGATCAGGAGATCCTTCGAGAAGAACCCTGATGAGCCCGGGAATCCGATCAATGCCAGCGAGCCAACCAGCGACGTCCAGTAGGTGATCGGCATGTACTTGCGGATGCCGCCCATCTTGCGAATGTCCTGCTCGTGATGCATTGCGATGATGACCGAGCCGGCCGCGAGGAACAGCAGCGCTTTGAAGAACGCGTGTGTCATCAGGTGAAAAATAGCGGCGCTGTAAGCCGATGCACCGAGCGCCACCGTCATGTAGCCAAGCTGCGACAACGTTGAATACGCCACCACACGCTTGATGTCGTTTTGGACGATGCCCAGCAGACCCATGAAGAACGCTGTCACCGAACCGATAATAATGACGAAGCCAAGGGCAGCTGTTGACAGCTCAAACAGCGGTGACATCCGCGCGACCATGAAGATGCCGGCCGTAACCATCGTGGCCGCATGAATCAATGCGGAAATGGGCGTCGGACCTTCCATCGAATCCGGCAGCCAGACATGCAACGGCGCTTGCGCCGACTTACCCATGGCGCCAATGAACAACAGGATGCAAATGACCGTCATCGCATTCCAGGGACTGCCCGGCAGCACTTCAAGCGTCTGGCCTGCTACGGACTCGGCACTGCCGAACACCGTCGCGTAGTCGAGCGAACCCGTAAACATGACCACACCCGCGATACCAAGGATGAAGCCAAAGTCCCCAACGCGGTTAACGAGGAAAGCCTTCAGGTTTGCAAAGATCGCCGTTTCTTTCTTAAACCAAAAACCGATTAGCAGGTACGACACGAGACCGACCGCTTCCCAACCGAAGAACAGCTGCAGGAAGTTGTTGGACATGACGAGCATGAGCATCGAGAACGTGAACAGCGAGATATAGCTGAAAAACCGCTGGTATCCCGGGTCTTCATGCATGTAGCCGATCGTATAGATGTGCACCATCAGCGATACAAAAGTCACGACGCACATCATAAGTGCCGTCAGGCGATCGACAAGGAAGCCCACCTCCATGTGCAGGCCATCTGTAACTGCCCACAGGTAGACGCTGATATTCTCAGCCTGAGCCCCGCCCCAAAACATGTTCTTGAGGACAAGTAACGACAAGGCGCAGGAGATACCGACGCCGAAAATCGTGACCCAATGGGCCCCGGCACGACCGATCTGCTTGCCGGCAAGGCCGGCAATGATCGCCGCTGCAAGCGGTGCCAGTACAATGGTCAGGTAGTAGTTGTACATATCAACCCTTCAGCGTGTTGAGTTCCTGCACGGCGATCGATCGCCGATTGCGGAACAGCACAACGAGAATGGCCAGACCAATCGCGGCTTCAGCAGCTGCGACAGTCAGAATGAAGAACACAAACACCTGCCCGGTTTCGTCACCGAGAAAACGGGAGAACGCGATAAAGTTGGTATTGACCGCCAGCAGCATGAGTTCGATGCACATGAGCAGCAGAATCAGATTCTTGCGGTTAATAATGATGCCGACGATGCTCAGGACGAACAGCATCGCGGAAACCGTCAGGTAGTGTTGCAGCCCGATCATTGTTTCTTCTCCGCATCCATCTTCACCACACGGACGCGATCCTTCGCGCGTACCGACACCTGTTTGGCAATATTCTGTACTTTCAAACCCGGTCGTTTACGCATGGTCAACGTGATTGCCGCGATGATCGCCAGCAACAGGATCACGGCAGCAATCTCAAAGGCATACACATGTTCGGTGTACAGCACCGCGCCGAGCGCCTCGGTATTACTGTAGCCCTCCGGCGTTGCCGCAAAGCCCGAAGTCGACTGCTGTGCCTGATTGCCCAACCAGATAACATTGATCAGTTCGATGGCCATGACCAGCGCGAGCGCTATGCCAAGCGGTGCATATCGCGTCAGTCCCCGCTTAGCGGCTTCAATATTTACTTCGAGCATCATGACGACGAACAGGAACAGCACCATCACCGCGCCGACATAGACAAGCACCAGCACGATTGCCAGGAATTCGGCCTCAGCCAGCAACCAAAGGATTGCCGCATTAAAAAACGTGAAGACGAGGAACATGACCGAATGCACCGGGTTGCGTGACAGAATCACGCCCAGCGCGGCGCCGAACATAATCGTCGCGAAAACGTAAAAAAGTAT
>JAIBDF010000159.1 GCA_024679535.1 Chromatiales bacterium
CGGGCTCTACTGCGGCGCCTGCCACGACGGGACCGAAGCGTTTGCCCAGGAAGAGACGGCCGAGAACGGTGACGTCATCCGGCACTGCGCCCGCTGTCACTCGGGCGGCAAAGAGGTGGAGTACGAGTACGATTTCTACGAATTCGTCGAGAATTTTCCCCGGTCACGATTCGGCAACCGTGTCGATTGGCTCAAGGCGGAAGAGCAGGGTCTGGTCGAGCTGAAGGACTATCTCGAAGGGATATCCATCGACCGCGGCAGCCTCCAGGCACGGGAGGAAAGCGAGATCACGGTCGATGCTCCCGGGATGCCGTCCATCATCTTCTCGCACGAGAAGCATACCGTCTGGAGCGGTTGCGAGCTTTGTCATCCGCAGATCTTCCCGATCCGGAAGAGCGCCCAGGTCTACGACATGCAGGACATCTTCGACGGCAGCTTCTGCGGCGCTTGTCACGGCTCGGTGGCCTTCCCCAACACCGACTGCCGGCTCTGTCACACCGAAGACGTGCTGTAGGCGAGGATCGAGGTGTCGGGCCCCAGCCAGCGGAGGCGTGTACTGGTCCTCCTGTTCCTCGTCTGGGTCGCGTCGTGCACTGTCGTCGTGTCTGAGTCGGAACAGGGGTTCTTCGCTCTCCCCCCGTTGCCGCCCCCCCACGAGTACGGGGAGGTCGTGATCGACCAAGCGACACGCGAGGCGGGGGAAGATGCCGTCGTGTTCTCACACTGGTCTCACCGCGCCCTCTACACCTGTCGTGTGTGCCACTTCGAGCTGCCCTTTGCGATGCAGGCAAACGGGTCGGGAATCTCCGAGGAGGCGCACAGGAGCGGCCACTTCTGCGCCGCCTGCCACGACGGCGAGACGGCGTTCGGGCACACGAGGAAGAACTGCTCGAAGTGCCACACGGGTGGTCGCGCCGACAAAGAAAAGTCTTTCAAGAAGTTCCGCGAGTCTCTCAATCTCCCCAAGGGGGATTACGGCAACAAGATCGACTGGGTCGACGCGGAGAGGCGCGGGTTGATCGAGCCGCAGAAGAGCATCCTCGAGCCGGATTTCGAGCCGATTCCCTACGACCAGGAATTCGAGGTGCCTGCGGCCTGGTCGATGATCTCCCCCGCTCAATTCTCCCACGACGAACACATGCAATGGCTCGAATGCTCCAACTGCCATCCGGACATCTTTGCGATCGAGAAGAAGGGGACCCAACACTTCCTGATGAAGCACATCCTGGACGACAAGTTCTGCGGTGCCTGTCACATGAAGGTGGCCTTCCCCATCGACGACTGCAAGGGGTGCCACCCGAGCATGAAGTACTGACATGCGGCGAGCGCTCCTCATCGCATGGCTCGTGATCGCGCCGCTTGCGCACCCCTTCTCCATGCCGCCGGCCGTCGGCTCGGAAGTGGAGACCGAGGCGGTCGGCGAGAAGCTAGCCACGAGAAGCTGGCTCGGTTCACCCTGGAGCGATCTCAAGGCGGAGTTCGATCGCATCTGCGGGCAGCTACAGGTCGCTCCCTCGCTGAACGAGGCCGAGATCCGGCTGCTGATCGAGGACAGCAGGGCGTTGAGGGAAGCGCTGCTGCAGTCGGAAAACCCACAGGCCAAGGTCTTCCTCAAACGGCTTCAAATGTGCGAGGACTTCTTCGAGTATTCTCTCGAGGTTCAACCCGACGAGATAGCCGAAGGTCTGCACCAATAGGACAAAGGCGGGCTGCGTGAGATTTGCGTGAATGAGCTGTGCATCGTTCTACACAGCGATGCAAATCAGATATCTAGCGCTCTGAAAATCTGCGTGTCGGTGGTTCCACTCTCCCCCTGGCCTGATTTATCGCAACCGGTCTATATCTCGCATCACATGCCCGAGCGGCAGCAACGCCATCGGCACTTGTTGTGTCGAGTACAACGCTCAGCGTGAGCGCCGAGATAATGATTGCCAGTTTTCTCCTGAGCGTTCGCCCTCAAAGCTGGATCGGCAGTTCTCGAACTCGTTTCCCGGTAGCCGCGAATATCGCGTTTGTTACGGCCGGCGCAACCGGAGCCAGTGGTCCCTCACCAAGACCTCTTGGTGAGTCATCGCTGTCGACGAAGTGGACGTCGATATCCGGAATGTCGTCGATTCGGCAAAATTGGTAATCGTGAAAATTGCTTTCCTGCACGATGCCGTCCCTGACCGTGATCTTTCCGTACAGTGCGGCGGCCAGGCCGTCGACGATGCCACCTTCGACCTGGTTGACCGCTCCCTGTGGGTTAACGACCAACCCGCAATCGATCGCGCAGGTAATTCTGTCGACCTTGAGACGATCGTCAGCCACTGTGACCTCGGCTATTTCTGCAACCCAGATGCCCTGGTTGTAACTGACAGAGATGCCGCGTCCTTTACCGGAGGGTAATGGCGTGCCCCAACGTGCTCTTTTGGCCGCAACCTTGATGACGTGCCCGAGACGAGACGCATCAAAGCGGAAGTCCTCCCTGACCTGCACGAACTGCTCGTCGCCAACCAGGTTGAGCCAGAATGTGACCGGGTCAATGCCGGCTTTGTGAGCAAGTTCATCGATGGCACTGGAGACGACAAAGACGTTGCTGGAGTGTTCGGTACCACGCCATTGCCCAAGCGGTACACGCGCCGGAACGGATACATAGTCAAATAAAAGGTTGGGCACGAAACCTGCGGGGAATTCGTAGTTACCTATTTCAGCCGGAGAGCCATCGCGTTCCAGGTAGACCTGCCGCGGGTGGCTGACAACCTTCTGATGCCAGTGACTGATTTTGCCCGCGCTGGTTGCCGCCCTGACGCGCTGCACACTGGCTGGACGAAAATACCCATGGCGCACGTCGTCCTCACGGGACCAGACGGTCTTTACGGGTCGCCCGAATTGTCTGGACAGTAATACGGTATCCGTAATGAAGTCTGCGTAGTAGCGTCGCCCGAAGGCGCCGCCGGCGCGCATCACGTTGATCGTGATGTTCTCCTGCGGGATTTCCAGGACCTTTGCCACGGCTTCAGCGGCCATGGGCGGATTTTGCGTGGGCGCCCAGACTTCGGCTCGGTTTCCGCTAACGTGCGCGGTGCAATTCATCGGCTCCATTGGCATGTGTGCGAGGAAGGGCAGGCGGTAATTTAGGTCGATGCTGTTCTCCAGATCGCCAAATGCTGCATCACCGTCCTGCCGCACGATCTCGGCCTCAGCGTCGAGCGCCTGCTCAAAACGGTGCATGAGTTCGTCCGAGTCATCGCGCGAGTCGGGCATTTGCCACTCGACTTTCAGTTTTTCGGCTCCCTGCATGGCGGCCCAGGTGCTCGTCGCCAGCACGGCCACGCCCGATACGAAGTTCGGGCAGTTGGGCAGGATGATGCGCCCGCCATGGTCGGTGTTCCTGAGCACATGGAAGTCGACGACACCGGTAATTGTCCTGGCATCGCTGGCGTCGAATGAAACGGGCTGGCCGTCACCGTGAGGACAACGCCTCACCACGGCGTAGAGCATGTCCGGCAACTTGAGGTCCAGGCTGTAATGTTGCCGACCGCTGTTAATCGCATCGAGGTCAACGTCGGCCACGGATGTGCCGATCAGCCTGAAGTCCTTCACGTTCTTAAGATCGGGCGCGTCGGGGACGGGGAGGGCACCGGCTGCCTCAGCGAGCTCACCGTAAGAGAGTCGGCGATTACCTGAAGGGTCGACGACATAGCCGCGCTGTGTTTCAAGCTCTTGAATCGGCCGGTTGAGTTGATCAGCCGCAGCGGCCAACAGCATGGCCCTGGCGCTCGCGCCAGCCTGCCGCATCGTGTTGTAGTTCAGGCGGACGCTCAGGCTGCCTCCCGAGAACTGGTTTTGCAGCCGGGGGTCCCAACGTGCCTGTTCGACCTTGACGGACGCCCAGTCAACGTCGAGTTCTTCTGCAATGATCATCGGCAAGGCGGTCTTCACGCCCTGACCCATGTCCGGGTTCTGGGCGTAGATAATAATCTGGCCGCCGGAGTTGATCCTGATCAGCGGATGCAGTTCTTTTTCGGTCACTTCCGCGCGACCGGGCACAGGTATACCGATAACCAGGCCCATGCTGGTGATGGCACAGAGTTTTACGAAGTCCCGCCGGTTGAGTTCACTCATTATCCGGCTCCTTCCGGGACAGTTCTGCTGCCCGGTGAATGGCCTTCCGAATGCGCGGATAGGTGCCGCATCGACAGATATTCCTGTGCTCGCGATCGATGTCTTCGTCACTTGGCGCGGGCCGCCGCTCAAGCATCGCCGCGACCGCCATGATCTGGCCGCTCTGGCAGTACCCACACTGCGCAACATTAGTCTCGCGCCAGGCCTGCTGGACCGGGTGCGATGCATCATGCGAGAGGCCCTCGATCGTAGTGACAGTCTGTCCGGTTACGGATTTGATCGAAGTAACGCAAGCACGGCGAGCCTGGCCGTTAACGTGGACGGTACAGGCACGGCACTGTCCGGTCCCGCAGCCGTACTTCGTACCGGTTAGTCCGGCGCTGTCACGAAGCACCCAGAGCAAGGGCGTGTCGTCATCGCCGGAATACTCGTAGTCGCGGTCGTTCAGTGTGAACCGGATCATGTCTCTCCCTCGCTAATTCGCAGGTGCTGATTTGCGGCCATACCCTCGAGCGTATCGCGCTGGCCGGAGGGCCAGTCGATAACGAGACGTTCAATGAGCGTTGCTCCGCCCAGGCCGAAATGCACGACAGACTCGTTCTGGCTCGCGTAACCCGTCGTTGTTCCCAACCAGCGTACCTGTCGGCTCGGTAGCCCTGCGATTCGCGTCGTAATACTCACTCGGGCACCGATTGCCATGCGATTTGATTCCGACCCCGTCAAACTGACTTTGAGCCACGTACCCTGAGCACGGTTTTGATACATGACGTTATCCTCGTCACCGTCACCCCAGTTTGCGACGTACAGGTCGAGGTCGCCGTCAGCGTCGATGTCGGACCATGCGATTCCCGCTGATATCTGCGCGCTCGTGACAAACGTCTCCCCGGTTACGGCGGCAAAATTCGCAGCACCATCGTTAAGGTAGAGTTCGTTGTGAATATGCTCGGTGCCCTCCGTGCCATTGGCAATCGCAACGTCGATATCACCGTCCAGATCGAAGTCGCCCCAGGTATGGCCTTTCGATGGCGTGCTGAATGGCGTGAACAGGCCGGCGTCGTGCAGATCCAGCGTCCCGTCACCGTTGTTCAGGTACAGGTGATTGTGGTCGCTGGAGCTGATGTTGGTGACAAACAGATCGAGGTCGCCGTCATTATCTGCGTCAGTGGCTGATAGCCCGTAGGTGAGGGCACGTGATTCGACCGCATGGCCTTCAAGGATCTCGGTGAATCGGAAATCGCCCAGGTTGAAATAGAGATAGTTACGCTGCTTCGTTGGCGTTTCTGTCGACGAGTCGACGAAATTGCCGACATAGAGATCCGGGTTGCGGTCGCCGTTCAAGTCGGCGAATACGCAGCTGCGGCCGTCGCCACCCGCTCTCGAAGCAACGTTGTTATCAATGCGGGCGAACGAGCGTCCTTCGAGGTTACGATAAAGCGCGTCAATTTCTCCGCCACGATTGACGACGAAGACGTCGAGCCAACCGTCGCCATCGAGATCGGCCCAGCAAGCCATCGAGCTCGAAGAGCGATCGTTGGACAGATCCCCGACGTCCTGCTCAACAAAGGTCCAGTCACCCTCGTTACGGTACAAGCTATTGGCGCCTTGGGTGCGGGCCGCGAAGATGTCGAGATCACCGTCATTGTCGAAGTCGACCCAGTTGACGCCCTCCGTGTAGCCACCCGCGAGGGACGGTTCTGTTTCCATCACCTGAACGAATCGGTCACCGTCGTTCCGGTACAGGAATTCCGGGTAATTGATGGTATTGGCAACCAGAAGATCCGCGTCGCCGTCGCCATCGGCATCGCCGAACGCCACACCGCGCGACAGGCCGCCATCGACGGCGGTCGCATGATCCGGAATTTCGACAAACAGCGGCGGCTCGGCGCGCGCCGTGGCAACGCCAGCAAAGAGCAAGAGCACAAGAAGTGGGTACACGCCATGCTTCCATTAGGATTCTGTCCTGCATTCTGACCACAGGAGCCCCATTAGTTTAGTCGTTTGCTGCGAACTGACCGGTATTTGCAGTCAGTGTCA
>JAIBDF010000134.1 GCA_024679535.1 Chromatiales bacterium
CAATGTGCGGCTGCTGCACCATGCCATCACGCGTGCAGGCGGACCGGCAAACCTTGTCACCGCAGTAGCCAACCCGACCATTGAGTCGGCACAGGAACTTATGGGGCACGAGGGGATTCGCATTCTGGCAGTCACGGGAGGCAGCGGCGTGGTACGGCAGGCGATGACCAGTGGCAAGCGCGCGATCTGTGCCGGACCCGGCAATCCGCCGGTCGTGGTCGATGCGACAGCCGACCTCGAATTCGCCGCCCGCAACATCATTGCCGGGGCGTCTTTCGACAACAACATCGTATGCGTCGATGAAAAGGAAGTGATCGCGGTCGAGAGCATTGTGAATGACCTGTTGCAACATATGGGTCGGCATGGCGCGCGCGTCCTGAACGAGCGCGAGTTGCACAAAGTCACCAACGTGATTTTCAGCGAGTATCCCGGACGACGGCAGCGCGGCACCGTGCAGAAAGACCTGATCGGCAAGAACGCGAGCGAAATACTCGCCCGCGCAGGCATTGCCTCGCAGGGTGATCCGAGATTGATTGTCGCGCGCGTCACGAATGGCCATCCGCTGATCTGGACTGAACAAATGATGCCGGTCCTGCCCGTCACCGCCGTGCCGGATGTTGATCAGGCAATCGATCTTGCGAAGCAAGCCGAGCATGGCTATGGGCACTCTGCCGGCATGTACTCGCGCGATATCGATGCCCTGAGTCGCATGGCGCGAACCATCAACACCAGTATTTTCACGAAGAATGGTCCGTTCTTCGCCGGGCTCGGCGAAGGGGGCGAAGGCCCCACCAGTTTCACCATTGCAAGCCCGACCGGGGAGGGCCTTACCGGGCCTGTTGCATTTAGCCGGTTGCGACGCTGTGTCATGGTCGATCACTTTCGCATCGTCTGAGAATCAAGGTGCCGAACAAGAAGCGACACGGAGCCATCGCGTTACTGGAGTTTGAGACCGTTGCCGCCGGCATCCTGGCGAGCGATGTCATGGTCAAGCGATCGCCGATCGCATTATTGCGTTGCGGCACCATTCATCCGGGTCGTTTCCTCATTCTTATCGGCGGCAGTGTCGCAAGCACCGAAGAAGCGTATGCGGCCGGGACTCAGGTAGGCGAGAGTCGCAGCGTACTGAGTGACAAAGTATTTCTTGGTGACGTGCATCCCGCTTTGCACGACGCGGTGCTCGGTAATCGGCGCAAGGTAGAGGGCGACTCCCTGGCCGTCGTCGAAACGCACTCTTCGCCCGCGCTGCTCGCCGCCGTTGACGGCGCTGTGAAGAGCACGCCCGTTGTACTTTCAGAAATTCGTCTCGGCGACGATCTTGGTGGGCGCGCCCTGGCATTGATGAGTGGCGATCTGTTCGATGTCGAAACAGCACTCGACATCTGCAGTGAGCGAGCCGGTGGACAATTACTGGCTCGCACACTCCTGCCACGACTCGATGCCGATCTGCGCGCGGTCCTTGACCAGGGTACTCGTTTCGAATCTTGTACCGCGTGGGAACCATCAGGTGCTGAATATCCGGAGGAAGTCGCATGCTCCTGGGACGCGTGATTGGCACGGTTGTACCGGCAATGCTCGTTGACGAATTGTCAGCGACTCCGCTGCTCTGGGTGCAGCCGCTCGACAGACAAGGCGAGGCTGACGGGGAGCCGCTGGTGTGTGCGGACGGCACGCGCATGGCGGGACCGGGCCAGGTTATTTACTGGGTCGCGAGCCGTGAAGCCGCGCTTACGCTGGATCCGACCTTCGTCCCGGTCGATGATGCCATCGTCGGTCTCGTTGACGAGGTGCAGAACTACACGAAGAAGGAGCTGGAACGATGATACTCGGCCGCATCACAGGCAACGTCGTGTCGACCATTCATCATCCAGTCGTCGATGGCCGCAAACTGCTGCTCGCCGAGCGTCTCGATCAGCAGTGTAAACCCACGGGTGCGTACCTCATTGCCATGGATGCTATCGGTGCAGGCAGAGGAGAGACGGTCCTGATCCTCGATGAGGGCAGCGGTGCGCGGCAGATTCTCGAAGACGCCAGCGCGCCGGTGCGGTCCATCGTCGTTGGTATCGTCGACGAGGTGGATCTGGGCTCCGGCTAGCGAACTTCAAATCCGTCGAGAAGGCCGGGTTCGATGCGAGCGCCCAGCTGCTGAATGACCTGGGTCGCGCAATGCGTCCCGTACTGTGCGCACTGGCTGAGCGGCAGGTCGTTGGCCCAGCCAAACAGGAAGCCGGCGCAATAAGCGTCACCGGCACCGGTTGTATCGACAATCGCTTCCACACCGGCTGCGGCCTGCACGATCTTTTCATCCCCATGGACGATGACCGAACCCTTTGCCGAGCGCGTGATCGCAAAGAGGTTGTTGTAATCGTTCAGCGCCGTAAGCGTGTCGTCGAAGCTGCTGGTCCGGACCAGGGCGTTTACCTCGTCCTCGTCGGCAACGACGATATCGACACCATCGCGCACGAACTCTTCGAAGGAATCACGATGCCGTTCCACGCAAAACGAGTCTGAGAGTGACAGGGCGACCGCCGTGCCATTGCGACGGGCGATATCGACAGCCTTGCGCGCGAGGGCCGGGCCTTCCGCGATGTCCCACACGTAGCCTTCGAGCAGAATCGCCTTCGGCGAGCCGAGCGTGTCTTCCGTGATGTCCGCAAGGCCGAGTTCGAGGCAGGCGCCGAGGTAGGTCTGCATTGTGCGCTGACCGTCATCGGTTATGAGTACGTGACTGCGTGCCGTAGGGGCGCCATCGGCCGATTTCTGCAGACGGATGTCCACCCCAAGCGATTTCATGTCGTGATTGAAAATTCGGCCAAGCTGGTCGTCCCGGACTTTGCCGATGTATGCCGTTGAACCACCGAGGTTGGCGAATCCAGCCACCGTGTTGGCGACCGAGCCACCGGACATCTCGGTAGCGGGCCCCATCTGGTTATAGACTTCGTGTGCACGATCCTGGTCGATGAGTGTCATTGAGCCCGGCTCTGCGCCGATGGTCTGCAGGAAGTCGCGATCTACGTGTGCGAGCACATCGACGATGGCGTTGCTAATGCCGAGAAGCTGGACCGAGTCTGTCATGTTGAGCCTGTCTGTGGAATGAAAACGGCGCATAGCCTACCACCGCGCAGCAGCTAATTGATATGGCGAAGTCGTGCATTAGCCGGTATCGTGACGCCATAACAATGCGGTGCTGGTCGGGGTGCAGATGCTATTTGAACTTCTGTGGCTGATGACGCTCAATAACAACTGGTCGGGTGGGGAATAAGACGATGCGACGTTCGGGAAGTTTGCTGATTCCGCTCACGTTGATCCTGATGTATTACGCGTTCTGGGTCTTCCTGGTTGTGTTCGCGCTCAGACGGTATCCGGGGCTGGCGGAGTACCTGCCGGTGGGCGGTGTTGATGACCTTCAGGCGTCAGATATGAACACCTTCGAGCCGATATACACGCGGGCGGAACGGGAACTGCTTTCTCCGTCATCACCGATTCGACTGTTACTTGCCTCCATAGGTGCGGTGATCGTCACCGTGCCGGTTTCCTGGGCCTACTTCATCACGAGCCGTGCCCGGCGTATCGACCAGTCGTTTTTGCAGACCATCATCATTCTGCCGGTCGTCGTGAGCGGCATCGCCATGATCGTCGTCAACAGTATCGCGCTCGCGTTTAGCCTTGCCGGTGTGGTTGCAGCTGTCCGCTTTCGCTTTACACTGGACCAGCCGTCGGACGCAATGTATATCTTCGTGGCGATCGGCATTGGTCTCGGCGCGGGTATTGGTGCCGTCAGTATTGCGGCGGTTATTTCGTTTACGTTTGTGCTTGCCACGCTCGTCATCTGGAAACTGGAGTATGGCAAGACGCTCGCCGGTCCATTCCTGACGATGCTGACGCGCCGTGATGCCGGCGAGGACGAGTACTAGGAGTTCGTCGGAAAAGATGACTGAAGAAGAGCAGCAAAACCGCAGCATCCTGTTAATCCACGGACGGGATTTCAAGCCAGCGGCGGCCGCGTATCTGAAGCTGGCGGCAACGGCTATGCGCGCGGGCCTGGAAAGAGATTTTCCCGACTGCGTGGAGTGTTTCGACCAGCTATCGATTGACCTTGCGTGGTACGGGGACATGAACGCAGACGTCCTGCAGCGCAAAGGTAAAACCTACGATGAGAGTCTCGATGTCGGTGACCGGCACAATGCACTGCGAGCCCTGCGCGAGATAGCCCCGCGCAAGAGGTTTGGGATTCGCGCCTACGATAAGCTGCCGGGCAAGTCCGCGTTGCCTGAGTTCTTCATGGATGTCAGTGCACCGCTGCTTGGCGCGGTCGGCTTTCGCATGCCCGTATTGGGCAAAATTGCGAAAGACTTCGCGGCGTACCTGAACGATCTCGAGTTTGCAGAGGAGGCTCGCAGGCGCTTGCGCGAAAAGTTATGCGCGCTCATGGATCGTGGCGACAATATCATGCTCGTGACGCACGGCACCGGCAGCGTGGTCGCCTACGATGTCCTCTGGGAGTTATCGAATGACACCGAGACGTATAAAGATTACGGTGAACACAAGGTCGATCAATGGTTGACGCTTGGTTCGCCGCTCGGTGACCGCACGCTGCAAAAGCGCCTGCTCGGAGCGAAAGAGCGAGACGAAAACCGCTTCCCGAGCAACGTGATTTCATGGCACAACCTGGCGGCCGAAGACGATTACAGTTGCCATGACACGACCCTGGCCGACGATTTCAAGAAAATGATGGTGCAGAAACGAGTGAGTGCGGTGCACGACTACCGCATATTTAACCTGGCCGTTCGCTACGGGAAATCAAACCCGCACAGCTCGATCGGTTATTACATCCATCCGCGCCTGGCCAAGATTCTTTCCGACTGGTTGCCCTAATCGGGGCCAACGCACTTACTGACCAATTGGGATTGGACCAACTTCGGGCTTTCTATGATTTGGTAAAACCCGTCAAGGAAGCGCAGGGTCTCCTTGTGGGTCTTCTGCCGGCAGGACTCATTCGACGTGACGAGATCATAGATTCCCTCCTTGGCGCCAAATAAGACGTAGTTGTGGCAGCAGGTCTCTCCGGGCGCGGCACGTATCGGTGAAAAATCGGTATTGCCAATCAGGAATTGATGCAGCGAACTCAGATGTGTATGGGGTCCATCGAGAAACCTGACTTCAGTCGATGGCGTTGCATTGACTTTCAGGCCAATACGCCGGGCAACCTGGTTTCTGTGTTCGATGACGCACGCGAACTCGGTGTTCTCGTCATCTTTTTCGAGCCGGCAAACGCGCTGTCCTTGACGGATGATCTCTTGAAGTTGAGTCTCAGTGGCGTCCAGAAGGTCATTGCTGGTAAACAGAGGTGCTGCGTTGACAGCCGTGGTTGCGCTACTCGCGGTTGTGCCGAGCGTCAGTGCCAGTAGCAAAAAAGTGCTCGCGGCATCGTCATTTTTATTGATCTGTCGTCTGCTCAGGTGGTCAAAGTCCAGCACAGCCACTACACTGAACGACCCATACCCAACGGACATTGGAACGTGTTTATAGCCCTGCGCAATTCGATAATTGTCCTTCTCTTGCCAGCGCTTCTGGCGACCGGATCCCATGCCAGTGACTGGCGCGCGGATGGTGTGGAACGGGTCGTCGCTATCGCTGACGTGCACGGCGCGTACGATGCAATGGTGGAGACACTGGGGCACGTCGGCATCCTGGATGAGGATCTTGCTTGGGCAGGCGGTGCATCCTACCTGGTCATTGTCGGCGACCTGCTGGATCGTGGACCACGATCCCGTGACGCACTCGACCTGCTCATGCGGATCGAAAGCGAGGCCGAGGCGGCTGGCGGCAAGGTTCAGGTGTTGATCGGCAATCACGAGTCGATGAACCTGATCGGCGACCTGCGTTACGTCAGTAAATCCGAATACGAAGCATTCGCAGACGACGAAACACGTGCGCAGCGTGATCGCTGGTTCCGCGCGTGGGAGGATCGTGCCGGTCCGGGCCGCATGAACCGGCAGCGCTTTGACAGCATGTACCCGAAAGGCTATTTCGCGCTGCGTGAGGCATTCGGCGCCAACGGCGTTTATGGCAAATGGCTGCTTGAGAAGAACGTGATTGCCGTGGTTAACGGCACCGCTTTCGTTCATGGCGGGCTGCCGCCCGAAGTCGCCGACCTTGGGCTGGACGGCGTCAACCGCGGTTTGAAGCAGGATCTTGTGGACTACGTCAACGCCCTCGCAGTTTTGACGGAAGCGGAGGTAGTGCTTCCCACCGACTCGTTTTACGATCATGAAAAAATTCTCGAGGAATACATGGCACCTCTCGACGCTTCGCAGGCGGTGCTCGACGCCGTGGCTGCCATGAGAAAACTCGGCGACGCACCGGTACTGCATTCTGAGGGCCCGCTTTGGTACCGCGGCAACATTGCGTGCAGCGAGATCATCGAAGGGCACCGACTGCAGGCATCGCTTGACGCAATTGGTGCGGATCGGGTCGTGGTCGGGCATACGCCCACACCCACGCGCAAGGTATTGCAGCGCTTCGGTGGTCGCGTGATTGAAGTCGATACCGGGATGCTTAATTTCTACTACAAGGGCAGCGGCAATGCGCTCGTCATGGAAGGTGATGAGCTGCGGGTCTTCAACCAGTCCGGCACCGAACCCTATGAGCCTATGGCGCATCCGCGCCGCGTTGGCAGGCGGTCGGGAACCCTGTCAGCCGACGCTCTGGAACAATTGCTCGCGACTGGCGAGATCGTCTCTCCGCCCAGGGAAGAGGCGGGTCGTACGCTGGTCGACGTATCCGATAATACGCACACGGTGTCCGCGATCTTCAGCAAGCGCAGCAGCAGAGGGTTTTTCCCGGACATTGCCGCCTACCGCCTCGATCGCCTGCTGGGACTCGATATGGTGCCCGTCACCGTGCGCCGCAAGGTCGGTAAAACCGAAGGGTCGCTGCAATTCTTTCCCGAAAAAACCAGTGACGAGGAGCAGCGCTCGGCGTCGGGAAAAGGTGGCTCAGCGCAATGCGAGTTGCCGCTGCAGTGGGAGGCAATGTATGTCTTCGATACCCTGATTTACAACGAAGGTCGGAGTCTCCAGCGCATGCTTTACGATCCTTCCGGTTGGCGGCTGATTCTTGTCGAGCACGACCGTGCGTTCAAGAACGCGAAAGGGCGTCCGCCCCACCTCGCGAGAGCGAGCGTGCCGGTCAGCGACGGCTGGCGAGACGCATTGGCCGCACTCGACGATATCCTGCTTGCTGAACGGTTTGCCGACGTGCTCGACAGTCGCCGCCTCAAGGCGCTGGGAAGGCGGCGCGACGAACTAATCGCCCGCTAAGGGGGTACGATGGGACGCTTGACGACACACATCCTCGATACAACTCATGGCGGTCCGGCGCAGAACGTCGACATTCGTCTGTTCCTGGTTGGCAGTTCGCGTGAACTCATCGCGAGCGTCACCACCAACGAGGATGGACGGACACCGTATCCCCTGCTTGAAGACGAACTCATGGCCACGGGCACTTATGAGCTCGAGTTCGATATCGGCGATTATTTTCGCAAGCGCAATGTTGAACTTGGGACGCCGGCGTTTCTCGATACGGTCGTGATTCGCTTTGCTATCAATGGGGACGAGGACTACCACGTGCCGCTGTTGGCCTCACCCTGGTCGTATTCGACGTACCGGGGCAGCTGACAACATGTCTGCGAACAGCATTCGCTTCATACTGAACGGCAGCCTTGTTGAAACGGAAGTTGCCGACCCGACGCGCACGGTCCTGCAGTTCCTGCGCGAGGACCTGCGCATGACCGGCACCAAGGAAGGTTGCGCCGAAGGTGACTGCGGTGCGTGCACGGTCGTGGTCGTTGAGATTGACCGCAGCGGCAATGACATCGAGCTGAAGGCGATAAACTCGTGC
>JAIBDF010000079.1 GCA_024679535.1 Chromatiales bacterium
CTTCCGATCTGGACGACCGTTGCTGCGCAGATTGTCGCTTTGGCAGCGCCTGCCGCTGGCTCAACCGGAATCGTCGGGAGCCAACACCTGACACCCCGCTCCCGGACCTCCTGGCTGCCTTGCAGGCGGCCGTAACCCATGTGCACAGGGAGTGTTCCGACACCGCCGACCATGACCGGGACTGTGACTGCGACACCTGCGAATGGCTGCACGAAGCCAACGCATTCCTCAGAACCCACCGCCATAAGACATAATAAGGGTCGTCCTTTTGTGAGGGCGATCACAGCGCGCTGGCAGTCACCGCGTACACTGATGTCCTGAAAGTCAATATTTTCCGGAGTTAGCCCATGAATCTTGCACGCCTGAGTGTCCTAAGTGCAGCGATAATGATCGCAGCCTGTGGCGGCAGCAGCGACCAGTTAGGTGCTGGGCAGCCGCCGACCACGACCTTTGCCATCACCTCGGCCAACGCAACAGACGTGACGCGTGTTGCCTGGGAAGCGGCTATCGCCAGCGGTGATTTTGGCGATCTCGGCGGAAGCCTCGGGCTGTCAGCGACAGCGCCGGACGGACTCGCAAAAGCCTCGGTGCTCCAGAAGGCCGGCGGTTCCCTGGTCACCGTCACACAGCTGGATCCAGTCCAGCCAATTGTCACTCCCTGCCTGAGCGATGGCATCGTGACCATTACCGGGGACGTCGCTGACCCACTGACCCTGACGGTCGGTGACACGTTTCGGACGGTTTACGAACTCTGCGACGACGGCGCCGGCGAAGTGATCGACGGCAGCATCGATTTCACCGTGCGTGAATTCACGGGCGATGTCCTGACCAGCCTGTATAGATTGAGTTTGGATGCCGTTGTGACCAACCTGCAGGTGGTATCGGCGACAGACACGATTACCAATCATGGCGACGTAACCGTCACGCTCGACACAATGGACGCCCCGTCTATCTTCGCAGGTGTTTCGGGAACCTCGATGACCGTCGATTCCAATGCAAGCTCTGAGACGCTGAGCGCCTACTCATCGAGCCAGACCGTCGACGGCAAGCTGCAGACATTTCCCTTCACGCTGACGATGTTCGGCACGCTCGACAGCACACAACTTGCAGGCATCGTCCGGTATTCGACACCAGTCACGTTTGTGGGCGAAGGCATTGACTACCCAAGCTCAGGTGCGCTGCTTATCGAGGGCGATAACTCATCGGCTCGACTCACGGCCGTCGACAATATCAACGTGACGATCGAGATTGACTCGAACGGTGATGGGGTCGTCGACGCCACCATCGATACAACCTGGGCCGCGCTGACGACATCGTAACGGGCGAAAGGAGAATCCTGAGCGATTCCGAGGTATTATGTGAAATTACTGGAAACCAGACTGACATGCTGATAACGCCAAGACGAGACAAACTGAACAAGATTGTCATCCTCAACCCCAAAGGGGGTTGTGGCAAGTCGACGCTCGCGACCAATCTGGCAGCCGCCTATGCACAACGCGGACCAACGCCCGCCATCATGGATTACGATCCGCAAGGCTCGACGATGGCCTGGCTGGAGCGACGCCCCGCCGACCTGGCAGCCATCCACGGCATCGCCGCATACAAGAAGTCCATGCAGGCAACTCGCAGCTGGCAACTGCGGGTGCCGAACGACACCGTCAACCTGCTGATTGACTCGCCTGCAAGCGTTAACCACGACGACCTGCGCGAACTCACCCGGGACTCAACGAGCATCCTCGTACCCGTGTTGCCATCGACGATGGATATCCATGCGGCGTCGCGTTGCATTGCCGACCTGCTTCTCGTCGCCAAAGTCGATCGCCGCGATCGCAAGCTCGCGGTGGTGGCAAATCGCACTCGCAAGAACACCAAGAGTTTTGCAAAACTTATGCGGTTCCTCGACTCCCTTGGAATTCCTATCATTGCCGTCCTGCGGGACAGCCAGAATTTTGTGCATTCCGCCGAGCAGGGCATCGGGCTTTGCGAGATGCAGCCGTCGCGCGTGCAGAAGGATGTCGAACAGATCGAAAAAATCGTGTCCTGGCTGGAAGCCTGGCCGGAACGTCGCCGTGATTCGACATCGGTCACGTCGATCAATCGCCAGCCCAAAGTTCGTCGGTCACTGCTGCGCCGTCCGAGTTTCAGTTCAGCCTGACGCTGCCCGCTGGATCTCAGCGAACATTTCACCGTCAACATTACCGCCACTGATCACAACGACAGTGCTCTTCCCTTGTGTGTCGATTTTCCCTGACAGGACCGCCGCAAGCGCGACCGCGCCCCCGGGCTCAACCACCAGCTTAAGATTGGCGAAAGCAAAACGCATGGCGGCACGGACTTCGGCATCGCTAACAATCAACCCCCTTCCGAGCAACGCCTCATTGATGGCAAATGTCATTTCTCCGGGCGAGTGGGCCTGCAACGCATCGCATATCGAGCGGGCGGACGAATCAATATGCTCACGTTTGCCCGACCGCAGTGAGCGTGCCGTATCGTCAAAATCCTCCGGCTCTACCGGGTGCACTGCAACGTTTGCGTAATTCGCTTTCAGCGCCATTGCCGTACCGGCAATCAGACCACCGCCACCGCAACATACCAGCACCTGCTCCGGCTCCATGCCAAGTTCGGCACATTGCTGTGCGATCTCAAGTCCGACGGTACCCTGCCCTGCGATGATGAACTCATGATCGTAGGACGGCACCACCACGGCACCCCGCTGCGCGGCGAGTTCGCGGGCGATAGTTTCGCGGTCGCCTGTGTAGCGATCGTAGGTGATGACCTCACCACCCAGTCGCCTGGTGTTCTCGAGTTTGGCCCGCGGTGCGTCCTCCGGCATGACAATCGCTGCCTGGATCCCAAGCATCGTGCCAGCTGCTGCCACACCCTGTGCGTGATTGCCCGATGAAAATGCGACAACGCCGCGCCTGGCCTCGTCGGGATCGAGTTGGCTGAGGAAGTTGTAAGCCCCACGAATCTTGAACGAACCTGTCACCTGCAGGCACTCGGGTTTCACCAGCACCCTGCCCCCGGCCAGGTCATCAAGTTGTCGATTGCTGAGCAGGGGAGTACGAACCGCCACGCCAGTAAGGCGGCCTGCAGCTGCTTCGATATCTTTATACTCAGTCACGCTGCTGCGTCCACCAGCCGGTCAGTCCTCGCCGCGCAGATAAAGTCATTGTCGGAAAGCCCGTTGATCGAATGCGTCGTGTAGCTAACCGCGCAGCTACCATAGGCGAGCGTCAGGACCGGATGATGATCCTCGGCAATCGCAACTCCCGCCGCGGCATTCGCAAATTCGAGCGTCTTGTCGTAAGCCGGAAACCGAAAACTGCGTGCGATGCTCAGGCCGTCTTCGCTTAGCGACCAGTCGGCGTGCAGCGCGCGCATCAACTCCCTGGCCTGTTCTGGTGTCAGCGGCTCCGTACCACCTTCGCAGGGTTTGCAGCGACGTTCCGCGAGTTCTTGAGGCATGTGAAATTCCACGTCGGATAAGGACACAGACAGTAACAAAAAAAGGCCGACCCCGTTACAGGGCCGGCCAGGCGGAGACTCAGATGAGTCACAGGGAAGATGTGTCAGGATTGGCCGCCAGCGACGGCGTATTATCGATAAACAGCTTGACGCTGACGCGACGCTCGAGCGCATAGCTGTCAAGTGTCTGGTCCTGCGCCGCCGACTCGCCGTGGGCGCTTACATTGATGCGATCCGGGTGAATGCCCTCGGCAATTAATTGATCGCGAATGAACTGCACACGCCGCTCGGACAGATTAAGGTTGTAGTCGGCATCACCACGCTCATCGGCAAAGCCGTCGAGCTGGATATGGATTTCCGTCATACCTGCCAGTGTGCCGGCCAGCTGTGCGAGGCGATCGGCCGTCATGTCAGCGAGCACCGCTTCATCCGTACGAAACAACAGGTCCATGGCAATACCGGCCTGCAGCAGACTGAGAAGTTCCGGACGGGCGACGTTTTGCAGGCGGTCGATTTCGCCGCTTAGTGCGTCGATGTCGTTCTCGAGCTTGACGACCGTACTATCAGAACCTGCTACCGCAATCTGCAGGCCATCGATGCGCTCGTCCTGCTTATGCATCGTGTCGCCGACTTTTGCACCAATCGCTGCACCGATGATCAGGCCGACCGGGCCGCCGGCGAGCGCGCCAACCAGCGCGCCTGAGCCCACGCCGATCGCTTCTTCTTTGGAACTCTTGTTCGCTGCCTGTGACGGGACGGCGAACAGGATGGAAACAGTTGCTGTGATTGCAATGATTAAATTACGCATGTGAATGATCTCCTGGTTGCTTAGCGGCCCACTGGCCTGCTTCGGAGTTCATTACACAATCGAATAGCGCGCCGGAAACGACGCTATCGTGGAAAGCTGCCGATCAATTGTGGCGAATAATGGCGCTAGCGATTTTCGTCAGTCAGCGCAACGAATGTGCCGCCATTGCGGTCGCACAGTACTCGCATGAGCGTTGCAAAACGACTGGCGGAACGCGGAATCTGGCCGTTGCCACGAAAACCGCGGGGAAATCCGACGCCGTGGATGCGTACCCGGCGGGAGCCATCCGCACCAACCCGATTACGCCGGTCGATCGTCGCGACGACCTGGTCGATATTCATCTGGCCCGCAAAGTCATCACCGAATACATAGATACTGATTTTCTTGTCAGCGGCCCAGAACGTTTCGATCGCCGTCTGAATCCCGTCCACCGGATTACTGTCACTTTGTGCGAACCAGGTTCGCATGCGATTGACGATCGCCTGCCGGCGACCCGGCGAGTCCGGAATCCAGCGTCCGGCATAATCTGAAAACATGTACTGGCCATCGTCATTCATGATCTGGATGCCCTTCACTTCCGGGTAGGCCTCAAGCGCCTCCTGCAACTTGCGCTGCACCAGGCCCCAGTTGTAATTGACCATACTATTTGATGTGTCAATGACGAAAATAATGTATTCGCTGTCAACCGGAATGCCCGCCACCGCGTCTCTCTCGCTGCGTTGGTAGTACGGCAACAGGCGTTTCATCTCCTCGGTCAGGCGTTGTCGGGCGACGCGCAATTCGCCTTCGTCGATCGTTGCTTCCTCTTCCTGCCTGCTGGCCTCGTACTGTCCACGAATACGATTAAGGTCGCCTTGCAGCTCTGCGAGTTCAGTCCGACTTGCAGCGGCATCCTGGCTGACATTCTTGAGTTCTCGATCAAGAATCACGGACTCACCGCGCAGGTTGAACAATTCTTCCTGCAGAAGCGCAATCAGTTGTTCCAGATTCTCTTCGGCTTCTTCTATGACAACGGGCTCGTAAATTTTGCTCAATACGAGTAGCAGAATAATTGCGCCAAACCCGCAGCAAATGCAGTCGAGGAACGACAGGCTGAACGCTTCGATATTGCGGCGGCGTCTCATAACAGCAGGTCCTTACGGCCAATCCCGACTGACGGTCATGAAAGAACCGTTCGTCGTAAGCGCAAGAGACCAGAAGGAAATTGGCGCAGCGAAGTCGCCTTGCATTGGAAACAGCATGATATTGACGGGTATTCCCGACGGGAGCTCACGCGTGGCACGGGCAAAGATATTAAGTCTCTCGTTGGCACCCACCCGCGTTTTGTCCGTGGTCGCCGCCTCCATGGTCGGCATGCCATCGACGAGCAAAATGATGTTATCGGGTCGCGGCGACAGCGATTTCGCAACGGCAAATGCCGAGTGCATGTTAGTACCGTTCTGCGGCACTGTACGACGCAACACGCGAATTGCTTCGGACAATTGTTGCCCGTCTCCGGCGGTGAGCCAGACGCCCTCGGTACCGCGAATGACCGGCTCCGTCTCATTGTTAAACATATAGATCTGGTATTGATCGTCTTCCTGGAACTGGGTCGTCAGCCAATTGACCGTTGCCACGACCTGGCGCCACTTGCGCGCACGCAACTGTTCGGACTCGGGCTTGTTCCGGCGAATGATGACATTGGCCACGGCGTCGGCAAGCATGCTGGCCGAGCGGTCCACAAGAATTAAGGTGCGTTCGCCGCCGAGTTTCAGACCCGTAAGATACTGGCGATCGCCTTCGCCTTTGAACTCACGGATTTGTTCACCCGCTTGGTCCTGCTCAGTCTTAATTGCCAGAAGGCGCCGAACCTCCTCTTGCAACGATTTAATATCCGACTGCAGCTTCTCGACACGCTCGATCTTGGCGAGTGTATCCTGATCGTATTTATCGAGCTCGGCCTGCAGCTCCTGGATCAATGCGATGATCTGCGCGATCTTGCTGTCGGCGTCTTCTTTCTCAACTTCCAGTTTCTGTTTGGTGTTACGCGCCAGGGCAAGGTTCTTGCGACCCTCGAGCACTTCGATCTCGAGCCGATTTGTCTCGGCCATCAGCTCGCTGTTGTCGTTCTCGGTCGTCGCATTCACGTGCGAGTTGATAATCATGAAAAACAGGATGACGGCACCGAAACCACAGCTCATGCAGTCGAGGAACGACATGCTGAAGATCTCGGTGGATCTGCGCCTACGCGCCATGTGCCGCCTCCACGTAAATCATGCGAAGCTCCACACCCGGCGTACCGACGCGCAAGACATCGCCAGCCTGCAGGACCGCCGAACCGTCTATTCGATGTCCGTTCAGGAATGTTCCGTAGCGACTATGGTCAGTGACAACACACTGGCCATCCACTACACAGATATCACAATGTCGCCGCGAAACACCGGGGACATCCGGCCCAAGATCCAGCCAGCGCTCGCCCTCGGATGTCTGCGTTCCCAATGCCAGAGCGGCGCCGCCGACCGAAACCGCGTTATTGCCGAGCAATACGTGCGTGGGTTGCGCGGCTGCCTCACTGCCACCCACATCAACCGTCACCGGTGACTGGTCCCATGGCAGGTGGCGCACCAGTGTTACCGCGCTGCCCGGGCGGCTCTCAACGCAGCGTCGCACCAGTCCGCGCGCCGTGGCGCCAGGTTCAAGCAGGAATACCGCGCCGCCAACCCGGGCTTTCAAGGTGTCGGCCAACCCGGGCATGCGTGCCGCGCGATCCGATAGCTGCAACGCGGGCGTCTCTCCCGCACGATAAAGAGCACGCAGGTTACTCACAATATTCTGGTAGACCGGGGTCGCTGCGGTCACGAAGTCGAGCGACGATATTTCGGCCTGGTGCGCTATGCCTCGATACTCAATCTCCAGAGCAACTGATTCACGACTGCTGGCGCTGGCCAGCCAGTCGAGCATCCGATCCTGCAGCATCTGTTCGGTTTCTGCTGTGTGCAATGGGTCAAAGCGAGACTGCTGCACAAATGACTCGGCAATCATCCGCAGCCAGATGCCATACAAGTCGAGCATACCCGCCTCATCCACTACGGCTGAGCGCTCATACTGCGCCTGCCCTTCCTGGAACAAGCGTGTCAGCATCGCGGTATGCAAACTCAGGTCGACGTGCACAGGCACTGCGTTCTTGTACTGGCGACGCGTTGCCGCCACGGCCGCATCGACCATCGCCACCACCGGGATATCGAGGTCCGCCGCAATGCCAAGGAGCAGTCCGAGATTCTCAGTATTCATGTAGCCTGGCACGGCCAGCGCCAGCCGATCACCCGGCTTCGCCACGCGTTGCCACAGCGTTTCGAGTTGTCTGCTTACCAGGTCGGCAGTCGTCAGGTGCCGGAAGCGCGCATCCGCCAGCGGTGCCGTGCGCAGATCGTCCCAGTAATGATTCTGAGTGCGTCGCGGCTCAAGGCTTGCGCTGGCCCATGCCTCGCGTCCCGTTACAAGTCCATCGTCCTTGAGTAACACGTATCCCGGTTCGCGACACAGGATACGCTCGCCATCCGTAATCAGGAGGCCTGCGTCATTAAGGTGTGCGGCGAGCAAGGTCACAAGTGGGTCCCGTCCAGTATCAGTCCGACTTCAGGTGCCGAATGACTTTGTCATCACAGTAAGTCTCGCTGTCGAAGACAAGCCGTTCCTGCACAAGCTGCAACTGGTGCACCAGGAACATCAGGAAAATGCTGATTAGCAGCGCAATGAAGGTCGAGTTAAAAGCCACACCGAGGCTTTGCGTAACACCGGCGATATCGCCCTTCACCGCCTTGTCTGCCTGAGCCAGTGCTTCACCAATACCGCGCACAGTGCCGATAAATCCGATCGACGGGATAGCCCAGGAAATGTAACGAATCATTGACAGCTCTGATTCCAGTCGCTCGGCCTCCGATTCGCAAATCGTGTGAGTACTGCTCGACACATCCTGGATACTGCGCGTCGAAGCGAAGCGTCGCAGGGCATTCAAAAGGGCACGTGGCAAAAGCATCTGTTGTCGATCTTCGGGCAGGGCCTGAACCTGCCGCGCGAACTCGCGTGTGTCCTCCGGAAGTATTCGCATCCCTTCCGGAACCGGGACCAGGTCGACGTCAAGGAGCTTCCTTTCGGCATTAATTTTCGCGGCCTTGTAACCCATGATGGCCAAAGCCCAGAACATCAGTATGAAACAGGATTCCTGCTCCAGGTCCTTTATCAGCACCCAGACACTGCGTTCGCGCACGAAATCCGGATCAGCTTCCGCCAGCATGTTCTGCTCGATGATGACTTCGGCTGCGTTCGGCCGCACGACTGACACGTAGAACGCGTGCACGACGATGATCGCAATGATCAAGGCGAACAACTGGTAGACAAACTCAACGGGGATGTTCTTCTTCTTCATAGGCAATGCTCAATAAGTCGGGCGATCAAATATCGACCGGAAAATCCGTGGACTGTTCGATTCGCACTTCCTCTGAGAAATCGAAGTCATCGTCCTCGATTTCCGAGTAGTCTTCATCGAGACCCAGAAGTTCCTCGATCTCCTCATCAGTCACATCATTCTCGGGCTCAGTGGCCTCTTCCGCGACGGTCTCCTCTGCGGCAGTCTCGGGCGTATCGTTGCCGGTATCAGCATCCTGTCCCCAAAGCGCAGACGTTCCCAGGAACGAAAACAGTATCAGCAGTTTCAGACGGTACACGTACCTGTCTCCTGTGGTTAATCGCAGCGGCTATGGCCTTGGACCATGGCCGCAACTGATTGTCTCATGAATTTTTAGTCGCCATTTGCACCGCGCGGTATCAGTCTGCAAATCGCGCTATCCGGAAGCCGACGTCCTGCCGCGGTTTTGAGCTGAAGTCCCTGAAACTGAGACGCAGCTCGGTGACGCCCGCATGCCGCCAACTGGATCCTCTGACAACATGACTGGTGCCACGGTCCGGTCCGGTTGGATCAATAATCGGTTTAGTTAGACCGGGCGTCGGCACGGTGTAGAAATCGTTTACCCATTCCGCGACGTTACCGCCTCCGTCATGGATCCCGAGCGCATTCGCCTTGAAGCTACCGACGGGTGCAGTGGAAGCGTATCCGTCATCGTAAGCGGGCAATATCGATGGCACGAGCCCAAGCGCAGAGCGATCTGCAGAATTACCGGACTTCTCGGGCGGCGGCCATTTAGTACCCCAGGGGAACTTGGAGGGCTGCTTCTGCCCGGCATAGCGAATCGCCAGGACCCACTCCGCCTCAGTCGGCAGCCGGTAGCCGTCCGTTAGCGGATACACAGGAACCCATTCACCGAACTCAGCCTTGTACGCGGGCGTCCGTCCTTCGCGCTGACTGAGCCAGTTGCAGTACTGCACGGCGTCAGCCCAACTAATGTTGGCGACCGGATTATTATCGGCGCCGAGTGACGGGTGCAGGCTTGTTCCCGAGTCGTGGTTTGCGCGGTACTCGGCGAATTCCTTGTTCGTAACTTCGTGCACGCCGATCAGGAAAGGCCTGGTGACAGTCACCGGGACAATCACCTCGTTTGCACGACGCCCACCTTCAGCGCGAGATGCCCCCATCGAAAACGTCGCGGGCTCCACGCGCCGCATGGTCTGGCCAGCCGGCGACTTGAGCGTCTTCGCGATGCTGTCCTGCGCAACGGCTTCAAGCGACCGCAGCGTTGCAGACAGTGTTTGCGGATAACCCGGGCGCGGCGTCACCGTGCGTCGCCACGAGACATGACCCTGGCGGCGCACCTCGATCGCATGGGGCGCTGCGGTCAGTCGCACCGTCGTCTTGCCCTTCCCGCGCGCACGACCATCGATGTAGACCGTCGCATCCTCCGGGCTCACGTTGACCGTTACGGTACCGAGGCGCGCTGACAGATCAACTGTTATCGACTCCGATGCGTTCGATTCAAGCCGCAGACTGCGCCGCGTCACGCCGTATCCAGCCTTCGATAGCCCGATGTCATAGTCAACTTCGGGCGCCAGCGAGAGCGTTATCGGGGACTGCCCGCGATAGCGGCCATTCACAGTGACATTGGCGCCGCGAGGAATCGTATTGACGATAAGCCGTGCGTCGGCAGGATCCAGCGTAATCAGCGGCAATTGCTGGGCCACGTTGGGCTCGGCCACAACCGTGCCATCCCATGCACTGAATCCGTCTTTCGACAGCGCCACATCGTGTGAGCCCTCAAGCAATTCGATCGTTGCCGGTGTTACGCCAACCTCCTCGGAACCTCTGAAGATTTTCGCACCTGGAGGTTCGGACTCAATACGCACGTCTGCCCAGCGTGGCACCAATTGCACGCTGAAATGCTCGAGCAGATCCAGGCCCTCGATCTCGATAACACCAGTGAATGGCAGGAAGCGCTCGGATTCGACCGTCACCGAGTGCGGTCCCGGCTCCAACTGGATTGGACCAAACGGTGCCTTACCGACCTGCCCCTCGTCGACCGTTACCAGCGCGTCGACCGCAGGGTCAGCGATAACCAACAGACGGCCTGGCTTCCTGCGCATTTGCAGACTCACCGTCATCGACTGCTCATCACCGACTACAAAGGTTTGCGCAACCTCGTAGTAGCCCTGTTTCTCCACAACCACCGTGTAGTTACCCTTGCGCAGCAAAACGCGGTCGCCAATGGGCAGTCGAAACCAGCCGCCGTCAATGCTGAAGGCGTCAGGCTCTGCCGGGGCAATTTCGAACTGCACGGATTTCGCACTGAACAACAAGTAGGAAGCCAGCAGGAGAACAGCCAACCCAACGCCGACAATCACCTTTAGGGGACTGGTCCGGTGCTTCTCAAGCTGGGCCGCCGTTTCCACCGCACGAGTAAACGCTGTCGGCGCGATCGCCTCATCATCAGGCAGCTGGTCCTCGTCCGGCAGGTCCGGTGGGCGAGTCACATAGGCGCTGTCTTCCAGGCGCACATCGAGCGACAAGCGCTCCCCGTCAACCTGGACGTTAATGCGGCTGCCGTAAAATTGCAGCTCGTCACCATGTTGGAGTTTGCGGCTGGTTCCAAGCGATTCGCCATTGATCGTCATCGCCGCACTGCGGCCGACCGGTTGCACAAAGGGTATGCCATCAAGCAAATCGAGCAATGCAACGGGCTCGCCGCCGGGCCCGGGCAAACGAAGCTCACAGTCGCTACTGGTGCCGACGCGCAGGGGCAGTGCAGGCGCGTCTACCCGACGTTCACCTTCCACATCCCTTATAAACAGATGATCGAAACTCAAATCGGCTCCTTGCAAACCACCTCGATGGGCTGCATTTCAATCTCGGGCGCAACGCGAAACTCGATACGCACGTCTCGGAATCCAGGCCTGATACCAAGCGCAACATAGGTCCCCGGTCGCAGGTTAAGGTCGGTACTACCGAAACTACCGAGCACGCCGACCTTGTAAATGGAAACCGCCGTCATGTTATCCGAAACCAGCGCTACCGTGACAGGCGTTGCCGCCCGCTTTAACAGCCTCGACAGTTCGTCGCGCTGGCCGGCCAGGCGCGGCCCGATCTCTGGCATAACCGTGACGTCCACGACCAGCTTCGTCGCGCGCTGCATAACGGAAGGCACCGACAGTCGATCCGGATCCTTAATGTACTCATCCAATTGCTCGTGCAGCGCGCTCATCCGTCGGGCGTCGGAAAGCCCCTCGATGGCAAATGCCAGATTGCCATCGACTTTCAATATTTCCTCGTAGGTCGTTGCAGCAGCATCCCAATGTTCGGAGCCTTCCAGCGACACAGCCTCCTGCTCCAGTGTGTTGATATTGCCCATCCGCAGGCCCTGATCGACCTGCAGCAAGCCATCGGCAGGTTCCTGCGAACCAGGAATCAGTTGCTCCGCCATGCGAAACGCCGCTCGCGCACCGAGGTAGTCGCCGCTCGCCAAGGCTTCAAGGCCTTCACTCATGCGCGCATCGAACTGCATCTTGACCCGCGTCGCCCGCACCCGTTCCAGACCGTCAGTCGCCGGCAACCAGTTGGGGTCGAGCGTAGCTGCCTGTGCAAAACTCGCTTCGGCCGCGTCCAGTTCAAGCTCCTCCTCAAAGACCAGCCCCTGCTCAACGAGCTGCAGCACCGTTTCCAGATTTTGTGCACGTTCGAGGCCCGCACGTGCCTCCGGATGGTTCGGCGTAATAGCGACAGCCAGTTCATAGAGTCGCAGTGCCTCTAACCGCTCGCCCTCATCGAACGCCATCTTTGCGGCCGCCAGTGTTTTTTCAAATTCGGGTTCAACCCGGTCGAACAACGGCTCGAGAACGGACAGCGCGTCAAGGTAATGAACTTCAGCCGCCGCCCAGTTGCGCTTCAAAAACGCCGCGTCACCCTGCGCATATAAGTCCCTGGCACGACGATAAGGTACCTGCGCCCAGCGCTGCACACTGCGGCGCTCGAGAGTTTCGAAGTCTGACAACAACTCACCAAGGATCATTTCAACGTTGTAACGCAGCTTGCCGTCATCATTGAGGCCGCTGAAGTCTGCATCGTTCTCGTTGAACTCGATCGTTTCGCCGTCGAGCGCCACGTTCTCGGGCTTGTAGTCGCGCGTCACGCGGTCGATACCCGGTTCACCAGTGCTCCCCGGCACATCCGATTCGACCAGGGCCTCGTTGGTCTGCGCCGGAGACGATGGAACGGCTCCGCCTCGCTCGGCGCCTTTCTGCTCCTCCACCGCATCAGGCAGCAAAAATACGACGCCCATCAATACGCCAACGAGCGCAGCGAGCGCAATCAGCATGGACCGCGGACTCATACCGGACGATTTACCCGCAGAACTATCGGGAATCGCTGCGGCGCCCCTTGCAGCCGCAGGCCGAACCGCGGCGACCGTCTCGATTCGTTCGTCATCCGGCGCAGGGCGGGCGGCAACCTGAGAAGGGGCCGGACCGGGCGCGAACCCGGCTGCTCGCAGTATCTCAACAATCTGCTCCGCAGTCGGTCTGGCTGAAGCGTCCTTATCCAGCATGCTGGCGACCAGATCACGCACAACCTCAGGCACATTATTCCCATGCGCCGCCTGCAGCGGCGCGGGATCAGCATCCTGTGGCCATGGCGGTGCACCCGCAACGAGTTCGTACAGCAGGACTCCCAGCGCGTAGATATCGTCTGACGGCTGCGCGGCTTCCCCGGCGCGCGCCTGTGGACTGGCTGCAACCGGTGTTCCGCCGTCTGCCCTCATGCCAACCAATGCGGCAACACCGAAGTCACTGAGGTACGGAACACCGTTATGGTCGAGAAGAATGTTCGATGCTTTAACGTCGCGATGCACGATGCCCTTTGCATGTGCGTAGCGCAGCGCGTCCGCGACAAGACCCAGCGGCGGCAGAATCTCCGTCAGGGGTTTTGCTGCGATTACTCCGAGATCCGCGCCAGCGACGTACTGCAGGCTGTAGAACGCGGCGCCCTGATCTTCGTGAAATTCGAATACGCGCACGATGTGCGGATGCATCAGTCGCAGGTTGGTTTGCCACTCATCCCGCAGGCGCTTGCCCGCCGTGCCCGCCGGCACGATCTTGAGGGCAACAGACGCACGGGTCATTCGATCTCTGGCGAGCCAGGTTTCCGCTTCTCCGCCCTTGCCGAGCGATCGCTCCAGCGTATACCTGTCGGCTAACTGGCTCCCTTTGCTGAGTTCGAGCATTGTGCGCTGCTTACTGCGCTCTATTTCGCGGGGGTGTATTCGGTAGCGCGGGCAGGCGTGCCGACGTCGACCGTCTGCGAAAAACCGGTTTCGGCCTGGTAGATTTCCTTGAGCATGCGGCGCCAACCTTCATACTGCGCCTCTGCCGTGCCGGTCAGTCGACGCTCCTGTCCCTCTACGCTGACCACCATGGGCGCAGCCTGCCCGCCGAAGGACTGCGACAGCTCAGCAATGGCATCGATATGAGAATCGGCCTCGCTACCGCGCTGTATGCCACCGACAATGCGGTTCAGTCCTTCTGAGATTCCCATGTATTGCAGGCTACGGTTCACGCGGCGTTGACGACTACTGCTGGAATTATTCGCGTCAACGGCCAGCGAACCTGCCAGCACCACGACACCGACCAGCGCCTGCATGCGAGCCGAACGCTTAACCTGCCGATAGGCGATCAATTCCTGGCGCGACACCTTGCGCCAGTTTCGGTAGGGAATAGCGATGCCATAGTAAAAATTAGCGTAGTGCTCATTGAGGGTATCGACCACGAGGCGATCGCGTTCGCGGATTTGCCGCAGCCGTCCAACCGTCGGGTCGTTCTCTGCCGGCAGGCGCTGAATTGACACGATACCCTCTTCGTCAACCTGCAGGTGTTCCCCGTAAGCGAGCGGCGACATATCGGCAAAAAACTTCAGCTCCGAAATTTGGCGGGTCTGTTCCAACGCTTTAGGCATCATCTGCGACGCGAATACCTGCAGGTCATTTGAAATATCGTTGAAAATCTTCTGGTAGGGATCGAGGCGCCTGTCGCGCCGCTCCGAGTATGACGTGATGCCGGTCTGCGTCTCGTAGACCTTACTAAACCAGTGGCGGCCCGCGGCGTCGTCGACCGAGATATTCAGGGTGACGAATTCGCCATCAGACTTTTCGATATTGCCGCTGATAATGACGTCGGTGAACGCCTGCCGCGAGGGAATGACCCGCACCGCACCCCAGTGTCCGGTGCCCTGCAAGGTCGTTTTCAGGTGATAGGCGAGGTATTTCGTCTCGGCGAGACGAATCTCCTCGAAAACGCCACTTTTGCGCGGGTTGTTGTCCTCGTCGAGGCCCGGCTCGAACTCCACGATGCCGATATCCAGCAGCCGTGACTCCTCGACAGGCGATTGCGCAACAACCAGCTCCGTCTCATCTGCGACGATCACTTCATTGACGGTACAGCCGGTGCCCAGCAGGCACAGCACGACGAATAGCAGCGTTATTCTCAGCATTGTGCCCGGTCGATCTCCCTACATGCCCTTGTACTTGCGGTATTCCTCCCAGAGGCGTTCGCGCAATTCCGGATCTTCTTCCGCCAAAGCAGCTTCACGTAGCTGCTTGGCAACGATATCGTCGTCGATCAATGCCTCAATGTCATCAGGCGTACGCTTCGCTATCTCCTGAGTATCGAGGCCTTCCAGTGGACCACCCCCGACCTCGCCGGCGGAATCGCCGCCGCCACCACCACCGCCGCCGCTGCTACCACCGGACGCCATGGCGCCGGCTGACTGCTCGCCGAGGCTGATGGAACCACCCTGGTTGCCGCCGGTGCCGGTGTCAAATCCTTCTGTATTGCGCGATGCCGATGCGATTTCGCGTTGTTCTTCACCCAAAGACTCGTCGAAGTCGCCGAGCGACTTGTCCAGCTCTTCGCCCAGCTGCTCGGCCTTTTCGGCATCACCACCCGGGAATTGCCCTACACCACCTGCGCCGCCCGCGCCGTCACCACTGGAATCACTGTCTTCGCAGCCCAGACCACCCCCGATACCACCGCCGGAGATGCCACCGTCGCTGCAATCCTGACCCATCGCGCCGGCCCCGCCGGCCCCGCCGGCCCCGGTGCTTACGCCTTCCATGTCCTGGCCGCCCATTGAGCCGCCCATGGAACCACCGGACGAACCGCCGGAGGAACCACCCATGGAGCCACCAGAGGAACCACCCATGGAACCGCCAGATGAACCACCCGATGAACCGCCCATGGACCCGCCGGACGAGCCACCCGACATTCCACCGCCCGAAGAACCGCCCGAAGAACCGCC
>JAIBDF010000217.1 GCA_024679535.1 Chromatiales bacterium
CGACTAATGCCGATGCCGCTGCAGATGAGTGTCCAGTGCCGCCAGGCCCTGATCAAGGCTTTTGCGCCCATAGCCGAGCCGGAAACGATCCGCAGGCGTCTCGCCGAGTTCTGATCGGTAGATCGTGCTCGGCAGCAGCAGAACTCCGCTCTCCTCAACCAGTGCACGAGTGAATTCCTCGACTCCCTCGGCTCCCTTGTAGCGCGGGAACGCCATGCAGGATCCATCCGGTCGGTACCAATCGAACAGGTCAGGATACCGCGCGAAAAACTCATCCCATTTCGGCAAGTTCTTATCGACGATTGAGCAGTTTCGCGCAAGAATCTTGTCTCGATTATTCAGTGCGATTTTCGTCAGTCGCTCACTGGGGCCGGAACTGCAGATCGAAAGGTAGTGCTTCATGCGCTCCATTTTTGATAGCAAATCGCGATCGGCACAAGCTATCCAGCCTATCCGAATGCCCGGCAATCCGTAGGACTTCGACATTACATTCAGCGACAATCCCCGTTCATAGATATCCGCGACAAACGGTAGATGGACTGTGCCCGTTGGGCCCAGGCCGTGGAAAATCTCATCGTGCAGAATGTAGATGCCGTGTTGGCGACATAGCTCTATCAGCGCATGGTAACGATCGAGCGAGAGAATCGCGCCGGTCGGATTGTGGGGGAAATTGATCGTAACCAGCCGTGTGTTTGATCGTATTGCAGCGGCTACCCGGTCGATATCGAGTGACCAACCGTCATCAGGGTCCAGTGGAATGCCGGTTGCCTCGCATATTGCTGCTGGCAATGTTTCATGGGACTGGTAATTGGGCGTAACGACAATGGCGTGACTGCCTCTGTCGAGAATCACATTATTCGCCGCAAAAATACCCTCGCTCGCACCCGCAAAGCAAAGCACCTCGTTGGCACTGCGCGTCTGGAATGTCGAGGCAATTGTCTCGCGCAGATCCGGTGCGCCGTAGGTTTCTGTATAGCCGAGCCATAATCCCTCAAATTCCTCGCGTTCCTCCGGAGTCGCCATCGCCAACAGATCACGCATCGACATACTCTCGGCATCCGAGGCGGTCATGTGATAGCGGGCTCGGAACTCCCACTTGGAGAAGTGCGTTTCGAGGCGAAAATCCGGCAACATTGTCATACACGCCGTCCAATTTCGGTTTTGGCCCGAAAACGCTGATCGACCATTTTGGCGATTTGAATGTCCTGTATCGCAATACCGGTCAAATCAGCAATCGTAATCTGCTCCTCGCTTGTTCGGCCGATACCCGGATCTCTAATAACATTGCCCAATTCGAGGATGTCGCCCTTCTCGATCTGACCGTCACGCACAGCGGAATGGCACTCGCCATGATCGACGCATTGCGAAACGCTGTCCGCCACTACGAGATCGGCCTTCGCTAACAGAGTACTCTCGAGCTCTTGTTTGCCATAATCGTCCGACCCCATCGCGGTAATATGCGTGCCCTTTTGAACCCAACCCGCATGAATCAACGGTGTTTTGGCCGAGGTTGTCGTGACGATCAGGTTACATTGCGAGACCAGGCTTTCTAACGTATCGGTCGCGCCAATCTCGAGTGCCCAGCCCCGGATGCCCTCGCTCGCGCGCACGTCTTCTATCATTGTTCGTACATTCGCCGAATCTCGGCCCCAAACCAGGCATCTTCTGCAGTCGACCACATGCTGCAATATTTCGAGCTGCAGCCTTGCCTGCACACCTGTTCCGACGATGCCGATGCAGTCAACCTTCTTCGCCGCCAGATGCTTCGCGGCTACCGCGCCGGCAGCAGCCGTGCGCATATCCGTCAGCCAGCACTTGTCCAGCAGAACGAGCTTCAGCTCGCCGGTCTTCTGACTGAACACCAGAATCGAACCGTCACTTGCCGGTAAGCCCATATCCGGGTTCTTGTAGAACGACGATGCCACTTTTAGCACGTAGTAGTCGTCACCGGGTACGGCGCCATACTTGATGTGAACGTCACCTGGCGGTTCGTCGAAATGCAGGAACCCGACGGGGGGAATCATTGCCTGGCCTTGGGAATACAGCTCAAAGCCAACCTCGATTTCGCAAATCAATTGCGGAATGTCGATCAGGGGCTTTATTGCGTCGAGTTCCAGAACGGCTGGCAAAGTATCTTCCTGGTGAAACGAGGATTCCGGCGGCGGACTTGAATAATAGCAGTAATGCTGAATAGAGCCGGAGCGTGATCTGCACCTATCGCATTCGCGTTAGGTAGAAGCTTGCTGCAAAAGCAGACGTTCCAGGCACAATGCCTGAGCGTCCGGTTTGGGTCACTAACCGACAGTTTACCCCAACTTTCGCCAATGGCCGCTTTGGGGCGGTTTGGACTTCCCACGGTATTGATGACACTGCGGACCCTCAAAATGAGGCCCTTTCAAAGGCCTCTGGGCTGACGCCGCCGAGGTGGCTGTGGCGTCGGGTTCGATTGTAAAACACTTCGATGTAATCAAAGATATCAGCTCTGGCGAGATCGCGTGTTTTGTAGATACGTTTCTTGATGCGTTCTTTTTTCAAGCTACTAAAGAATGACTCAGCAACGGCATTGTCCCAACAGTTGCCTCGTCGACTCATGCTCGGTTCGAGTTGGTGATCCCGACAGAACTGCAGCCAGTCACCGCTACCGTACTGAGACCCTTGGTCGGAATGCACGATCACCGTGTCCGTCGGCTTTCGTCGCCAGACAGCCATCAACAAAGCATCAACGACAAGCTCTTTCGCCAAGGTCGGTTTCATCGACCAACCGACGACATTACGAGCAAAGAGGTCGATGACAACCGCAAGATACAGCCAGCCCTGCCAGGTGCGGATGTAAGTGATATCGGTCACCCAAGCGTGATCGGGTCGTTCCGCC
>JAIBDF010000148.1 GCA_024679535.1 Chromatiales bacterium
AATCTCCGGCACAACCACGTCACTAAATCCGAGGTCCCTGTTTATGATTTCGCGAACGCGGTCCGGTCCAAGCAAGGTCGGATTGCATTTCACGAGGGTGTGCAGTTGACGTTCCTCCAGCAGGTATTTGCAGATGCTTTCAATTTCGCCAGGCGGACAGCCGTGCATGGTCGATAAGGTTACGTTGTCGGAAATCCTGTCCGGTATATCGATGTCGTGAACGGCCGGGTAGTAGCGTGCGACTGCATCGATGATTGCGGCCTTCCGTTCCGAGCAGTCGGCGATATTGTCCAGGAACCATTGCATGTTCGGCTGGCGTATACCTGCAAGGTCATAACCAACACTCAGGTTGAATAAGGCCGGCGAGTCCCCCGGGTGGCCGAGTTTGTGATGCAGTGCGTGAATCAGCACCCAGGCGCGCAGGTATTCTTCGAAGGACTCATGGACCTTGAGTTCCTGCGACCACTCGACGTTGTAGCCTTCGTCTTCCATATCGATACAAGGCTTGCTGACGTCGAGTTCGTCGAACGTCTGGACCGTCTTTAGCTCGATATAGCGTGCGCCGCAAAGCCATGCCGCGATAATGTTCTGCGCCATTTGCGAATGCGGGCCCGCAGCGGGGCCGAAGGGAGTATCGAGGGACTGGCCGAAAACCTCTACGCGGTAGCGTGCCGTCGGATCGGGCGCGAAAAAGTACTGCTTCGGGATGCCAAAAGCAGAGTTCTGGTCATCGAGTTCCGTGAACAGCCAGTAAGCAAGCTGATCGACGCTGATCGGGCGAAACAAATCGGACATGCGCAGTTCTCTCCCGATGTATTCACGATATTATGGGTGCACGTACCCAGACCAATTGAACCGGAAATGCGCTAGGCACCAAATACGCGGTTGCCGCAGGAGCGCATGGACTGGCCGCAATAAAGGAAAGGAAATCAAGATGATAAAAACACTAGTAGCAAGCCTTGCGCTGGTGCTGGTCGCGCAATCAGCCGCCGCATCCGACGTGGAGGAAATCACCAGCATGCTGCATCATTTCCTTGCCCATTCGAGCACGGAAGCGGCGCACCAGCGCTTCTGGGCGGATGACCTTGTGTATTCGTCCTCTGCCGGACTGCGTTTCGGCAAGGCGGAAATCCTGGCCGGATATGAAGCGTCTGACGAAGACGAGGCAGCCGCGTCGGGCGACGAGGAGCCGCCCATGGTGTATTCCGGCGAAGAAGTCGATGTTCGAGTCTATGACGACATGGCTGTGGTGGCGTTCAAACTGGTAGGTACACCTACGAATGAGGCCACCGAAGCTGATGTGCTGTACTACTACAATACTGGCACGTTTTTGAAGCGGGACGGCATCTGGCAAGTTGTGGCCTGGCAGGCGACGAAGATTCCGCCGCAATGAGAGAGTATGTCTGCAGGCCATAGAGACGTCGCAATCACGGCGGTCACCAACGACCGCATATTCACTCAGGCGCAGCCCCTGCCGCCGCCCGCGGCTACGTACACAGTTTCGGCGCGCAGCAAACCTCCGGGCGTTCCCGTGTTCGCGTACCTGCGCAAGAATTACGGCAACGTCCCACTTCGAGAGATTGACAGCCTGTTCGGTTTTGTCGAGCGCAGCACCTTGTACGGTGGTCGAGTTTTCGTGCGCCGCGAACTTTCCGAGCGCGATGTCTTCCAGCTAAACAATGCCGGCATTGGTGTGCGCCTGCCGCTGACGAACCACTACGTCGAACGTGAGGAATATCTCGAGAACAAACGCCTGCTGCAAAAGTACCATCAGCCGGGCAACTCAATCATCTGCACCAATGACGAACTCGCACAGTGGATTCGCGATGACTTCCCAGACTATCGCCTGGATGCGAGTGTCATCAAGAACCTGAAATCCAGTGAGAAGATTGAGGAGGCGTGGGGGTTGTACGACTCCGTCGTATTGCCCATGAGCCTGAATGAAGACCTGGCGTTTCTTGAGCAACTGCAGGACAAGGACAAGATCACGCTGTTTGCCAACGCCGGTTGCGCGCTGACATGCCCGTCCAAGATCTGTTACGTCGCAATGTCAAAGGCGAACAAGGGCGAGGACAGCGGGCCCAACTGCTCGCAGAATCTCAAAGCCAGGGAGATGCACGGCATGGTCGATTTTCCGCTGGAACCGTATATCAAGCTGGGCTTTCACCGTTTCAAACTACTGCGCGCCCGGCCGGGATCGGTCACGGGGTTTTAGTTCGCGACACTTATAGCCAGTCGAAGTGCGCCGTGAAGTGCCGCAGGAACTTCGGTGCTTTCACAATCTTCATGCCGCGGATCGCCGCGCGCCGTTCCCATACCAGCTGTATTGCCTCGAGCACGTAGTCCATATGGCTTTGCGTATAGACGCGCCGCGGAATTGCCAGTCGCAGCAGGTCGAGGCGCGCAGGTTGTTCCTTACCGGTCTGTGGGTCGAGCCCGAACATGACCGTACCGATTTCAGCGGTACGAATACCGGCTTCCAGGTACAACTCGACCGACAGGGCCTGTCCTGGGTACTGCAACGGTTCGATGTGCGGCAGGAAGCGACGGGCATCAAGGTATACCGCGTGACCGCCGGCCGGTGCCATCACAGGAATGCCGGCGTCGATGAGATGCTCAACGACGTATTGCGTCGAGAGCAGGCGATAGTCGAGATAGTGCTCGTCAAGGGTTTCGCGTAGCCCCACAGCGATCGCCTCCAGATCACGACCGGCGAGACCGCCATACGTAGGAAAGCCCTCGGTCATGATCAGGATGTTGCGTTCCTGGCTCGCAAGTTCGGCATCGTTGGTGCACAGGAAACCGCCAATGTTGCCGAAGGAATCTTTCTTCGCCGACATCGTGCAGCCGTCAGCGTAGCTGAACATCTCGCGTGCAATATCGATCGTCGCGACATCTTCGTAGCCCGCTTCGCGACACTTGATAAAGTGCGAATTCTCGGCGAACCGACAGGCGTCGATATAGAAGGGGATGCCGGCCGCCCTGGCAATGCGGCTGATCTCCCGGATGTTGGCCATCGACACAGGTTGGCCGCCGCCTGAATTGTTAGTAACCGTGACCATGATGACGGGAATATCGTCGGCCCCGTGTTCGGCAATAAAGTTCTCGAGACCCTCGGTGTCCATGTTGCCTTTGAACGGGAAGTCCGAGTCAAGATCCTGTGCTTCCTTGCAGGGCAGGTCGACAGGATGACCGCCCACGAAGTCGATGTTGCCGCGCGTGGTGTCAAAGTGCGTGTTGTTGGGCACAAAGGAACCGGGTTTGACCATGACGCCGAACAGAATGTGCTCGGCAGCGCGTCCCTGGTGTGTCGGGATTACCTGCTCGAAACCGAAGATGTCCTTGACCGTGTCGCGGAAGCGAAACCAGCTACGCGCGCCGGCATAGGACTCGTCGCCGCGCATCATTGCACCCCATGCCTCAGAGGACATGGCGCTGGTACCGGAATCGGTCAATAGATCAATAATGACGTCCTCGGCACGCAGCAGAAACGTGTTGTGGTGCGCGTCGCGGATCAATTGTTCGCGGTCTTCGCGAGTGGTGAGTTTGATGGGCTCGACCATCTTGATTCGGAAGGGCTCAATGATCGTTTTCATGGATAAAATATTAGTTGCAAAAGAAACTTATTTAGATAAGGGAAAGTACTGCGATTAAATTAGACTTCCCTAATGTATAGTCACTGCCAATGGGAAATCGGCAGTTCAAGGAGTCAGGTATGAAATTCGGCACGCGCTGGCCACCCATTCCGGCCGGCATTCTTATAGGAGTGAGCATGCTGCTCGCGTTCGTCGTCGCTGGCCGCGGCATCGGCGCCAGCGGTGCGATGACCCGGCTGGTCGCATGGGTCCAGCATGGCTTCTTTCCGGCAGCGACGGAACAAAGTGCCTACTTCGGCAGATATTTCGCCGCTGGCGCACACCCACTCGACGACTACGTGGTCTTCTTGCTGGTCGGGCTCCTCATCGGGGCATTTGTCGCCGCCTGGCGCAGCGGCGAATTGCGTCTCGAGGTACTCCGTGGACCCAATATCACCGCGCAGAATCGCCTGATGCTGGCACTGGCGGGCGGCGTTATTTCCGGCTTCGCGGCACGGCTCGCGCGTGGCTGCACAAGCGGGCAGGGCCTGGTCGGAGGAGCAGAGCTCTCAGTCGGCTCATGGGCATTCCTTATGTGTGTATTCGTCGGTGGCTGGCTGGTCGCCTGGTTTGTGAGAAAACAATGGATTTAGCAATTCCTCTCGCCAAGACAGGTGTGATATCTGCCGCCGCGAACCTGTGGCTGGCGATTCCGATCGGCTTCATTTTTGGCTATGCGTTGTTTCACGCAGGCTTTACAGACTCGCGTCGTATTGCCTGGGCCTTCTACTTCAAAGATGTTGGTGTACCCGTCGTGATGTTCTCGGCCATCGTCACCGGCATGATCGGATTGTGGGGACTGAGCCTCATCGGCGTGCTCGATATCGCCCTGGTTTATAGGTTGCCGACCTACCTCGTGCCGATGGCTGTCGGTGGCGTCTTGTTTGGCGTCGGCATGGTTATCGGCGGCTACTGTCCCGGTACGGCAATTGCCGCAGTGGCTACGGGCAAAATCGATGGCATGGTATTTATCGGCGGTTTCCTGATTGGCAGCCTCGTGTTCGGCGATTTCTTCCCGGTCTGGGGTGACTTCTACAACAGCGATTACCAGGGCGCATTCCGGCTCGACCAGTGGCTGGATATCGGCCTGGGCCCGATGGTACTCATCATTGTGATCGTTGCGATTGCGGGTACCGTGGGCATGATCTTCGTACAGGATTTTGTCTGGGGAAAGAAGGACACGATGACCAGGTCTCGGCCCTTTGTGAAACTGCAGGGCGCACTCGTTGCAGCGGCTGTGGCAATAGGCATTATTTTCGCGTTCTTTCCGACAAGTTCGTTTATCGATGACACTGTTGAGACACCTTTTTACATTGTGCCGCGAGCGGACGTGATCGAGGCAGCACCATGAAACGTCGCGAGTTCATCAAGCTTTCGTCGCTGCTGGGTACCAGCGCGGTAGCAGGACCCGCGCTTATGCTTGGCGGCTGCGCCAGCAAGCCATTGCCCGGCACGGGCATTGTCAGCAAGACGCCTACCGTCTGCGATATGTGTTTCTGGAAATGTGCCGGCGACGTTTACAAAGAAGACGGCGAACTCTGGAAGATCACGGGTAACGTGGACGACCTGCACAGCGGTGGGCGCCTTTGCACGCGCGGCACTGGTGGCCCGGGTGCGTACCTCGATCCTGACCGGCTGAAGAAACCGTTGCTACGCGTCACAGTCGACGGGCGGCAGACGTTCAGGGAAGTCTCCTGGGAAGAAGCGCTGCAATACGTTGCGACCAAAATGCAGGGAATCGCTGCTACCGTGGGACCCGAGCGCATGGCGCTACTGCACCACGGCGCGGGTGGTCATCACTTTCTGCACCTGTTGCGTGCCTTCGGGTCGAATAGCCATGCTGAACCCGCGTTTGCACAATGTCGGGGTCCGCGCGATGTCGGCTTCAGGCTGACGTTTGGCGAAGCGGTGAGCTCTCCCGAGCGGACCGACATGGCGAACGCGCGTTGTATTGTCCTGCTCGGCTCTCACATTGGCGAAAACCTCCATAACGCCCAGGTGCAGACACTGGCGGCTGCGATCAACAAGGATGCGACGCTCATCACTGTTGATCCGAGATTCTCAGTCCCGGCGGGCAAGTCGAAGCACTGGCTCCCTATCAAGCCAGGCACCGACATCGCGTTACTGCTCGGCTGGATGAACGTCATTATCGAAGAGGAGTTGTACGACAAGGATTACGTCGAGCGCTACACGATCGGCTTCGAACAGCTGGCGGATCATGTCCGGCAGTACACGCCCGAATGGGTATTCCTCGAGACAGGTATACGACCCGGCGTGATTCGGGAAACAGCAAGAGAGATGGGTAAAGCCGCACCGGCGACGGTCGTACATCCGGGCCGACACGCGGCCTGGTACGGCGATGACACGCAGCGAAGCCGTGCAATAGCCATGCTCAATGCGTTGCTGGGAAGCTGGAATCGCAAGGGTGGCTTTTACATTCCGGAAAAAGTGGACATGCCGCATTTTCCATTGCCCAAATATCCGCAGCCCAGCGTGCAGACGGGGGCTGCGTACCCCGGTAAGTGGCCGTTCGCGAGCCAGGGCGTCACCAATGGCGTGATCGAGGCATCGGTTGGTGAAAATGCCTTCTTCAAAGGCTGGATGGTGTATGGCACCAACCTGCCGCAAACCATTCCAGGCGCGGCGGAGAAGCTGCGCGCGGCGGCCGATTCACTCGATCTCGTCGTGGTCGTTGAGACGATGCCATCAGAGATGACGGGTTATGCCGACGTCATTCTGCCGGAATGTACGTACCTTGAACGTTATGACGATGTGCGCAACTCTGGCGAGCGCCACCCATCGTTGGCCCTGCGCATGCCTGCATTTGAACCCAGGTTTGAAAGCAAGCCAGGTTGGTGGATCGCCAAGCAGCTTGGGGAGCAACTCGGTTTAGGCAAGTACTTCCCGTGGGAGGACTACGCCGACAAGATCGACTGGGAACTGCAACAGGTAGGCAGTTCGCTCAAGGAAATGCAGAAAATCGGCGTCAAGAATTTTCCTCGCAAACGCCCCTTGTATTTCAGAGAAGGCGAGTCCGCTCGCTTCTTCACGCCCAGCCGCAGGATCGAGCTGTATTCGAAACAGCTGGCTCAAAAGGGCTTCGATCCGATGCCGGTTTATACGCCACCGGAGCCGGTTCCTCATGGCTACTATCGACTCAACTATGGCCGCATGCCAGCGCATACGTTCGGCAAGACGACGAACAATCCATTGCTGTTCCAGCTGGCACCCGAGAACCAGCTGTGGGTAAACCCGCTGGTTGCGAATGCGCACAAACTTGAAAATGGCGAGTATGTCCGGCTCGCATCGAGAGAAGGCGCGGTTTGCGGCAAGATCCGGGTGCGTGTAACAGAACGCATCGGTCCCGACTCCGTGTTCATGGCACATGGCTTTGGTCACAAGTCAAAACGCTTGCGTCTGACAGCCGGTGCAGGTGCGGACGATTCGGAACTCATGACCAACGTCAAGATTGACCCGATCATGGGCGGCACC
>JAIBDF010000003.1 GCA_024679535.1 Chromatiales bacterium
GCGATGAAAGACATGCTGCGTAAGCACCTCGAGTTATTTCTCGCCGACAACTGCCAGGCGTGGGTGCTCGATGGCGATGGCAAATACGAACGACTGACACCAGGGAAGAACAAACGCATCTCAGCACAGGATATTTTCCTGGAACACCTGACTGCCCAGACCTGAGAAAGAGGTTAGGGGCGTAGAACGGGGGCACCGCAAGGGGCGCTCTACCGCAGTGTACGTGAAACCAATATGCCGACTAGTCGCTTTTGAAGCCCACTTGTTTGTGTGCGCCGTCGCAGAATGGTTTGTTCGCGGATGCCCCGCAGCGACAAAGCGCAACACGGTTACCGTGCCAGGCATCGCGACCGCCGCCATTCCTTATTGTCAGGTTGCCATTAAACATCAGCGGACCATTTTCAATTGGCTTGATAGTGAGTTCGCCGCCATCGTTGTGTTTGCGCGTACCTGTCTCACCGACGGCGCCGTAATCGGAAAATCCTTCCTTCTCATGTGAATTGTCGCAGAATGGCTTTTTCCGCGATTTTCCACAGCGACATAGTGCAGCGCGAAAAGCGAGCCCCGGAGCATCAGCGGGCGCATCCTGGATTGCCAAGCGGCCACGAACGAAGAGCGGCCCGTTATAGGCGACGTTGACCGTATTGACGGGCTCGGGCTGCTCTTTGCCCGAACCATCCAAGAAGTCGGCAGTCAGCGCGCCGGTCGGGCATCGCTTTACCACATCGGCAACGTCTTCATCGGTAGTGAGATCGGGCTGGCACCAGGGATCACGACCGCCTACAAAAAGGTCACCTGTGGCTCGACCGCACTCCGCGACATGAATGCAGAGGCGGCCATTCCAGGAAACGGTCGCCTTTGTTCCTGCGTACTGGAACACTGTTTTCTTCGCCATTTTAATCTCCAATCACGCGGCTTGATCGCCGAAATTACTGGGTCATTATTGCCCGTCCCCAGAATTAGTAGAAACTAGCTAAGCTGTCTTCATACATGTCGACCTCAAAAACGCTTGTAGCATCCCTGAAAGAAGGTTGGCTAAACCAAGACCAAAGATGATGGATCACAGAACTACTATATATTCGAACTTCGACATCGCGGCACTATATCAATGAAATCATTACTGATTAAATAGATTATGTTGGATACCCGCTTGGGTCAGTAGCGGCCGTTCAATGTCCAGGTAACAGCAGAACCGCATTTCTCGCAGAACTCGGTGTCGATCCATCGACCGCTTTGATCTGAAATATGACGAAATTTCTTGAGTGGACCTGCGAACTTCTTGGCCGCGTCTCTGCGAAAATAAACGAGCAGCTTTTCAGTACTACCGGTTCGTTTTTGACAGTACTCACAATGACAAAATACGGTCGATTTCCGAGGCACCCGCCAGAGTGTGTTTCTGTCGTCAACAATTCCTTTTGTGACGATATTTTGGCCAGCCATTCACCAAGAGCCGTCGTTCAATCACCTGGTAATTGGATCATCTAGCCGTCCGCTTTCGGCCAGAGCCGGATGTTGACCTCTAAGAAGTTTCGTGTTTACCGGGAACTCAATTTTTCCCGGAGCCGTTGTACTGGCAGGCCACGCCGAAATAGTCCCCGTCATTGGCCATCACGATGTCGTCTTTGCCCCCGGTCGAAGTGAACGGCGACGCAGTAACGCCATCGGGGCCCATACTATAGATATCATATCCGCTGTTGACCGGCTTCAAATTATGGTCCTTCCGCACCGGACCAACGTCTTTGCGGCCGAAAACAACAAGGTACCGATAGGGGTTGCCCCACGGGTCTAGCATGTCGCCGACCCCAGCCTCTGCCAAGCTGTCCGGATAGCGGCGGTTGTTTAGCTCGAAACTACTGACAGCCATATGGATTTTGCCAATATCGCCGGTTACTTGCCCAATCTTGGCGCGCATCAGCGGTCCTTGCCTCGCGTCCGGGCTGTCGCAATTGGGTGTGGAAACACCGTACTTGGCTACCGCCATTGTCGAGAGAATCGACAAAATAACAATAGCGATTAGGAGTTCGAGAAAGGTGAGTCCTTTTTGAGAAAACATAATTCTGCTTCCTTTGATCTACTGAGTCCGTTCAGTCACCCAACAGGTGAGATATCTCTGGAACATAGGGTAGGAAATTCCGCGCTGAAACGCTGCGATCACCGTCACAGAAGTTCGTGTGACGCGCGCACTGGTCTGTTTGAGCATGCGGGAAAAGCTTGAATTGACACTGCGTGCCAATGACCGCTTGGCGTCAGCAGCGGCCACGAGTGGACATGGCTGATAGGTATTTGTTTGGCCGCAGGCTAGCTTACAAAAGTCTGACTATAGAAGGATTACATAACTCAGAAGCTGTGGAGTTTGTGACTTATTTCTCGGCAAATTTCCGAATGAAGAGTCACCCTTGGTGTCAATGGCTCATGAGGCGCACTGCGATGAAAAACCTACCCCACCGGACTGACCGATTTGGCCCGCCCTTAGAACAGTTAGTCACTGATTCCATGATTCTTACGGAAACGTATGTTGACTCAGCTATCCGAGGGCATCGAGTAAGTTTTGGCGATTCACTGGAGCCAGCTCGCGGAATTGTCAACGGCATGTTTATTGGGCTTATATTTTGGGTTCTGATGTTGCTGCTATTTATCGCCTTTTAATTTCTCTTCTAACGACGCGTCTGGGTCAATAGTCGACATTTTAGCTCAAATATAGCGAACGACAGATTTGGGCCAGGAAGAGCCGTTCGCGAGCGGCAAATTCGGGTCAGGACTTGCTGCACACTGCAGCTGATGTTGGCCGATCACTTCTGTCTAAAGCAGCTTACCTGCCAGCAGTGTCCATGAGCTTCTTATTTCGCTCAATCATGAAGTCAATGATCTTCTTTGTCTCCTCCGGCCCGATGCGATCGACGGCTTTGCCGACGGAGTTGTAGTACGCCACCAGCAGGTTTCGCATATTGTGGAAACTACGCTCATTCTTTCTTCCGCATACCGACGCATCATTCCTCAGAATCCGTTCAATGACACCGGGGTCGCGCAATCGTAAATCGCACGCAATAGCCAGATGCAGCAGTTCATCAGCGATGCCCTGATACTCGCAAGTCGTAACCCACCTGCCGCAGAAGCCCCTGTTCGCGCTCCAGATCGGCGATAGTCAAGGGATTCTCAGGTAGCCAGTCCCCATCAAAACCGATGCTAATTATCTTGCCCGACACCTGCATCCTAACCGGTGGGTGCTCGGATTCCTTGCGACTACGATTCAATAGCACGGCAAGTCGCAGCAGTAGCAGCAAGCGGAGGCCAGCTTCCTGCCATGACTCAGGCAGAACTTCGAAACTCAACTCGTTGATGCGAAGACGCTGTCCTCCGATTAACAACGCAAGGAAGCGCTGCTCGGCCCTCGGGAATCCTGGCATATCGGCATGCTCGGCAATGTACGCACCGTGTCGCTGGTAGCCGTCGTGGGAAATATCCAGGCCGATCTCATGCAGCCGGGCCGCCCAGTCAAGGACCTTGCCAGCGATCTGACTGCGGAAACCCCATTCGTTCCTGCACTGCGCGTATAACTCTGCCGCGGTTCGCGCAACGCGCTCGGCCTGCGGTGCGTCGACCTGGTAGCGAGCTTCCATCGCCCGCACCGTGCGTTCGCGTGCATCCTCATGCTGCAAGCGGCCCAGCAGGTCATACAACAGACCTTCGCGCAACGCCCCATCCGACACTTGCAGGTCGCCGATATTCAGGACACGAAGCAGTTCAGCGAGAATCGAGAGTCCACCGGGCCAAACCTGTGCGCGACGGTCCGACAGTCCCTCCAGCGAGATGTCCGATACAGAGTCAAACTCGAGCACCTTGTCGATGAGTTTTTCCACAGCGTCGAGGGTCAGTCCGGATTCAGATATCCCAAGTGCCTGTGCGACCGCTTCGGTCGAGCGAATCGTTCCCGATGTGCCAATCGCCTCGACTTCGCTGGCATTGCGGAAGAACGCCTTCACTGGTCGCAACTCGAGTTGCGCGACCAGCCGTGCCTTGTTGAATCCCGCCCGACTGATCGTGCCGTCGGGAAAGAACTGCTCGGTCATCGACACGCAACCCATGTGCGTGCTTTCCAGCGCACTCGGGTGTTCGCCCTGCCCCAGGATCAACTCGGTGCTGCCACCGCCAATATCCATGACCAGCCGCAAGCCATCGGTCGGGGGAAGGCTGTGCGTAACGCCCTTGTAGATCAGGCGCGCTTCCTCGATGCCGGAAATGATTTCGATCGGGTGGCCGAGTGCCGCCTCGGCTTCGGCCATAAAGGTCGTATCTTCATGGGCGCGGCGAATGGTGCTCGTGCCGGCCGCGCGGACCCTGTCCGCTTCTATTTCCCGCAGGCGTTCGCCGAATCGGGACAGGCAATCGAGCGCGCGAACGCGGGCATCCGGTGAGATATCGCCTTTTTCCGAGAGCCCCTCCGCCAGGCGCACGGTTTCACGAATGCGATCAAGAACAGCAAGCTGGCCATGGCGCAGCTCGCCGACGATCATATGAAAACTGTTCGAGCCGAGATCTACGGCCGCGATGATTTCCGGCTGGACGGTCTCAGACGGTAAAGGACGATCCGCAGCCACACGTGGTTTCTGCATTCGGATTCCGGATGATGAACTGCGCTCCCTGCAGATCTTCCTTGTAATCGATCTCGGCACCCATCAGGTACTGGATGCTCATCGGGTCGACCAACAGCGTGACACCGCCATTCTCGACCTGACTGTCGCCGTCCTCGATATCCTCATCGAACGTGAACCCGTACTGGAAGCCCGAGCAACCGCCACCTGAGATAAACACGCGGAGCTTGAGGTTCGGATTGGACTCTTCTGCGATCAGTTCACCGACCTTGCTCGCTGCTGCATTGGTGAACACGATGCCGTTCGGAATCTGCGGTGCAATTTCTGTTGATGTTGCCATTTGTCTCTAATATCCGGTTTGGGGGCAGCCCGCTATTCGCTGACAGCAGCCGCGGCTTCGTCGATGCGATTAGTCTGTTCCAGCAAAGGTACCTGCCCTTCGGGCTGATGTACAAGCTTCCCGTTAATTTCGGCGCCAATCGCCATTTCGATCAGATTGTAATACACATTACCAATAACACGCGCGGTCGGCCCCAGTTCCACACGTTTGCTGGCGAACACATCGCCCTTGACGATGCCGTTCAACACGACATAAGGCACCGTAACACCGCCGTCGACCGTACCAATATCGCTGATGCTCAGCGCCGACTCGGTATCGGGGTCCGCGGAAATATTGCCATTGACGACGCCATCGACGTGGCAGCCGCCCTGAAATTGCAGGTCGCCATTGACCTTGCTATTGGGGCCAATGAGCGTCTCAACGACCGTGTGTCTGCGCTGTTTCTTGCCGAACATCTGGTTCTCCAATCAACCCTGGCTCATGGCCCAGGCATAATTTTCTTCTATGCTCGAGATCGAGCGGGTCCTGGAACGCACTTGAACTCGAATGCGCTCCGGTGTAAATCCGTCCGGCAAGACAAGCTGCCGGTCAAAATCCTGAAAATAACGGAACGAGAACGGCCAGCCGGATTCCGCATCGGCCGGCAATAACTCCGCCAGAGAGTAGGTCCTGGCCTCGCCGCCCTCACTTCCCTCGACAGTAACAGCGACGTCACCCGACACCTTGCGATCGTGTTTCATCGCCTGCACCAGCACCAGGCGAAGGTTGAATTCTCGTTCTTCGCCACCGCGGGTCAGCCTGAGGTCCTGAACGCGCAGGCCCGGCTTGCCGTCGGCCGGCGACACGATACCGCGGTAAAACGCGATCGCATCCCGCTGCTCCTGAATCTTCGCCTGCAATGAAATCAGGCTGCCCTCGACTTCCTTGTACGCCTCGTGATCGATCTCCCGATGCGTCTCCAAAACAGCAACTTCCTGCTTCAGGCCGGCAATCTCGTCGTCAAGGGCGTGGATATGCTCCTCGAAAGCGGCGCGTTCGTTGCGCGCATCGACCATGTCGTAGCCTGCGCTGATGCGGCCAAACTCAAATACGAGGTAGGTAGCGAGCAGCGCTAGCGCCACTGTGCCGAGCCTCAATAACCAGGTTCGGCCTGCGCCATGCCTTTGCAGGTGGTAACTAGCGGCCACTCGAATCGCACTCTATTAAGTCAAAGACGTTATGTTACGCGGAGCGCGGGCACAGCAGAAGTGCCCCATGTCACGATTTTGGCCCTTCATCGGCCTCTTTTCTGGCCCTGGCCATGTCTTTTTCGAAAACTGCGCGCCAGCGCCTCGGCCACCAGCGCGGCTGCGCCGGCAGGCCATCCGGATGAACGCAATGTCCCAACTCATGCAGGGCAAGTGCATAGACGCGGCGTTTGAAGTAGATCACCTCGTTTACAGGACGCCAGAAAGGCACCCAGCGGATGCGGTCAAATTCAGGTGTGTCGCCGCAATCGAAGCGCACGCACTTGGCTTCGGAAACGAGGCGCAGTATGAACCAGCGTTGTTTCTGGCCGACACACAGCGGCTTGCTATTCCGGCGAATAAACTTGTCCGGCAGTCGGTATCGTAACCAATCGCTGGTTACCCCAAGCACCTCGACGTCTTCAGGCCGCAGCCCGACTTCCTCGTGCAGTTCACGAAACATGGCTTGTTCAGGCTCTTCGTCTCGCAACATTCCGCCCTGCGGAAATTGCCAGCCTCTGGCACCCACGCGGCCGCCCAGCATCAGCTTGTTCTCGGCGTTCACGAGAATGATGCCGACGTTTGCCCTAAAGCCCTCGGCGTCAATCCAATCGTTGCTCATAGCAACCGTACTAAAACTCTAACTGCCGTTTACTTTACACTATCCGTCGCCGCTCGCCCCAGGAGATTGTCCTTGCTCGCAGGTCGCACCGGAGCCCTGTTTGTCGTAATGCTGATTATCGTTGCCGCCTCATTCACGCTGGCGCTCGCGCTCGGCAGTGCGGATATCAGCTTTATTGAAGCGCTGCAGGCACTGCGCGGCGAGGGACCGGAGAAAGTCCAGTCCCTGGTCACGGATCTGCGGCTGCCACGAGCACTGACGGCGTTCGCCGTTGGCGGTCTGCTCGCGGTCGCCGGTGTCCTGATGCAGGTGCTGCTGCGCAATCCGCTGGCCGAGCCCTATATCCTTGGCAGTTCGGGTGGCGCCGCCGTTGCAGCCCTGCTCGCCATGAGCCTTGGAATGGGCAGTCTGATCGTTGATTTCTCCGCGTTCGGCGGTGCCATGGCGGCAACCCTGCTGGTGTTCGCCATCGCCCAGGGCACTGGCAGCTGGACACCGACCCGACTCCTACTAACGGGTGTCGTACTCGCAGCAGGATTCAGCGCTGCGACGACGCTGCTACTGGCGCTCAGCCCGGACCAGAATCTCCGCGGCATGCTGTTCTGGCTCATGGGCGACCTGAGTTTTGCGTTTGATCCTGCGCGCTGCCTCGTTCTGCTTGCCGTTTTGGTTGTCGCCGGCACGCTCAGTGCGAGGCACCTCAATGTTCTCTCACGTGGTGAATTGCAGGCGGCAATCGTCGGCCTGCCGGTGCGCACGTTCCGCTACCTGATTTTTGCCGCAGCGGCCCTTGCGACCGCCTTTTCAGTAACGACCGTCGGCGTCATCGGCTTTATCGGTCTCGTCGTGCCGCACCTGGTACGGCTGGTTGCGGGAAGCGACCACCGCGTGGTCCTGCCGGCGTCGGCCCTCGCTGGCGGCGCGCTGCTCGTCATCGCTGACACGCTGGCGCGCACCATCATGGCGCCGCGTCAGCTGCCCGTCGGCGCGCTGACCGCCGCCATCGGCGTACCGCTGTTTCTCATTCTCATGAACAGGATTCGGGCTGAGCGCTACCAGTAGCCAGCGCGTTCGGCGAGCAGGCGCGCCTCGTCATCACGAAATCCCGCGATTGCCGCAGAGTAAGACGCCGGCCCGGGCTCGAGGTCGATCGAGCTGCTTTCCAGAAACCAGTCGAGCAGTCGCTGCGCTGCCGCCGGCTGCCCGGCATGGCGACCGATTCCCGCAGCGGTCAGGTCGAAATACCACGGTGACGGTGTAAACGGCGCAAGCCCTTCGAGGTCACTGCTCGAAACGCCGATCCCGTAGTCACACTTCCCCGCCCTGATCGCATCCAGCAATTCGTCCTCGCGCGCGAACGGCGGAAGCGCAAGGTTCTTGATCCAGCGGCGCACCAGGCGCTCGGCCTCACGGACCCCCCGCCTTTCAATAAGGTAGGCAAGCAGGGATCGATTAGTCGGCAGACCAGATGATGAGAGGCAGACCCGTCCCGCGAATTCCGGAGTTCCAAGGTCATCGAAACTGGCCGTAATGGGCCGTGCACCGTTACCGTGCGCTATCAGGTGAAGGTGAATACGGATTCCGATCCACAGTGCGTCCGGATCTCTGACCGTTGCGGGCAAATCAGCCAGCAAATCGGACTGAATCGGTCGCAGCGCGCCTCGATCTGCGGCGCGCCAGATACTGCCTACGCCGTCGGTGATCAATACATCAACCGGCTTCCCCGTGTTTTCGATCAGCCTTATGACATGATCGGTTGACCTGCCCCACTCGACCTCTACGGGTATGCCCGTGTCGTCGGTGAATTTCGTCAGCATTCCCGCCAGCGCATTTTCCTGCTCGCCAGGCGCAAGAACGACGACCGGCGGCGGTGGCGGTCCCACGTCACAAGCGCTCAGAAAAATGACGAACAGCCACAACGCGCGTTTCACGCCGCCTCCACCACCACCTGGTCACGACCGGCCGACTTGGCGGCATACAAAGCGACGTCCGCGCGGGCAATAAGCGAATCGCCAAGCGTCTTCAGGTCCTTGTCGTTCGGACCCGGGCTGACTTCGGCGATGCCGATCGACGCGGTGATAATTACCTCCTCACCGCATGGCAAGCCAATGGGAGACGAGGCGATGGCCATACGAATGCGCTCGGCCAGCTTCAACGCCGACGCAACGTCCGTTCCCGGCAACAGCACGACGAATTCTTCACCGCCGTAGCGTGCCGCGACGTCACTTGCCCTGACTTGCGACTCGATGCGTTGCGCAAGTTCCTGCAACACAACGTCGCCAGCCGCGTGGCCCCAGGTATCGTTAACCTGCTTGAAGTGATCGACGTCGAGCATCAGGCACACCAGACGAGTCCTGTCGCGACGGGCACGCGCCAACTCTTCCCCGATTCTCACTGTCAGGTAGCGACGATTGTGCCAACCTGTGAGAACGTCCGTAAAACCACTGCGCAAGAGACGCGCGCGGTTAATCACATTCTCAATACAGAACGACGCAATAACGCCCATATGCGCGAGAAAGTCGCTGGCGTGAACGCGCGTAAAACGCATCGGGTCACAACTGCAAAGATTGATGCTGCCGAGCAACTTGCCACGGTGTGACAGAGGGATCATCGCAATGCTTTTGGCATGCTCAGCGCCCGGGCAAATGAGCTGGTGGTCGCAGGCGGCGAAGCTGCCAAGCCAGGGTTGCTGCAGCGCGATGTACTGTGGCGCAAGACCCGCGATGGATTCGACGACCTGCAGGTCCCTGAACTCTTCGGCCGGCGTGCCGTTGGCGAGCAGCAGGTGACGAATATCGTGGTCCGGGTCGCACACGACCAGGCTCACATAATCGACGCCATAGCTGACGCGCAGGCCATCAATCAGGGCGCGTATCAACCCATCCAGGTTTTCAGCCTGCAGCAGTCGTAGCTCGCGCATCTGCGCGCGCCGCATTATTTCATCGTTCCGTGCGACTTCGGCAGTCAGCGCTTCCAGCTGGCGTCGGGTCGCTTCAAGCTGCGCCTCGAATTCTTCCGTGGACGTCATGTCGTCAGCCCCTTAGTGCGAGATAGTCACGTCCTTTTTCCATTAGTTCGACGAATGCACCTTCGTCGCCGTCCGCGACCGTTTCCCGGATTCGCCGGGCCGCGCCGCAAAGCGCATCAAGCGGGCCCAGCCCAAACTTATTGAGGTTCTGAATTTCAAAATACAGGCGTGGATTATCCTGCGCCACCGCCTCGGATACGAGCAGCTGCGAATCAAATGTCGTCGATGACATCTTCGCCAGTTTCGGCGCCGCTTCCCCGCTCTCAGCTAAGGCCGTGAAGAAGGCAATGTTCAGCGCATGCGACAACCCGAGAACGTAAGCGATAAGGCGATCGTGATCGTCGAGCCCCATGTCAAGCTGCTCCACCATTGTCGCAGCGAATAACTCCTTCGCATCCGCCGTTGCCTGAGAATCCCCTGCGTCGCAGAAAATAAGGTGCCGACCGGATAGCAGGCGCGTGTCCGGGCCATACATCGGGTGCAGCGATGTCACGCGGCAACCGGCAGCACGCAGTTCCCCGATGCCGTCGATGAGAGGCGATTTCAGCGAGCCAATATCGAAAATCAGACCCTTGGGTTTCAGCACGGCAAGTTGCGCAAGAATACGGCCCGATACCGCCAGCGGCGCAGCAACGACAATGACATCGAAGTCGACGCCGGCATCGGTCCAGTTGCTGAACTGGTTGGGCCCGTCGTCGATATTGACGTCGGCGATGGTAGTGGCGAATCCCTGCGATGCAAAGAAGTCCGCGAACCAGCGGCCCATTTTGCCCGCACCACCAATCACAAGCGCCCGGCGACCGTCGCCCTTACCTTCGGCTATCACTCGATCGCGCTCCTGGCTCTCGAGTGAGGCACGAATCAGCATTTGCAGCAGGTTTTCAACAAGGTCCGGATCCACACCTGCATCGAGCGCCTGCGCGCGCCCCATGTCGAGCACGTCCTTCTCGCGCGCATAATCACGAGTGCCGGTGCCCGCCACAAGCTTACTCTTGCCTATCTCGCCGACGATCTGTTGTCGCTCGGCAATCAGGTCCACCAGCTTTTTATCGACAGTCGACAGTCGGGTTCTTAGTTCATCGAGGTTCATGCATACGTCTTTTACAGCAGACGCGATCACAACGGAAGCCGACCCGAAAAATTCGGGCCGGCCTGCGCTTTGCACCGTTGGATGGCGCTGTCAGTGCCGTTTACGACGCCCGTCATGACCACCATCGCGGTGCTTATTTTTACGATGATGTTTACGGTAGTGGTTGTCGTGGTCATACCGCCTGTCGTAACGATGGCCATAACGGCGTTCCCAGCGATAGATATCGAAGAGGTCGCCCCAGGCAAGTCGCCAATTTCGTCGCAGCGAAGAATGCCTGTACCACCTGCGAAACGAGTCATTATGTTTCAGCCAGCGCGGCATGCGCTCTGAGCGGCGCATGTCGCCACCGCGGTAGTAACCACGATGGTTGTCATAGTATGGCGTCGGCGTGTGCGAGTACCGTACCTCCGTGTGCGCCTCGGCCTCGGGCACATGCATGAGCATGAGGCCACCGGCTACTAGCGTTGCTGTCATTAGTTTGTTCATAACGTCCTCCGGTTTGTCCCAGTGCAGCTCCACAGTACGTCCGGGCACATGAACCCGGAGTGAATTCGTGAGACCATGCGGCAGCAGAAAAATGAACACGGGGTGAACGCTTTATGAAGACACGCGCTGCAGTAGCCTGGGAAGCAGGCAAGCCACTCGAAGTTGAAATGCTGGACCTGGAGGGCCCGAGAGCCGGCGAGGTTCTTCTGAGGAATGTTGCGTCCGGCGTTTGCCACACCGATGCTTTTACTCTTTCGGGCGAAGATCCCGAAGGCATATTTCCAAGCGTGCTCGGCCACGAAGGTGGCGCTGTAGTCGAAGAGATCGGCGCCGGCGTGACCTCGGTTCAGGTCGGCGATCATGTCATTCCCCTGTACACACCGGAATGCGGAGAGTGCAATTTCTGCACGTCGGGCAAGACCAATCTTTGTCAGGCCATTCGCGTCACGCAGGGTCAGGGACTGATGCCCGACGGGACCTCGCGATTCTCCCTGAATGGGAAAACGGTCTATCATTACATGGGCACTTCGACGTTCAGCGAATACACCGTGTTGCCAGAAATCGCCGTGGCAAAAGTCAGTAAGGAAGCTCCCCTCGAAAAGGTCTGCCTGCTCGGTTGTGGCATCACGACGGGCATCGGCGCCGTGCTCAATACGGCGAGGGTGGAGCCGGGGGCTACGGTGGCTGTCTTCGGCCTTGGCGGAGTGGGACTCAGCGCTATTCAGGGCGCCGTAATGGCAAAAGCCGGGCGCATCGTCGCCGTCGATATCAATGAGGACAAATTTGAGCTCGCCAAACAGCTGGGCGCAACCGACACGGTCAATCCGAAAAACTACGACGACCCGATCCAGGATGTCATCGTCGAGCTGACCGGTGGCGGCGTCGACTATTCCTTTGAGTGTGTCGGCAATGTCAATCTTATGCGCTCCGCACTCGAGTGCTGCCACAAGGGCTGGGGAGAGTCCGTTATCGTTGGTGTTGCCGGCGCGGGCCAGGAAATTTCGACTCGCCCGTTTCAACTCGTCACGGGTCGCGTCTGGCGCGGCACGGCGTTTGGCGGGTGCAAGGGCCGTTCGCAGCTGCCGGGCATGGTTGACCAGTACATGGGCGGTGAGATCAAGATCGACGAGTTCATTACGTACACGATGCCGCTCGAAGACATCAACAGGGCATTTGATCTCATGCACGAGGGCAAGAGCATTCGCTCGGTGATTCACTACTAAACTGTGTCAAATGTCGCTGTCGCAACTACGTCGCAGCTTGCGGCCGATGCGGCCCGTGAAGTTGCAGACGTCGGGGGAAACGCCGTTGACTGCGCACTGGCCGCGGCCCTCCTGACGATCAATACGGAACCCGGCGTTTGTGCGTTGGGCGGCAGTGCATTTATCACTATCTGGAGCGACGGCGCGGATCCCGTCACTGTCGACGGTAACGTTGCGGTGCCCGGCAAAGGTCTCTCCGACAACGAGCGCAAACACGGCGCGGTCGAAATCTCGCTGGCCTATGGCGGCGGCATAACGACGCTTGTCGGACCGGGATCAGTATCGGTCCCTGGCACGCTCGCCGCGATGGAAGATGCTTGGCAGAACTACGGCAGTGCGCCTTGGCGCGCTATCTTCGAGCCAACCATTCGAGCCTGCCACGAGGGCTTCGCGCTGTCCCGGGCCTGCAGGTACTACCTGGGCTACTCAGGCGACATTATTTTTGGCCGCAGTACAGATGGCCACAAAGCCCTGCACCGCGATGACGGCTCACTTCTGGATGCCGGAGACACGGTTCACGTGCCGCACCTCGCCGATACGCTCGACGCCATTGCGCGTGAGGGCGCGCGACTTTTCTATGAGGGCGAGGTTGCACAGGCTCTGGCCGGTCATTGCCGCGATGGCGGCGGCATGCTGACACTTGAGGACCTGAGCACCTACCGCGCGGTCGAGCGCAAGCCGCTGATGACGAACATCGGCGACTGGCAGCTTGCCAGCAATCCGCCACCGGCTGTCGGCGGATCGGTGCTGGCTGCCCTGTTGCTGGCCTGTGCCGACCTGCGCACCGACCGCTGGGACTCGCGGTCGTTGTCGCGCCTCATTGATTCGCAGCGCGCCTGCCTCGATTTCCGGCAACGAAACCTCGATCTGGCGGAGGACGTCGGCGCGGAGGCGGCGCGCCTGGTCGAAGCCGCACGCACCGGACGACTCTTGTCACGCTGGACATCTGCTTCCACAGTGCACACCTCCGTTGTAGACGACAGCGGCAATGGCTGCGCAATAACAGCATCCTCGGGCTATGGCTCCGGCGAGATGCCGGATGGTACAGGTCTGTGGCTCAACAACTGCCTGGGTGAAATCGAACTCAACAGGCGCGGTCTCGACGCCGGACCGCCGGGTGCACGCCTGCCCTCCAATATGACGCCTGCGGTGGCACGCCGGGATGGCGCAGTAATGGCGGTCGGTTCACCGGGCGCTGACCGCATTACTACCGCCATGCAGCAGTTCCTGATTAACTACATGCAGCTCGGTATGCCCCTCGCCGATGCCATCGCGCACCCACGCGTGCACGTCGACACCAGTGGCGATGAAGTGCAGCTCAAGGCGGAACCCGGTCTTGACCTGCCCGAGGTAGACCTCCCCGTCACCGTGTTCCCGGAACTGGTCATGTACTTCGGCGGTGTTGGCGCTGCGCAATTCGATGACGATGACGGCTTCGCCGTCGCAGCGGATCCACGTCGCGAAGGTGGCGTCTTTAACCCGGACGCATGATGATCCAGCGACTTGCCAGTCTCTCAATTCTGTCGCTGTGCCTGCTATGCGTCACGAGCCAGGGCGACGAGACTATTACACGCGGCAACAACCTGTCCGTGGATGTTGCCGCGGACGGCCGGCTCATCATCGATCTTGCAGGCGACATTTGGGCGATTCCCGCGGCCGGCGGTGATGCCACCAGAATAACCGACGGTCTCGGTTCGGCACGGCGGCCCCGCTGGTCCCCTGATGGCTTGCGGGTTGTATACACGGTGAATGCCATGCAAGAACAGGGTCTATGGGTGCATGACACATCTAACCAGGAAACCCTGTCCATCAGTGAAAATTCTCACTTCGATCTGGATCCGACCTGGCATCCCGACGGTCAGCGCGTGACCTATGCATCCGATCGCACCGGCAAGGGATTCGACCTGTGGGAGGTTGATCTGCCGACCGGACTCCACTGGCGTCTGAGCAGCCGACCCGGCGACGAGATGGAGCCCGCCTGGTCTGCCGACGGCAAGCACCTTGTCTACATTCACAAAACCCAGGATCAATGGTCTCTGGTGCTGCGACGCCTTGGCAAACGCGAGGACGTTCTTGTCTCCGGGACAGACCGACTTGCCGCGCCAACCTGGCGACCGGACGGAAGCCTGATCACTTTCTGGCGGGACGGCGATGACGGAACGACCCTCGATATGGTGATCCTGTCGCAACCCAGGCTGGTGCGACGCTACATGGACGGCGAAGACTACGTAACGAGTCCGGTGAGTTGGCTCGACAAACACCGCATGTTCTATTCCGCGGGCGGCGTTATTCGCCAGCGGCTGTTTAACGCATGGTCGTCGCGCACCGTGCCGTTCCGGGCGACGATTGACGCCGCACCGGCAGCGGTTGCTAAAAGGCAGCGGCGCACGCTGCCACGTGGCGGTGAACCGCAGGGCATCCTCGTCATACATGCCGCGAAGCTGTTCGACGGGATTGGCGGCGGCTATCAGCAAGACCGGGACATTGTCATCGAGGGCGGGCGTATAAAGTCGGTTGAAGCCCATGCGGACCGCCCGGGCCTGATCGTTATCGACATGGGTGACCTGACCGTGCTGCCAGGGTATGTCGACGCGCAGGCACTACTGCCGCTTACAGCAGACGAAACCACCGGCCCGCTCCTCCTGGCCGCCGGCGTCACTACGATTGTCGCGGACCATCCGGAAGCCGAGCATCTGAATACCGTCTGGTCCGGAAAGGAATTCCCCGGCCCGCGTATCCTGCCCGCCGCCGACTGGTCAGTCAGCGGCTACTCGGGTCTGGCTGACAGTATGACGCCCGGACTCGAGTCGCTGCTGCAGTCCCGACCTGCTCGACTCATCGGCTTCAGCGACATGATCGCGCGGCGATTTAGCGAACCACCGTCGTTCGACGCAGGAAAGACCACGGTCGTACTCGGAAGCCGCCCAAATGGCATGCCGGCGGGAATCGCGCTTCATGCCGAGTTACGCGCGCTGGTCGCGGCGCAACTCAAACCCGAACAGGCTCTGCGTGCAGCGGGCGTCAATGCCGCGGCGGAACTGGGTGTGGATCCGACGCTGGGCCGCCTCGCAACAGGAGCCGTCGCCGACCTGGTCTTTGTGGATGGTGATCCACTAACCGACATCAATGCGGCGCTGAATGTTGTGGCCGTCGTGCGCAATGGACGGTTTTTTAGCGTCGCTGGCCTGATCGACCGCGCGGCAGCCCGTGAAACCGTCGAATAATTTGACACAACACGCGTTGGCTGGCGATTCAAACGGGGTAATTTCAAAATTATCAGCGATTTAAATGGTGTACTTGTTGGAATGACAAATGCCAGACGGTCCGAAACTGACGGATTAATTTACAAGAATGATTACTGACGGCCGACCCGTAACGTTGAGCGGTCGCTAATTCATTGAAATTCTGACGTGCTGACACGGGTTGGCACAGGTCTTGCTTTTATAACTCTGCCCAAGCGAAGTGTAGCTGCGCGCGGGGACATATATCGGTCAGAAACAGGATTTAGACGCCAGAAGAATAACAAAAACAAAAAAAAGAAGGTCAAGATCCAATAATAATTAGAAAGCATCTGTCTCCGATTACCTGATTCGCAGTTACCTCTTTTGAAAAAAAGAGAATCCAGCCCCGCCGCTAACGCCGCGGGGCTTTTTCTTTGTGACACCACAAGGTCAGTTACAATGTTTCTTTGATGTGGGGCTCACAATGAATAAGGCGACAGTTGTTTTACTCGCGATCGTCCTGTTCCTGCTTGCAGCCTGCGGCGTGGAGCAGCAGGATTTTTCGGAGGCGAGTATTGCCGACCTGCATGACCAGCTACAGCGCGGTGATATTACGTCAGAAGAACTGCTTGGATGGCACATCGAGCGCATCGCTGCGATCGACCGGTCGGGACCCGCGCTGCGGGCTATTATCGAGATCAATCCTGATGCACGCGACATTGCCGCAGCACTGGACCGGGAGTGGCAATCGTCGGGGCCGCGCGGTCCGTTGCATGGCATCCCGGTCGTGCTCAAGGCGAACATCGATACAGCTGACCAGATGTACACGAGTGCGGGGTCGCTGGCCCTCGTGGACCACGTGCCACCGGAGGACGCATTCATCGTGAAGCGCCTGCGTAACGCAGGTGCGGTGATCCTTGGTAAGGCCAATCTTAGCGAGTGGGCGAACTATCGCTCTTCGCGGTCTTCGAGCGGCTGGAGCAGCGTCGGCGGGCAAACCCGCAATCCTTATGATACGGCGCGTTCGCCCTGTGGCTCGTCGAGCGGTTCAGGTGTAGCCGTGGCAGCGAATCTCACCGTTGTCGCTGTTGGCACCGAGACAGACGGTTCCGTTGTGTGTCCGTCCGGTATCAATGGCATCGTGGGCATCAAGCCGACCTTGGGACTCGTGAGCCGCAGCGGCATTATCCCGATCGCGCATAGCCAGGATACGGCGGGTCCTATGGCTCGTTCGGTGCGCGATGCGGCCATCCTGCTGACCGTGATGACCGGGGTGGATGCAGACGACCCGGCGACCAGCGACGCCGAGATACATCACGACTACTCGGCCAACCTTACTGACGACGGCCTGCGCGGCAAGCGCATTGGGGTGCTCCGCTCGTTCTACGGTGCCGGCTCAAACCCAAATGTCGACGCGATCTACGAGGCGAGTATCGCTGCCCTCAAGGAACAGGGTGCCGAAATTGTGGATGGCATCGAGATTGATACGCACGGCATGTCGGAGGCCGAGAGTGAGGTTCTGCGTTATGAGTTCAAGGCGGACCTGAAGCGATATTTTGTCGGTTCGTCTGCGCCAATGGAATCGCTTGCCGACGTCATCGCGTTTAATGCAGCCAATGCCGACACCGTGATGCCTGTATTCGGCCAGGAGCGATTTCTCGCCGCCGAAGAGAAAGGTCCGTTGACCGAACAGGCCTATCTCGACGCCCTGGCAGACAGCAAGCGCATTGCGCGCGATGGAATTGACGGGGCATTTGATGAGCATGGACTCGACGCGATTATTGCCATTACCAACGGCCCGGCCTGGATGATCGATCATGCCAATGGAGACGCGTTTCACATCGGCAGTTCCTCGCTGGCGGCCGTCTCAGGATATCCGAACATCACCGTGCCCGCAGGCTTTGCCTCGGATCTGCCAATCGGCCTGTCATTCATGGGAAAACCGTGGACTGAGAAACAGCTCATAGAGATCGCCTACGCATTTGAGCAAGCTACGGGAGCAAGACGTCCCCCGGCTCTATAGGCCGGGAACCACTAACCCGCAGGCCGTTCGATGATCAAAGCCGTTCGCATATCGGTATTGCTGTTGACGCTGTTCTTTGTTGCCGTCAGCACATGGCTGACCCAGGCGCGCAGCACGGACTGGAATAACAGTCTGTGGGTCAAGATCTACCCCATCAACGCTGACGGCAGCGCCGCATCGACCCAGCACATCGAGGACCTCGAACTGCATCACTTCGAGGGCATCGAGAACTTCCTCGCGCGTGAAGCGGAACGTTACGGGAGTCGCTTGCAGCAGCCGGTTCGCATCGAACTCGGATTGCAGGTTAATGAGCAACCACCCGAGCTGCCCACCGAGCCGAAGCTGCTGTCGATCATGGCATGGTCGCTAAAAATGCGCTGGTGGGCCGCCACAGTAACCGACGGCCAGGACGACATCGAACCGGACGTACGCATATTCGTGCGTTATCACCGGCCTGATTTCGGCGTCACGCTGGAGAACTCGGTCGGCCTGCAGAAAGGCATGGTCGGCATCGTCAACGGCTATGCAAGCAGAGGGCATCGCGGTACGAATAACGTCATCATTGCGCATGAATTTCTCCACACGCTGGGAGCCACGGACAAATACAGTCCGCTGAATGGCCACCCCGTGGGCCCTGACGGCATTGCCGAACCGGACCGACAGCCGCTTTATCCGCAGCGCTTTGCCGAGATCATGGGGGGCCGTATCGCACTTTCTGAGAATGATTCGGAGATTCCTTCGAGCCTCCGGTACGCAATGATTGGCGCGCTGACGGCCAGTGAAATCAACCTGATCAACTGACGCCGCTGTTTCTGCACGTCGTGCTGAGCTACGCTCTTCCCATGAGCGCCATTGCACCTACTCTTTTCGCCTGCCGGGATATCCGTGTCGATGTATCCGGGCGTACGCTCGTCGAAGCGCTCGAGTTCGAAGTTGGCCGGGGCGAACTGCTGGCCGTACTGGGTCAGAACGGGTCAGGCAAATCACTGACACTGCACACGCTGGCCGGCTTGCGCCCTGCCGCCAACGGCCAGGTGCTCCTGAGCGGCGCAGACATGTCGACCACCGGGCGCCAGGATATTGCGCGCCAGCTTGCGCTGTTACCACAGCACGTCGATGACATCTTTCCGGCCACCGTTCTTGATACCGCAATGATCGGTCGCCATCCGCATATAGGGCGCTTTCAATGGGAGTCCAGCGAAGATGTCGACATCGGGCACGCCGCACTGACAGCGGTCGACCTCGGCGAGTTGGCGCGTCGCGATGTGCTGACACTCTCGGGAGGCGAACGACGCAGGCTCGCGATTGCACAGGTCCTCACCCAGCAACCCGATATTTACCTGCTTGACGAACCCACCAACCATCTGGATCCGCAACACCAGCTCGATGCTCTGCGCCTGTTTCGCGAGCGAGCCAATGACGGAGCTGCCGTCATTGCCAGTCTGCACGATGTCAATCTCGCCGTTCGCTATGCGGACCGCTGCCTGCTGCTGTACGGGGACGGACGGTGGGACATTGGCGCGACCGACGACGTGCTCGACGAGCAACGGCTCACCGAACTCTACGCAACACCGATGGAATCCATAGCCTGGCGCTCCACGCGCCTCTTCGTTGCAACCGGGTCGGCTCAGGCAACGTAACCGCGCAGCAGTTCAAGATACTTTGCGTGCAGCGAAGGATTGGCCGCCAATACGGAACGTATTTCGAGGTTCGGTTTCTCACCATTCAGGTTCGTAAACACGCCACCAGCCTCGGTCACAATGATCGACAGCGCTGCAATATCGAGAATATTCACATCCGACTCGATGACGGCTTCGATCTTGCCCGACGCCAGCAGATGATAATGATAGAAATCGCCATAGCCGCGAATGCGATCGGCGCGCTCAACGACGTTGCCCAGCGATGCCCAGCCTTCGCTGCCAGCCAGCGACTTCAGATTGCCAACCGACACCGCTGCCCGGTCCGGGTTATCGATCCTGCTCACCTTAAGCAGTGAACCATTAAGCCAGGCGCCCTGGCCTTTTTCAGCCCACGCTAGCTCGTTCATCATCGTGCCACTGGACACGCCAAGGATTATCTCCCCGTGGTGCATAAGCGCAATCTGGGTGGAAAAGAACGGGTACTGCCGAACAAATCCCTTGGTGCCATCGATCGGATCAACGAGCCACAGGTACTCGGCGTCTTCCTGCGTTCGGCCCGTTTCTTCACCGTAGAACCCGTGGTCCGGAAAAGCGTCGAGAATATGCTCACGAATAGCCTGCTCACACTCCACATCGGCCTGCGTTACCGGCGTCCTGTCTGCCTTGGTCGTGACTATGAAGTTACCGGCATAGTAAGAACGGCTGATATCCGCCGCCTTCGATGCCGCTGCGAGGGCGACCCTGAGATAGGCTGACGCCGAATTTTCATCGAAAGTTGTCACGGGCGAAACTATGGCGGCTACTGCGCACGGACACAAGCACCAATCTTGACAGTGTTGCTGCTGCTACCTATGGTCGCGCCATGGGAAATCGACTCAGCAAGATCTACACACGCACCGGTGACGATGGTACGACCGGCCTCGGCGACGGCAGCCGTACTCCGAAGGACAGCGCGCGGGTGGAAGCCTATGGCACGGTCGACGAAGCCAACAGCGCCATTGGCATGGTACTGGTCCACGACGCGGTGCCGGACAACGTGCGCAGCTGCCTGACAGATGCGCAGCACGATTTGTTCGAACTTGGGGGCGAGCTCTGCATACCTGGCCATAGCGCCGTAACCCAGGCGTTTATCGATCGCCTGGAAGGCGACCTCGACAAGCTCAACGAAGACCTGCCACGACTCCAGGAGTTTATCCTGCCAGGCGGGGGACCGGCCGCCGCTGCGTGCCATCTTGCGCGCACCATCACGCGCCGAGCGGAACGCCGCGTTTTTACGCTGTCCCGGACCGAGGATGTTCGAGCGGAAGCCATCAAGTACCTTAACCGCCTTTCCGACCTGCTGTTCGTTATCGCTCGCGTCCTGGCGCGCGCCGAGAATGGACAGGAAGTCCTCTGGAATCGCGACCGGTAGAGCCTGTCGCGCGGTCATTGATGCGACGCGCGATTCGCCCGCGACTGGTCGAGCGCAATACAGGTCGAACGCGCGGCCATCGCCAGACGCGGCGTACCACGACCGATTGTCTCTGGCAGCAGGTAGTAATTACTGTAGCGCTCCGCTGCAAGATCCGGCCACCGCGCCCATTCAGCGAAGGCCTCGTCACCGGCATTGGCAGCGGCCAGCATCACCTCCGGAGCACGATCCAGGACCGCCTCGACCGACACCGAGGGCGCGAACTCCTCGAGATCATCAAAGATATTCCGCCCGCCGCACAACGTAATGATTTCGCTGATGAAATGTTCATGGTTGACCGTATACAACGGCCGCGCGGAAATCTGGAAGAAAACGTCAATGGGGTCAGCGTCGGCGTAACTGGCCTGCAGGGCCTCCAGCTCACCTGTGAACTGGCTCGCAACGGCATCCGCGGACTCCGGCCGACCGGTCAACTCACCGACGCGGATCACGGCTTTCGCGACGTCATCGAGATTGCGCGAGCGAATCGCAGCAACCCTGTAACCACGCTGTCGCAGATCGTCAACCGTATGCGCCGGCATGCCGCTCTCCCAGACGAGCAGCAGGTCAGGCTGCAGCAGTGACAGCTGTTCCTGGTCGATCGAGAATGCGTCGCCAATTTCAGGAAGCTCGAGAACCGCGCGTGGATAATCCGACCACGCGCTGACGCCGACAAGCTGTTCGCCTGCGCCAACCGCAAACATGATTTCTGCGAGATGCGGGGAGAATGTGACGACGCGCAGCGCCGCGCCAGTGTCAGTCGAGTCCGGTGCGGGTTTGGAGCAGGCACACAACGCGGCGCAAAGGCACGCGAGTGTGAACGTACGAATCACTGCGTGAAGCCGTACAACGTCATCGCAGCGATAATCACAGCCCAGATCAGGAGCAGCTTGAACACCAGGTGATTGGCGGCTTGCGCGCCACGAATTGCGCGCTCCGCAGGGGTCTCATCAGGCCGGCTCTGCAACGCCAACGCCGCAATCCCGACCCGTGCCAGCAGGTTTTCACTGCGCTCCGATGTGGTCGTGTCCTTTTCTTCAGTTGGCGCACGCAGTGCAGCCAGCGCGTCATCCATATGTCCTGCTGCGGCATAGCCGACCGCGGTCAAGCGCGCAGGAATCCAGGCCAGCCAGCCATGCAGCATCTCTGCCGCATCAAGAACACGAGCAGAATTACCGTCAGTCTGTTCGTCCCGCGCGGCACTAAATACGGCCCGGCGGCGGATCAGGTCGGTAACGCGATAGGCCCACGCGGCCAGTGGACCAAGGATGACGAACCAGAAAACGACGGCAAACAGACGATTGTTTGCCTGCACGCATACGGCCGCCTCGACACAGCTCGTGCGCTCGTCCTCTTCGACGGGCACAGCGCCTTCTACGATAGCCTTCGCGGCGTTATTAACCTGCTCTTCTTCTCCCAACTCAAGCGCCCGGCAATACTCACCAACCTCCTCACCAATATCCTGCGGGCCCAGCGAGAAAAACAGAACGACGATCGCGAGAAACAGGTAGGTGAAGCCGGCCAGTGTGCTGCCGAGGAACCAGATCACGCCGAACACGGGCAGCACGAGAATAACCGCCAGCAGGACGACGGGAATAATAGCGGGCCAGGTAGGAAGTCGATTTGCCTGGTTGAAGCCGTAATCGATCAGCCGATCCATCCAGCGCATGCGGCGCCAGTGGAAGAGTTGCGTTGCAAGCCGCTCGATTACGAGTCCAATGAGAAGTGCGATCAGGTTCATAGTGCGTCAGTCCGTCGGGTTGAAGCCATCATACAATCTGAACCAATCGAAAGCAGGGCCGGGATCACTTTTTCGACCTGGAGCGACATCGCAATGCCCCGCGACTTCGCGTGGCGAAATGTCCGGATAGGCCACACACAAGGCTGTTATTACGCCCTGTAGAACCGGGTACTGGCGATCGTCGTACGGGGTCTCGTCTTCACCTTCGAGTTCGATGCCGATCGAAAAATCATTACAACGGTGTTGTCCGCGAAAACAGGACTCACCCGCATGCCATGCGCGCTGCGTAAACGGCACGAACTGCAGCACACTCCCGTCACGGCGGATCAGCAGGTGTGCCGACACCTCGAGGCCCCGGATTTCGTCGTAGTAAGGATGCGCATCCCAATCGAGCTGGTTCGTAAACAACGCCTCGATCTCGGGTCCGCCGAATTCCCCTGGCGGCAGGCTGATGCCGTGAACGACGATCATTGACGGCCTGGCTCCATCAGGTCGCGCATCGAAGTTGGGGCTGTCGCAGCGTACCGCCTGCTCCAGCAGGCCGGTGGCTTTGTCTACAGTGAAAAGGCATGATTTCGAAACCATGAAGACGAGGCTATTTGTTTCCGGGCAATTGATCAACGGCGCCGAACTGCTGATCGAGGGCGATCGAGCACGCTACCTGGGTCGCGTGCTGCGGCTGCGCGTCGGGGAAGAGATCACGGTGTTCAATGGCGAGGGCCCGGAATGGGTCGCAACGATAGGCGCTTTGACCAAGAGTACGGCTGCGCTGCGCATTGGTGAGAGTCACGAAGCGGGTACGGAATCACCGCTAAAGATACACCTGGTACAGGGCATCTCGCGCGGCGAACGCATGGACTTCGTTGTACAAAAGGCGACCGAACTCGGGGTAAAACGCATCACACCCGTACTGACCGAGTACGGCGTCGTGAAACTCGACCAGGCGCGCGGCGAAAAACGACGCGAGCACTGGGCAAGTGTTGCGACCAGCGCTTGCGAACAATCCGGGCGCACGCGCCCGCCGCTCATCGATGCGCCCATAAGGCTTAAGGACTGGTTTGGCAGCAAGCCTGACAAGGTTGACGCTGAACTGGTTCTCACGCCGGGAGCGGCCTCCTCCTTGACAGCGATCGACACCCCCACCACCGAGGTCTGCCTGCTAATCGGACCAGAGGGGGGGTTTAGCATTACGGAACACGAGGACGCGGCCATCGCCGGGTTCGACGCTGTGTCACTGGGCCCGAGAGTTTTGCGCACGGAGACCGCCGCGGTCGCGGCGCTGTCCGTTCTGCAATCGCGCTGGGGTGATTTGAGCTGATCAGGCTTGCTGGGATTCTCTCGCCAGCATGGCTTCGAGCTTCTCGAGATTGGGAATCAGCGGAAACTCGTTGATCATCTTCACACGACACAGTACCGGTGCGTCCTGCGGCCAGCCTTCTGTCGTGTGCAGCTGCAAAACGTCCTTATTCACACGCACCAACTGCGGGAAGCCCTGCGTCAGTACGCCGAAATGGCCTGTCTTGAGTTGCCCCGTACTCGCGTAGAACACGACGATTCGCGTTCGGCCGGTAATGGCCGGTACATCCCTGCCCAAGGCGCCTTCAAACGAGATGACCGGGAGCGGCCGGCCATTCCAGGTAACGCTGCCCAGCATCCAGTCGTGTGCTCCTGCTTCCTTCTCGGGCGACGAGAAGCGTACCACTTCGGCTACGCAGGCGCGGGGCACGATCAGGCGATCCTCGGTCAGCGGGATCAGCAGGCTATAGAGTTCTTCGGCTTCGCTGCTCACGGCAGTTCAATCCCTCTTTCTTCCAGTTGCCGGCGTATGGCCTCGAGCAGCTGCGCATCCTGATACGGCTTACCGAGGTAGTCGTTGACGCCCAACTCGATGGCACGCGCACGGTGTTTGTCACCAACACGCGACGTAATCATGATGATCGGCACATCCGCGACGCGCGGATCGTTGCGTACGTGCGAAGCAAATTCATAACCGTCCATGCGCGGCATCTCAATATCGAGGAGGATGACGTCCGGCTTGTGATCCTGCATTACCCTAATTGCATCGAGTCCGTCTTTCGCGGTTTCCACGCGCAGACCGCTGCGATGCAGGAAACGCTCGGTAACACGGCGTACGGTAATCGAATCATCGACAACCAGGGCGAGCGGGCGTTCATCACTTGGTGTCGGCGCCGCTTTCTTTAGCTCGACCACAGGCGCGCCGGTCCGCACCAGCGCGTGAATATCCAGAATCAGAATGATGCGGCCGTCACCGAGAATGGTGGCGCCCGAGACACCACGAATACTCGCCAGCTGCGGACCGACCGCCTTCACGACGACCTCCCGGCTTGCCAGCATCTCGTCGACAAGTAATGCAGCAGAGTATTCGCCAGCGTGCACGAGGATAACGGGCACAGACGCCTCCTCCTCCGGCAGTTTCGCTGCCTGTCCACCAAGGTACATACCCAGATGGCGGAATTTATAGCTCTGCTCACCGTATTGGTAACTGGGTTCGCTATGGCTCAACAGGCTCTCGAGCTCAGCACGCGGAATTCGAGCGACGCCTTCTACGGTCGGCAATGGCAGCGCATAAACCTCTTCACCGGTGCGCACAATGAGCGCCTGGGTGATTGCGAGAGTAAACGGCAGCCGCACAGTAAAATTGGTGCCCTGACCGGTCACCGAAGAAATTCGCAACGAGCCACCGAGTTTCTTTACCTCATTGGCGACAACGTCCATGCCCACACCACGACCCGCCGACTGTGTCACGGAAGTCGCCGTTGAAAATCCCGGTGTCAAAACGAGGTCCATGATCTCTTCGTCGGTGACCTTGCTTTCCGGACTCAGCAAGTCCAGCTCGTAGGCCTTGCGCCGAATCGACTCAACATCGAGACCCGCGCCATCGTCGGACACATCGATGACCATCTCGGCGCCCTCGCGATGCAAGCGGATGGTGATGCGCCCGACAGCGGGCTTGCCCGCTTTCTGGCGTGCGCTCGCATCTTCAACGCCATGCACGACGGCATTACGCAACATGTGCTCAAACGGTGGCAACATCTTGTCGAGCACCTGGCGATCGAGCTCACCCGAGGCGCCTTCCACGGCCAGTTCAGCGCGTTTCCCAGCCTCCTGCGCGATTTGCCGCACGAGTCGGGTGAAGCGCGGGACATGCCGATCGAACGGCACCATGCGCGTGCGCATCAAGCCATCCTGTAGTTCTGCGGTAACGCGGGACTGCTGTACGAGCAAACCCTCGGCCTCCGTAGTGACCGACTTCAACAGGTCCTTGAGACTACCGAGGTCATTGGCCGACTCCGCGAGCGCGCGTGACAACTGCTGTATATTCGAATATCGATCGAGTTCGAGCGGATCAAAGTCGCGTGCCACCAACGTGTCCTGATGGCCATGCATGATCTGCGCTTCCGTTTCGATCTCGAGCTTGCGCAATTGTTCACGTAACCGCGCGACCGTCTGTTCGAGTTCATCAACATGGAATTCGAACGAGCTCACCTGCTGATTCAGACGTGAGTGATAGATACTGATCTCACCCGCTGCATTGAGCAGATCTTCGAGCAGGTCCGCATCAACACGCGCGTACTCCTGGCGCTGGTCGGCGGTTCGCAGCGAACGGGCGTCGGCCGGCGCTTCCTTCTCCGCCGCAGGTTTCGCGACCGGCGGCAACGAGGCCTCGTGAATCGGCTCAGACTCAGGTTCGGGCTCGGGCTCCGGCTCCGGCTCGGGCTCGACCGGAATCGGGGCTTCTTCGGCTGGCGCCATTTTCTCGACACTGAGCTTCGCAAGCTCATCGGCCAGCGGCGAATCGACGATCACCATGCTGACCGAATCATCCGGTTCGATTGTGAATTCTACCGGTGGCGTCTCCTCGACGCTCTTATCGTCGGGCGCCGCTTCCACATCCGCGTCGTCGGCAACCTCGAATCCGGCGTTGGCCTGCTGGATGCGCTGTACCAATTCTGCAGCGGCGCGCACCGGTTTACCCGCGATCACGAGATCTCGCATGCGGTGCAGCTCATCGACCGCCCGCTGCAACAGGTCTTCCACTGCGGGGGTGGCTTTGATACGACCGTCATCTACCGAAATCAGAAGCGTCTCGATTTCGTGGCTCAGGTTACCCATCGAGGCGATGCCGGCCATGCGTGCGCCACCCTTCAACGTATGCAGATGGCGCTTCAGTTCGTCCATCGGCTGCGCCGATCGTTCCTTGATCCACTCCACAAGCGCCTTGTCCGCGGACTCAAGCAGCTCCGCCGATTCCTCCGTGAAGATCGCCGCTATCTCGGCATCGTACTCGGCGTCCTCGGCGGCCTCTTCAACCAGGGGTTCCGGCGCAGGTGCCGCCGCAGCCGGCACCGATTTCTGCACGGGCGGCGCGGGTGTCGATGGAGCCTGTGCGGCAGCTGTCAGCCGCGTAATGTGCTCGATAAGCCCCGTGTAATCTGCCCGGTCACGATCGGGATTATTGATATCGCCAACGATGGTGTTGATCGCACGCGAAGCGGCGCGCAAAGCATCAAGCCCGGAGTTCTGGAACCCGATCTTGTGATCGTAGATGTGCCTGACGAATCGATTCAGCGCGGCCGCCACCGCAACGCCGCGATCTACGTTCGCCATGTTCGCGCTGCCATGCAGCGTATGGCAGGCGCGATGCAATTTGTCGGTGACATCGAAAGGCGGCTCGTGGCCCTCGCAAGCCTCAAGATAATCCGTAATGACTTTGAGGTGCCCGGCCGTCTCCTTGGAGAAGATGTCATGCAGAACCGGATCCATCTCGAACGCACGCTCGTCGACGGCTGGCGCATCGCTTAGCGGGCGGCTAACCGTCAGCATCGCCGCATTGGGGTCGCCCAATGCAAAGGCATTAGCTTTCGCAATCAGGAGACCGATATCCGCTTGTGGATCGGTTCCAACCTCGAGCTGCTCAACGAGCTCCGGAACTGCTGCGGCTGCCTCCAGTACGAAATCGACCATCGGCGGTATACGTTTGAGCGTGCGATTAATCAGGCGATTCAAAAGATCTTCGATCGCCCAGGCATACTCGCCAATGCGCTCGGCGCCAACCATGCGGCCGCTGCCCTTGAGCGTGTGGAACGAGCGCCGCACCGTGATAAGCATCTCCATGCTGTCAGGCGAGGCGGCCCAAAGCGGAAGATGCCGTTTGATCGAGGCGATTTCCTGCTTTGCCTCCTCGATGAATATCTCGAGGAGCTCAGGGTCCAGATGCTCGGCATCCGAGGCCACGACCGGCAACGGCATGACCTCCGTTGCCTGCATCTGCGATTCGCGAGTCGAAGCTTCCGCCAGAGCGCGTTGTCCGGCAGCCTCGACATCCAGTGCCTCCAATTTTTGCGTCGGCGCCGGATCCGGCGTCGTAAACGCCGTTTTCCGCAACCGCTCTTCGACGTCTTGCAGCACAGCAAGGCACGCTTCGGCATTATCGAGCATGTACCAGGGCTCACTGCGCCCGGCCTTGACCGTTTCCATGTAGTACTCAATGGAAACAATGGCATCGGCCAGCCGGTCGGTTTCCTTTTGCGTCAGCCCGAGAGGCCCGCCGGCTTTTAGCATTGCTGTAACCAGGTTGCCGACCCGGTCCACCACTTCCATGGCCCGCGTCTTTTCGAGCATGAGCAGACCGGCCTTGATGCCGTTGATCAGTATTGGAACATTGTCGAGTCCGGCAGACGGCGCCTGCTCCGCAATGCTCTGGCTGATCGTCTCCTTGATCCGCGCGAGGTTGATGATGCACTCGCGCATGACCGACTCCGCCACCTTGCGGAATTCTTTATCGTCTTCCGGCGCTTCCTCAGCATCCTCCGGAGCCGGCATCGTAAGACGAATGAGCTGCTGCTCGAGTCGATCCTCTACGCGCAGCAGAGTCGAGGCAATATCGAGAATAATGCGATCATTGGCAACGCCGCCCAATTCGACAACAGATTTGAGGCGATCGATCTCGCCGTCAATATCACCGCGCAGTTCGCCGAGTCCCAGCACACCGAGCGTGTCGCTGATCTTTTTCAACAATTCGAGCTGCGACACAAGTTCCGAGGGCTTGTTCATCCCCGTGCGCACGAAGATATCGAGAACGTCCTTGACCTTTCCGAGGTCCTCGCGAATCGCGGAACCGACCGTCTCCATGAGCCTGGCACTCGGCGCCGACAGTGCCTCTCGCGCGCTCTCAACCTGTTCGTCGCCCGGCAGCAGTTCCGCCAGGTTGAATGCCGCTCGAATGTCACCAATGCGCTCACCCGCGTTGGAAGAACGGGCAACGTAGTAAAGAAGGTTGTTCAGCAAGTCATCAATCGGATGCTTCTCGTACGCGAGCAGGCCTTCGTCGATGACATACTTGAGTTGCCGGTCGGCCTGGCCGAGCAAGCGCTTCAACGCGACGGATGTTTCAAGCCCGCCATTCTGCAGGGACTCGAGCACACCACCGATCACCCACCACAACTGGTACATGTCGTCGCGCGTTGACGAATTCTCCAGGGCCGCCGCAACCTTGCCCAGGGTATCGAGATGCCGTTTGCTGTCACCACCCTTGATCCAGCCGAGCAACGCCAGCTGGAACTTCGGCCGCAGCCGTTTGGCCACGACCAGAGGATCTTCGCCGGTACCATTGCGCGCACTCGCCCCGTGCTCGGAACGCTGTGGCGACAGGTTGAGCAGCAGCAGCGTGCCTTCGGAAAGTAACGGCTCACCACGCGCAGCGCGCAGGTCATTGAGCATCGGCAGCAATACAAGCGCAATATCACGGCCACCGCCAAGCAGTCGTTCGATATAGATTGGCAGCTGGACCATCGAACGCGTCAGCGCGTCCAGTCCATCCTCCCGTCCCTTGCTGGAACGCAGCGCCGAAAGGTATCTGCAGGTCAGATCCATTTCCTCGACGAGTAGCGCTGCACCGTAGGTCTCGGTCATGCGCAGGGCCCCGGCAGCCTGGTGCAGCAACTCGCCCGCACGTGTTAACGCGGTTGTGCCACCGCGACCATCCACGCAGTCTTCCAGCGCGAGGTGCGCGTTGCGAATCGTCTCCATGAGCTCGGCACTGACGATCGCCAGCGCACTAACGGCGCCCTGGCCGCTAGCGTCGCCGATCATGTGTTCATGAATACCCGTGTCGCCCGTCATGTGGTCATCCGTGTCGCTCGCGAATCCAGCTCCAAAAGCCTTATCCCGCCTTCACCTGCGGTGCTTGGGGCGGCACCGCATTGGATGTTGTGCGCGTCAACGCACCCGCCTGCATCATGTCCGCCGGTAGCGCAAAGCCCTCGACCGTCTTCCTGAGCTGCGTCGCAAGCTCCGACAGTTTCGAAATCGACGCGGCTGTTGCGCTCGTTGCCCTGCCGGTCTGGTCACCAATTTCCCGCAAGCGTGTCGTACGCCGCGTGACGTCGGCAGCCGATCCCGCCTGCTGGCGGGCCGAGCTCGAGATGTTCTGTACGAGGCTTGCGATCTGGTTCGACACCTGCTCGATTTCGTCAAGAGCCGCGCCGGCATTTTCCGCAAGCAATGCACCACCGACAACGTCGGTCGTACTGCGCTCCATCGAGACGACCGCTTCATTAGTATCGGTCTGAATCGTGCGCACCAGCACCTCAATCTGCTTGGTCGCATTGGTTGAGCGCTCGGCGAGTCGTTGAACCTCGTCGGCAACCACCGCGAATCCGCGTCCCGCCTCGCCTGCCATTGATGCCTGGATCGACGCGTTGAGCGCGAGAATGTTGGTTTGCTCGGCGATATCGTTAATCAACTCAACGATGTTGCCAATCTCCTGCGAACTCTCACCGAGGCGCTTGATGCGCTTCGATGTCTCCTGAATGGTCTCCCGAATCGCATTCATACCATCGATCGTACGCCGCACAGCTTCGCCGCCTTTATGCGCCACTTCAACCGAATGGCGAGCAACATCGGACGAACGCTCGGCATTGCCGGACACTTCTTCGATCGACGCGGCCATCGATACGATCGACTCCGTTGCTGCGTTGATTTCTCTTGCCTGGTTATCGGCCGCTTTCGCCAGATGCGCGGCGGTGTGTTCCGTTTGCTTGGTTGCCGTATCGACCATGAGGGCCGTCTCGTTGACCGTCGCGACCAGCTTACGCAATTCCTCAATAGCAAAGTTAAAGGAGTCTGCAATCGTGCCGGTAATATCCTCGGTCACTGTCGCCTCGACAGTCAGGTCACCGTCAGCGAGACTGCCCATCTCGTCGAGCAGCCGCAGAATGGCCTGCTGATTGCGTTCGTTCTGCTCAGCTTGTTCGCGTGCCTTACGTTCGAAGATTGCGCTTTTGCTGTGCAGCACCTGCAAACCGATAATCAGCAGCAGAGCCAGTCCGACGAGGCCGATCGGGAGCCATGGGATATTGAGCACGCCCGGCAGCATGCCGCCACGCGAAGAATCGAAAGCGGTTTCAAGCAGCTGGTTCGCGCTCGCCACGAGCTGTGACTGGGTAGCAACCAGTTCGTTGACCTGACTCAGGTTGGCGCTAATCGTAGCGGACTGATCCTCAAGACTCTCAATACTGCCCAACAGGGGCTCGAGCAGGCTTTCTTGGCCCGCGGCGTTCAGCGGCCTGAGGTCAAGATTACTGGCACCACCCGCCAGACCGTTCGCAACGTTACGCAGGAAAGCCACGTCCTCGGAAATTGCGGACGCCGCCGTCTCGCCGCCGGCGGGCAAGGCGGTCGTTGTCTGGCGAATGCGGTCGGCGCGCTGCTGGAACTCCTGCATGATGGCCGTCGCACCGGAGCGGTCCAACAGTCCATTGGACCCTTCGAGGATCGCCGTCGCGTCCGTCACCGCCTGTCCGGCTGCCGTGCTCACGGCTTCGACTTCTTGCCGTTTCGCCAGCATGGCTGACGCCTGTGATTCGAGCTGCTGCCAGTCGGCCGAGCGCCCCAACGATACGCCCCTTCTCAGCGAGGCAACTTTCCTGATGCTTGCATCGAGCTGATCGAATGCACCGGCCTCGCCGTCTAAAGCACGTGCTGCCTGCGATGGAATCGCCTGTGAAAGTGCCGCGAGTTCGGACGCGGACGCGTCGCCGCCATCGAGTGCCTGCAGGTAGACCAGCGCGCCTGCGACGAGCAGCATGAGCGCGGCCAGTCCGGCAACCAGTTTGAATGTAGACGCATTGTCAGTTTTATTGGCCATAATTCCTCAGACCTTCTATTCCGCAGCTGCCTGCAGAAACATATTGCTTTCGACCATGTCGAATAAATTGAAAACGGGCCAGGACTCATCGCCCCGCTGGTAAGTCCCGCCAAGGAAACGATCACAGCGAACAATGGTTTCCGCAGCCTCGTTTGTGAGCTCATGATCCATGAAGCGACGAAACCCGAGTACTTCATCAACAACGAGGCCGGCCGGCACTTCACGATGGTTAACCGAAATAACGCGCGTTGTGCGGCGCAACGTCGTTCTGCCGCTGCCCAACAGCAGCTTGACGTCGATCAGCGGTAACAGCTGACCGCGCAGGTTGGCAATGCCCAGCAACCAGCGGCTTGCACCAGGCACACGTGTCATGGCATCGGGCAGCATCAGAACTTCGCGAACCTGCTCACGACTCGCAACAAACCTTTCTTCACCAATACGGAAGCCGACGCCAACCCACTCATCGACCGAGGCGCCCACCCCCTGTCCAGCGTGCACGGCACGACTGCGCCGCTCGATTTCCTGGAGCAATTCAAACGGTTGCTCGACGAGCGCTGCAAGAGCCCCGGATCCGCTCATCTACGCCGCCATCACCGAGTTGATCTTGGCCACCAGTTCCTTGTCGGCCACCGGTTTGACAAGGTATTCGACCGCGCCCTGCCGCATGCCCCAGATCTTGTCGGTCTCCTGATCCTTGGTGGTGATCATGATGACCGGTATGGACTCCGTAGCCGGGTCCTTGGTCAGCTTGCGCGTTGCCTGAAAGCCGTTCATGCCGGGCATGACGACATCCATGAGTATGCAATCCGGGCGCGCTGTGATGGCTTGCCGAATTCCTTCCTCTCCGCTATCAGCAACCAGCGTGTCGAAACCGGCTCGCTCAAGCATGCTCTGGAACAAGTGAAGTTCCGTTGGTGAATCGTCAATAATGAGAACGACTGACATGCTGTAGTCCTTAGTTAATCTGGTTGGATATTGCACCAAGCAGTTCATCTTTCGTGAACGGCTTGGTGAGATACTGTTCGGAGCCCACAATGCGGCCGCGTGCTCGGTCAAACAGACCGTCTTTGGAGGACAGCATGATAACCGGCGTCTCGCGAAAAGTTTTGTTGTGTTTGATCAGCGAGCACGTTTCGTAGCCGTCGAGCCGCGGCATCATGATGTCCACGAAGATCAGGTCAGGCTGATGATCTGCAATCTTCGAAAGCGCATCGAATCCGTCAATGGCCGTGAATACCTGGCAACCCTCCTTGGATAGCAAGGTTTCGGCGGTTCGGCGAATGGTTTTACTGTCGTCTATTACAAGAATCTTGAGCCCATTTAAGGACCTTGACGCGTTACTGGACACCGAATTTCCCCACGTTGAAAACCGACTTTTACCATATTGACATAACTCCCGCTACGACGCCCGCCGCGTTGCGCAAAATCTCGTGAATTCGGGCGCTTACGCGCGATTTCGCTGTATAGTGGTTCGCCCCGAAGCAGAACCGCGGAATATCGGCGAAAGATGGCAGAAAAACCCCTGAAAATCGGTATCGTAATGGACCCGATTGGTTCGATAACCCCTTACAAAGACTCGTCGCTTGCCATGCTGCTGGAAGCTGAGCGCCGCAACGCCGAAATTCATTATTTCGAACAAAAGGATGTCAGGTTACTGTCGGGCAAGGCGCTGGGGCGGTCCACACTTCTGCATGTTCGCGACAATCACGACGACTGGTATGAGTTTGGCGACCGTCAGGAAATCGAACTGGGCGAACTCGACGCGATTTTGATGCGCAAGGATCCGCCGTTTGACATGGAGTATGTCTACACGACCTACATTCTCGATCGTGCCCAGCGAGATGACACACTGATCGTCAACGCGCCCCAGGCGCTCCGCGACATGAATGAGAAGGCCTATACGGCCTGGTTTCCGCAATGCACGCCAACGACATTGATCACGCGCTCGATGGACGACATGAAAGCGTTTCTCGCCGAGCATGGCCGCGTAGTGGCAAAACCACTCGACGGCATGGGTGGCCGCTCAATCTTTGTCGTCAAGAAGGGTGACAAGAACGCCAATGTCATTTTCGAGACGCTCACTGACTACGGCAGGAATTTCGCCATGGCGCAGGTGTATATCCCGGAAATTACCGCGGGAGACAAACGCATCCTGCTCATCGAAGGCAAGCCCGTCCCCTACGCGCTGGCCCGCATTCCGACTGGCGACGACAATCGCGGCAATATGGTCGCCGGGGCGGTCGCGAAAGGGCAGGAAATGTCGAAACGCGACTTCGAAATCTGCGAGCAGGTCGGCCCTGCTCTGCGTGACGCGGGCGTCCTGTTCGCCGGTATCGACGTCATCGGCGACTACCTGACCGAGGTCAACGTCACCAGCCCCACGGGCATCAGGGAACTCGACCAGCAGTTCGACCTGAATATTGCAGGCCTGATGTTCGACGCGATCCAGGCCAGACTTCCGTAACAACCAAAAGGGGACAGTCACCTTTTCCAAAAGGGGACAGTCACCTTTGCTCAAAGGTGACTGTCCCCTGGTTGGATGTGATCCAATCCCTTGTTTATGTAAGAGAAATGGCGGAATATTCGCGCGAATATGGCGAATCCAGCAGTTATTGTAGACCCTCTCGATGAACTACGGCTTGTGGCCCCGGTTATTCCGGACCGACTGCCCGCCATGCTGTTCCTGGCTGCGCTCGTCCACGGCATCCTGATCATCGGCGTGACGTTTAATGCGGCATTAACGGATCAGTTTGCCGATGCGATCTCGCTTGAGGTCACGATCGTCGCGGCACCGGATCAGCAAATCGATCGGCCCGATGAGGCAGCCTACCTCGCGCAGTCCAGTCAGAAGGGCGGCGGCAATATCACCGACCAGATCCGGCCGTCCGCACCCCTGGAAAGCGCTTTACCAGCCGACAACGAGGGCATCGAGGACGGCACCGCGCTGAGCGACGCCAAAGTTCACGAGCGGTCTGCCGACGATGTACTGGCATCCAAGAACGCGAGTGACCGGCAGGTACCCATCGACCCACGAACGGATCCACAGGCACAGGACAGCGTCGCCATAGCGATGGAAGCCGGAAGCGAAATCACGCTGCCCTTGCCGCAGGAAGACAAAGCGAGCTTTCTCCTGACCGACGACGACCCGCAGCAACTCATCATCTCCGCCGACACACGCGAATCCGTCGCGGCGGCCTATCTCGATTCCTGGAAGCGCCGCATCGAGGCAGTTGGCGCCGCGTACCTGCCTGAACTGGGCCTGCTGGAAAACCTGACCGGCAGCCCAACCCTGCTGGTACGTATCAACGAAAGCGGCGACCTGATTGAGGCCACGGTCAGCAAATCCAGCGGCTCCGCGATTCTGGACCTCGCCTCGGTCGACATCATCCAGCGTGCATCGCCATTCGATGAATTCCCGGCACCAATGGCGAGCGAATACGAGACGGTCGCGTTCGAATACAAGTTCCTGTTCACCGAGCAACTTGTGCAGGGCGACTGATCAGCAGATACTGTCTCTATGCAAACGGACGGTTCTCTTACAAATCAGCTACTTATCGCCATGCCGGGCATGCTGGACCCCAATTTCAGCACCACGGTCACTCTTATTTGTGAACATAATGATGATGGTGCGCTTGGCATCGTCATTAATCGTCCTACGACCCTGAAGCTCGGCGGCCTGTTCGAGCAGCTCGCAGTCGATGACCCCGATACCGGAGCAGCCGGCAGCCCGGTGCTGTCAGGTGGTCCTATCGGCATAGAGCGCGGTTTTGTGCTGCACGGCCCTGAGCGAAGCTACGAAAATACGCTCGCCGTATCGGAGAGTATCTGCCTGACGCTGTCACGCGACATTATCGATGCGATGGCCACTGGCGAAGGCCCGAAACAATCGCTGGTGGCGCTCGGCTACGCGGGCTGGCAGGCCGGGCAACTTGAAGACGAATTGCTCGCGAATTCCTGGCTGAATGTCCCGGCGACGGCCGAAATCGTCTTCGACACCCCGTTTCAGGACCGCTGGAACTCAGCAGCTCGCACCCTGGGCATCGACATCGCCCGCATGTCACCGGACGTCGGACACGCCTGAGTTGTCCCAAGCTCGCACGATTCTCGCGTTTGATTTCGGATTGCGACGCATTGGCGTCGCGGTCGGACAGGACGTTACGGGCTCGGCCAGCCCTCTGGGTGTTGTCGACAATCGGGAAACCGGTGTCGATTTCGATGGCGTCGCGGCACTCATCGATGAGTGGCGTCCGACGTTGCTGGTGGTGGGCATGCCGGCACATGCCGACGGTTCGCCGAGCGATATTCAGGAGTACGTCGATGCCTTCATCAGCGATCTCGAGCACTTTGGCGTGCCGATCGATACCGTTGACGAACGGCATACATCGGTGGAGGCAGAGCGGGTACTCAAGAACGCCCGCTCGGCTGGAACACGAGGCCGCATCTCGAAGGAGATGATTGATAGCGCCGCAGCCGTATTTATCGCTGAAAGATATCTGGCAAGCGAGTAAAATGCCGCCGCGATGAACGCGGATCCTACAGAATCACTCGAAAACGAGGCGTCACTGCAGCTCGACGCAAACGGTCGCCTGCGGCACTTGCTGACCCTCGACGGTCTGGACAAGACCCTGTTGACTGACATACTCGACGATGCCCAAGGCTACCTGACCGAGCCCGGCGTGCTGCCCGCAAGCAGCCAGTCACTCGCAGGACGCTCGGTCGCAAACCTGTTCTTTGAGGCCAGCACCCGCACACGGGCATCGTTTGATCTTGCTGGCAAGCGCCTCGGCGCTGACGTGCTCAATCTCGACGTCAACACCTCATCGCGCAAGAAAGGCGAGAGCATTCTCGACACGATCTACACGCTCGAAGCCATGCATGTCGACATCATGGTTGTGCGCGATGCCAGCGCAGGCGTGCCCGCCTACATCGCACGGCACGTGTTACCGCACGTCAGCATTCTAAATGCCGGCGAATCGGACGTATCACACCCGACGCAGGGTCTGCTCGACGTATTGACAATGCGCCAGCACAAAGGAGCGTTTGAGAACCTGGTCGTCGCGATCGTGGGAGACATCAGCCACTCGCGCGTCGCGATGTCAGCGGCACATGCGCTTACAACACTCGGGATTGGCGAGCTGCGCCTGATCTCACCGCCCGTGCTCGCCCCGGATCAGAGCAGGGTTCCCGGCGCTCGTCTTCTTCACGACCTCGCCGAAGGGCTTGCTGATGCGGACGTTGTTATGGCACTGCGCATCCAGCGCGAGCGCATCGGCAATCTCGACGGCATCCCGGGCATCGACGAATATTTTGCGAACTTTGGCATTAGTCGCGAAAGCATGAAACTGGCAAAGCCGGATGCCATCGTGATGCACCCGGGCCCAATGAACCGCGGTATTGAAATTGAAAGTGCGCTCGCCGATGGGCCGCAGTCAGTTATCACCCAACAGGTTACCAACGGCGTCGCCGTGCGCATGGCCGTACTCGACCGCGTTGGCAAGACCATGGCAGCGCGTTTGTGACATGGCACTAAACGCCGTTCAGAAGAAAGCGCAGCAAAACCGGAATACGATCTTCGTCGAAGATGGAGAAATCCTCTCGGTCAGCGAATTTGCGGGCGACCAGTTCATCATGCGAATTCGCGCGCCAAAGTGCGCCGCTGCTGCGGAACCGGGCAGTTTCGTGCACATCACCTGCGACACATCGCTGCCGATGCGCAGGCCGCTGTCGATTATGCGCGTTGGTGACGACTGGATAGAAATTCTCTACAAGATTGTCGGCCAGGGACTGCGCCTCCTATCGCAAAAAACAGTGGGCACTGCAGTCAGTGTGCTTGGCCCCATCGGCCAGCCGTTTCGCATATCGCAGGAACGTCCCAACACGCTGTTGATCGGCGGCGGCGTCGGTATCCCACCCATGATTTTCATTGCAGACTGGCTGCGCCGGGACGCTCGCAAGTGGCAACCGTTCGCCATTCTGGGTTCTGAAATTCCCTTCCCCTTCGACCTGCAACAGTCGTCTATCGCTATCAACGGCATTGATGATGATGTATCAAGCACGATGCCATTGCTCGAGAGCTGGGGTACGCCCACGCGACTGACCAGTTTGCAGGGTTACGAAGGGTGCCATAAAGGCTACGTAACCGATCTCGCCGACCGCTGGCTATCGACACTCGGCGCCGATGAACTCGCGAAAGTCGAAGTGTTCGCCTGCGGCCCGACGCCCATGCTCAAGGCGGTTGCCGAGCTCGCGACGCGCTACGGTCTTCCCTGCCAGGTTTCCCTTGAGGAGTTCATGGCCTGCGCCGTCGGCGGCTGCGCCGGGTGTGCGGTTGAAATCAACACGCCCGAGGGCGCCGCGATGAAGCGCGTTTGTGTGGACGGACCCGTATTTGATGCGGCGACTGTCGCCTGGTAGTCGCGCTGCGGTCAGCGCTATCCGCCGAAGTTGATCTTCGCTTCGAGGTTCGAACGCGAGTCGGCGTGTGACATGGCCTCTTCCAGCGTGATCGTGCCGTCTTTGTAAAGCTGCAGCAACGCGTCATCGAAATTCTGCATACCCGCCTCGCCCGATTCCTTATGGGCTTCCTTCACGGCCGAAATATCGCCCTTCAGAATAAGGTCCTTGATGTGTGGCGTATTGAGCATGAGCTCCACGGCCGCGACGCGCTTGCCGTTGCGGGCCCGCACGAGGCGTTGCGAGAGAATGGCTCGCAGGTAATGCGCCATATCCATGAAGACCTGGGAATGCTGTTCCTGCGGAAACAGGTTGATGATCCGATCAAGCGTTTCCGCTGAATTATTCGAGTGAACGGTGGCGAGCACAAGGTGACCTGTACCGGCCATATCAAGTGCGGCCCGCATTGATTCGGTGTCACGAATCTCGCCGATCTGTACAACATCAGGCGCCGCACGCACGGCACTCTTTAGCGCCCTTGCATACGACATGGTGTCCAGTCCGACTTCGCGCTGATTGATGATGGACTGCTTATTTGGGTGCAGAAATTCAATCGGATCCTCGATCGTGAGGATGTGCGACGAGGTCTTCTCATTGCGATGGTTGATCATCGCCGCCAACGTCGTTGACTTTCCGGCGCCGGTGGCGCCCACCATGAGAATCAGGCCACGACGCAGCATGACCAGTTCCTTCAGCTGCTGCGGCATGCCAAGCTCATCGAGACTCGGCAATTCGTTGGTGATGTATCGCAATACCATCGCGACATTGCCGCGCTGGTGGAAAACGTTGACACGAAACCGGCCAAGGCCTTCTTCCGACAGGGCGAAATCAATTTCCAGCTCGCGCGTGAAGTACTCCATCTGCTCCGCGTCCATAAGCTCCAGCGCCGCCTGTTTGACCATCTTCGGCGTCATTTCGAGCTTGTTAACTGGCATGATCTTGCCTTCGATCTTGATCTTGGCAGGCGCAAACGGCGTAAAGAAAAGGTCCGAGGCCTTCTTCTCTACCATCAACTTGAACAGCGGTTTTACATTCATTAGCGAGTGCTTCCTTGCGCTCAGAAAGTCTGAGCAGTGTCCTCTTCCATGATGCGCAGGCTCTCGGACTGCTGATCGGCAATCGATGAGTCACGCTTACTCTCAAGCTTGATGCGCAAACGAAGCTCGTTTTTCGAATCCGCATTGCGCATTGCTTCCTCGTAAGAGATGGCAGCGGACTCATACAGTGCGAATAAGGCCTGATCGAAGGTCTGCATGCCAAGGCGGGTCGACTTGGCCATGATCTCTTTGATCTGTCCAACTTCGCCTTTAAATATCAGGTCTGCAATCAACGGCGTGTTGAGCAGGATCTCCATTGCGGCGATACGGCCGATGCCGCCCTCGCGTGGAATAAGGCGCTGCGAGACGAACGCTTTGGTATTCAAGGACAGATCCATCAGCAGTTGCTGGCGGCGTTCCTCAGGGAAAAAGTTGACGATTCGATCCAGAGCCTGGTTCGCACTGTTAGCGTGCAGCGTGGCAAGACAAAGGTGGCCTGTCTCGGCAAACTGGATACCGTACTCCATGGTCTCCTTGTCACGAATCTCACCGATCAGGATGACGTCCGGCGCCTGTCGCAAGGTGTTCCGGAGTGCTGCATGCCACGAGTCGGTATCGACGCCAACCTCGCGTTGCGTAATCACGCAGCCCTTATGCGGGTGCACGTACTCGACCGGATCCTCGATCGATACGATGTGACCGCGCGAGTTCTCGTTGCGGTGCCCGATCATGGCGGCCAGTGTCGTTGACTTACCGGAACCTGTACCGCCAACAATGATGCAAAGGCCACGCTTGTTCATGACCACATCTTTGAGGATCGGTGGCAGGTCGAGCTCTTCGAGCGTTGGGATTTCGGTAGTAATCGTACGCAGTACGGCGCCGACCATACCCTGCTGAATGAACGCGCTTACCCGAAAACGGCCGATGCCCTGTGGGGCGATAGCGAAATTACATTCCTTGGTCGCATCGAATTCCTTGATTTGCTTGTCGTTCATGATCGAACGCACCATCATCGCGGCCTGGTCAGATGAGAGCGGCGTATCGGTTGCTTTGTGAATAGTGCCATCGACCTTGATGGCCGGCGGAAAACCACAGGTCAGGAAAAGGTCCGAGCCTTCGCGTTCGACCATCTTGCGCAACAGATTCTGTGTCAGTCGTACCGCTTGTTCGCGTTCCATATTTTCAGTCTCCCGTCGGGCCGCTAACGCCACCCGTTAGAAATTATCCTTGTTGGCGGCCTTGAAGCGCGCCTCTTCTTTGTTGATCAGCCCCTTGCTCATAAGCTCAGCAAGGTTCTGGTCGAGAGTCTGCATGCCCGAGCCCTGACCGGTCTGAATCGCCGAGTACATCTGGGCGATCTTGCCTTCACGAATCAGGTTTCGAATAGCAGGAGTGCCGACCATAATCTCGTGCGCCGCAACACGTCCACCACCGATCTTCTTGAGCAGAGTTTGCGAAATTACGGCGCGCAGGGACTCTGACAACATCGCACGGACCATTTCCTTCTCGGCGGCCGGGAAGACGTCAACAATACGGTCAATCGTCTTGGAAGCGGAACTCGTGTGCAGTGTGCCGAACACAAGATGACCGGTTTCAGCGGCTGTCAGCGCCAGCCGAATCGTCTCGAGATCGCGCAACTCACCCACGAGGACGATATCGGGATCCTCACGCAGCGCCGAACGTAACGCCTCGTTGAAGCCAAGCGTGTCACGGTGAACTTCGCGCTGGTTAATCAGCGACTTCTTCGACTCGTGCACGAATTCAATAGGATCTTCAATCGTCAGGATATGATCCGGTTTATTCTCGTTGATGTAGTCGACCATCGCGGCGAGCGTTGTTGACTTACCCGAGCCAGTCGGTCCGGTGACGAGCACGATACCCCTGGGGTGCATCGCCAGGTCCTTGAAAATAGCCGGGGCGCCCAGATCATCAAGCGTCAGGATTTCGGAAGGAATGGTACGAAAGACCGCTGCAGACCCGCGATTCTGGTTGAACGCGTTAACACGAAAACGCGCCAGCTTCGGGATCTCGAACGAGAAATCCGTCTCGAGGAACTCTTCGTAGTCCTTGCGCTGCTTGTCATTCATGATGTCGTACACCATGCTATTGACGTCCTTATGGGTCAGCGCCGGCATATTGATACGCTTGATGTCACCATCGACGCGAATCATTGGCGGCACCCCACCGGACAGGTGCAGGTCAGAAGCGTTGTTCTTCACCGCGAACGACAATAGCTGGGCAACGTCGACGGCCATATTTCTCCCTCATCTTGAACGCCCGGACTTACCATAACCCGGGCCGAATTGAGCCTAGTATAGCGAAGCAACCGGACTAAAACGTGATTAGAGTCACGGAAAACTTAAAGCTGATCAGCGATTTGCTGCACTCTGCTGCGATTGAGGCCGGCCGCGACCCGGCTGGCGTCCAATTGCTCGCAGTGAGCAAAAAACAGCCCTTGGAAAAGATCCGCGAAGCACACGCCTGCGGGCAGCGTGATTTTGGCGAGAACTTCGTCCAGGAAGGGGTCGACAAGATTGAATCCCTGGCCGACCTGGACTTGACCTGGCATTTCATCGGGCACTTGCAGAGCAATAAAACACGCGTGGTTGCCGAATACTTTGACTGGGTCCACACAATCGACAAACTCAAGACGGCACGACGCCTCTCCGAGCAGCGACCCGAGGGCCTGAAGCCCCTGAATGTCTGCCTGCAGGTGAATGTCGACGACGAAGACTCCAAGTCGGGTGTCTTGCCGGACGCGGTTCCGGACCTGGCCGCAGCCTGCGCCGAACTGCCCAACCTGAGTTTCCGTGGTCTGATGTGCCTGCCCGCCATCCGTGACACGTTCGAGGATCAGCGCAAACCCTTCGCGACCCTGCGACACCTTGCGCAACAAATCAGGGATGCGGGCACAGATACAGATACACTGTCGATGGGCATGACGGCAGACTATCGGGCGGCCGTTTTTGAAGGCGCGACCATTGTGCGCATTGGCACCGCATTGTTCGGCGCGCGAGACTAGGCAAGGCCAGGAACAGATGGACTACGGAAAAGTGGCATACGTGGGTGGCGGCAACATGACGCGGGCGCTTGCGGGCGGAATGCTCGCGGCGGGCTACGAGCCAAGCCACATTTTCATATCGGAGCCGCTGGCCGAACATCGCGCCAGGCTGACAGAGGATCTGCCTGGTGCCGTGATCTGCGAGGCCAACGACGATGTGGTGCGTGATGCAGAATGCATTGTCCTGGCGGTCAAACCACAGATTCTTTGCGATGTCTGCAAGCCGCTGGCGCCAGTCGTGCAGAAGACCCGGCCGCTGATCATTTCGATCGCGGCAGGCGTGCGCGGTGCGGACATTGAATCCTGGCTCGGCGGTGATCTTCCGGTTGTCCGGGTAATGCCTAATCAGCCCGCGCTGCTACGACTCGGCATATCCGGGTTATGTGCCAACGAGCACACCAGCGAACACCAGCTGCGAGCGGCGACGAACATTATCTCGACGACGGGGCCTGTCATCAAAGTCGCCAGCGAGGAGGACATCGACACGGTGACGGCTGTTTCGGGGACGGGCCCCGCTTACTTCTACCTGCTGGTCGATATGCTGGTAAAAGCTGCGGTTGATCTAGGCCTTGACTACGACGACGCCCTTGCGCTGGTGCTGGAGACAGCGCGCGGCGCCGGCGAAATGGCGGAGCAATCCGGTGAATCCATGGATGCGCTGATCGCGCGCGTTCGTTCACCCGGAGGAACCACAGCGGCGGCATTCGACCACCTCGACAACACCGACTTCCGTGATATCTTCAGTGCCGCCGTCGGCGCCGCGCGCGATCGTGCGGTAAATCTTGCCAACCAGGCACACGAAGCAGGAAAGGACGACTAGATCCGTGAGAGCACTTCATTACATCATCGACGCACTGACCAGCATGTACTTGCTACTATTGCTGCTGCGGCTCGTTTTTCCGTTTATCCGGGTGAATTTTCGCAACATGCTCGCCCAGGGAATCATGCGCCTGACATCACCACCCGTGGTTCCATTGAGGCGCGTTCTTCCGCCCATTGGCCGGGTCGACACGGCAACGTTGCTGGTCGCGCTGCTCATTCAGTGCATCGCTGTGGTATTCATTTTGTTCATTTACGATGTCGAGCTTATTCCACTGGCAGTTGTGGTGACGACGCTGGTCAAACTTGTCGTACTGTTCATCCACTTGTTTGCGTTCGCGATCATTATTCGTGTCGTTCTCAGCTGGGTAGCGCCTCACCAGTACAATCCTGCTACCGAAGTCGTCGAGTCGCTGTCCAACCCCGTGCTCAGACCCTTCCGCCGCCTGATTCCAACGATTGGCGGGCTGGATATTTCTCCCGTTTTTGCGATCGTGGGATTGATGGCGCTGGGAATCCTCATCGGCGACCTGAGCCCTTACAGTCCTCTGATTTGACGGCGATTCGTTACCCATACCGAATTGCCGTTCGCGTGCACCCGCGCGCGAAACACAGCGAAGTTTACGAAGACGAGTCCGGACTGGTGCACGTCCGCACAACCGCCCCGCCCGCTGACGGCAAGGCCAACAAGGCCGTCGTGAAACTGCTCGCCAACTATCTGCAAGTCGCCCCCTCCAGAATCAGCCTGTTACGCGGCCAGACGCACCGTGACAAGCAGTTCCTCGTCAAAGATGCCGGGAATGGTTTATAGTGAAAAAAAAGAGGGGGTGGTTTGATGACATTGGCAAGAACTCTGATCTCTTTTTCGTTGCTGGCGCTTCTGGGCGCATGCGGCGGACCTGACGACTCTGCAGCTGTTCCTGAGGCCCAGCCAGCCGGTGCATCATCTGCTGATATTGGCGATTTTATTGTGCATTTCAGTGCGCAGTCGACAGATCAGTTACCGCCTGAAGTTGCGCGCGCATACAACATTGTGCGCAGCAAGAACCGTGCAATGCTCAATGTATCGATCATCCGCAAATCTGATAACGCCCCGGTTGCCGGCGAGGTCTCTGTCAAGACGGTCAACCTGACAGGACAACTCAAGAGCATCACGATGCGCAAGATTGAAGAGCCGGGTGATGTCGTTGCGATCTATTACATTGGCGAGACGCCGGTCGCCAATCGAGAGACGCTGGTCTTTGATATCACGGTGACTCCCGATGGAGCAGGCAGTCCGTCCGACGTCAGGTTCAAGCGTCAGTTCTATACCGATTCTTAACGACAGTATTAATTCCAGATTATATTCAAACGGGCCTTTAAGGCCCGTTTTCTTTTACTGACCGGTACAGCAAAAATAGCTTAAAAAAAAGGCCTTTTTGTGCTTACGCAGCACTTGAAAAAGTGTTATCGTCGCTCCGCTTTCATAGCGGGCATGTGCCCGTTTCGTCTTTTCTTAGGAGTTAGTTTTTCATGGCAGCGAACACCAAAAAGCCACCTACCAAGTCTGAAATTTACGCAAAGATTGTTGACGACACCGGTCTGACGCGCAAAGATATTGCAGCCGTTTTCGAATCGCTTAACGGTCAGATCAAGAAAAACCTTGGCGGTCGTGGCGCGCCGGGTATGTTTTCCATTCCTGGTCTTCTGAAAATGCGTGTCGTGAAGAAGCCGGCACGTAAAGCTCGCAAGGGTGTTAACCCGTTTACGGGCGAAGAGATGATGTTCAAGGCAAAACCTGCAACTAAAGTTGTCAAGGTTTCGGCCCTTAAAGGTCTCAAAGACATGGTTTAATCGGGACAACCGATGAACAATGAAAGGCCGGGCATTGTCCGGCCTTTTTTATGGTGCGATGAACCCCATCGCTGCGTCTCTAAGTTCGGTCAGACGCCCGTGAAAAAAGTGTTCGCCCTGTGGCACGATAAGAAGCTCAGGCCCGGGCTCCAGACCATCGAACCACTCCACAGTTTCGTCGACATCGACGAGTTCATCCTCATCGCCCTGCACAATGAGCCACGGACAGTCAGGCTGTGATTCCATTCCAGTCGCAAAACGACTGATGGCAGGTGCCACGCTTATGAGTCCGTCCACATGAGTCGCAGCTGCCGCTCTAACGGCTATTGCTGCACCGAACGAGAAGCCAGCCAGCCATAGTGGGTAGGACGCATGCCGCGCACGCATCCATTCGATCGTCGCGAGCGCATCATCAAGCTCGCCATTCCCTGCATCATATTCACCGTCACTTTGTTCCGTGCCGCGAAAATTGAACCGTAGCGCTTCGTAACCTGAGCGCACAAATGCTCTCACCAGCGTATGTACGACCTTGTTGTGCATGGTGCCGCCGTGTTGCGGATGCGGGTGGCAGACGACCGCGCATCCTTCCAGCGCACCCTCGCCCGGACGCTCGATAACGGCCTCAAGACGACCGGCCGGGCCGTCGATAAACAGTCTCTCGATCACAGGGTGTTGATTCATTACTAATTCCGGGGTGGATAGATTCGTGAATTGTGCTGTAAAATTATGATCTTATGTAATGTAGGGTGGTCTGCTGCGCGACATCAGGCTGCTTGAAGCACCGTATTGTGCACACAATTACCCCCCGTTGCCTGTCGTTATGAGGGTGCCGGCACAGGAACCAGCCAATGCCTGAACTAACCGTCATTCTCGTCGCCATCATGGCCATTGCGACAGTCATTGGTACGATTATCGGCTGGGTGTTTCGCGGGAAACGGGCGGAACAGGAAAAAGCAGCCGTCACTGCAGAGTGGCAGGACCAGATCGATGCACAACGCCGCGAGAGCGACCGGCTTCTCGAACAGAACAAAGGACTGATGGAACAGGTCAGTCAGTTCCAGGCATCGCACACAGACGCCAAGAATCGCGCAAAGGAACTCTCCAGAGCGGTGCAGGAGGCTTTCGCACGCCGTGACGAACTGCAGCGCGAGATCAAGGATATTCGCAGCAATCTCGAGGTGGTCGTTAGCGAGCGAGACCAACTGCAGTCGGATATGGCGGCGCGCGATTCGGAGGACGATATCGTCCAGCAGAGGGACGCACGCATCGAGAAGTTGACGCAGGAACTCGATAACTGGCAAGACCGCCTGCCACCGCTCATCGAGCGGTTTCGCACGCGTAATGCACAAGCCGAGCAGCTCGAGTCGGAGCTCACTCTGGCCCGCGAGCGTATCCATGAGCTGGAAAGCGCACGGACAGACTCCGTCGAAGGCCAGACACGCATAGAACCGGTAACGCATCCTGAAGAACTGACGGATGGCCTCGATGCATCAAATGATCCGGTGGACGGCTACGCAGGCGCACCGGCTGCGGACAACGTTGATCTCGAACCGGAGACCGCGACCGCATCGGAGGACGATGCAGAGCACGAAGCACAACCCGAAAGCGATTTCGATTTCGACGACAATAAGCCGGTGATCGGAACGCACGACCTTCGTGACGACCTTCAACAGATCAAGGGCGTCGGTCCGGCGATCGAGAAGACACTTAACGAGTTGGGCATCTTCAGCTTTCAGCAGATTGCCGAGATGAGCGAATACGATATCGATCGCGTCGCCAGGCGGCTAAAAGGATTCAGCTCGCGCATTTATCGCGAAGACTGGATCGGGCAAGCCAGGGATTTGCGCGACCAGGCGATACGCGCCTGACTCTTGACGCAACGCCGACGCAACATCGCCGCGGTCCTGGTCCTGCTCGCCGGGATTGCATGGACATTGCCCACCGGGCCTGGCCGGACGGATACCGACCCTCAACTGGCAACCTACTCCGCAGCTGACCCCGCCGAGTTTCAGGTCACGGTATATCGAGGCTCGCTGGTCATTACCGGGAACACCCGATCGAAACAGCATGAACAGCGCATCGTCAACGCAGTGTCTGAACACTTTCCGGCACATTCGACAGAACTCGGGTTTCGTCCGCTGGGCGTGGCTCCGGCATGGTGGGAGGACGCCACGGTTGAGCTCATCGCAACGCTTGCAGGCATGGAATCACCGCGTGCCGACCTGACTGAAAACAGGCTGCGTATCAGGGCCCTGGTACCCGACGAGTCCCGTGCAAAGCAGCGACTGCAGGCGTTGCGTCAAGCGATGCCGTTGGCAACGGATGTCGAGGTCCAACTTGCGGCCATCGACATGAGCGCAGCAGCAGCAAGCTTCTGCGAGCGGCAATTCGCTACTTTCAGGGCCGGACAGGTTGCTTTCGAAGAATCAGGCACTGATATGCGTACGTCCGCTTATCCTGTTCTTGACAGCGTGGTGGTGCTGGCGGACGCCTGCCGTGAAGCGACCGTTACCATTACCGGGCACACCGACTCAAGCGGCAGCGAAAACTGGAACCGACAGCTGAGCCTGGCACGCGCCGAGGCCGTCGCCGCCTATCTGGACGCACGGGGAATCGCGAAAGAACGGCTGGTCATCACTGGCGCCGGTTCGTCACTGCCGGTCGCAGACAACGCAACACGGTATGGCCGCAGTATCAACCGCCGCATTGAGATTCAGTTTACGGGGGCGTCAGATTGACGAGTTCGATCTCGAACAACAGTGTGGCATTCGGCGGTACCGGCGGTTTGCCTTGTGTTCCATAACCGAGCTCCGGAGCAATCTTCAGCTCACGCTTTTCACCGAGCAGCATGCAGTTCACGCCAAGGTCCCAGCCTTTGATCACCTGGCCCGCGTCCAGTTGGAACTGGAACGGCCGCACCCCACCGGATGCCCAGATCTCCTGACCACGACCACCTTCGGCCGCCTCGTCATACAGCCACAGCGTGGTGTGCACATCCGCATAGTCCTGACTCTGCGCGGCACGGCCGTGTCCCTTTTTGGTGATCGTCGCCGTCAGCCCGTCCTGGACCTCGATAATGCCGCGGTCATCGGCCTTGGGGCAGTTGGTGGCGACCACGGCGGAGGCTTCTTCCTGCGCGGCAGGACCCTCATTAACTTCGCCCTGCTCAGTCCGGCTGCAAGCGGCGAGCAGGATTACCACTGGCAAACCCAGCAGCAATTTGAATTTATTCATTCAGGTTGGTCCTCAAAATCCAGGGAAGCAGAATTGATGCAGTATCGCAAACCGCTGGGCTGGGGGCCATCCTCAAACACGTGCCCGAGGTGTGCGTCACAGGCAGCACAGACAACCTCCACACGCACCATGCCCAGGGTCTCATCCGTGCGCGTCCGCACGGCATCGCCCGCCTGGGGCAGCCAAAAACTCGGCCATCCGGAGCCGGAGTCGTACTTGTGGTCGGAGCTGAACAGCGGCGCGTCGCAGCAAACGCAGTGATACGTGCCATCGTCCTTGTGATTGACGTACTTGCCCGTAAACGGCCTCTCAGTCGCCGAGCACTGCGTAACCCTGTACTGCTCCTCGCTGAGTTTGTCCCGCAGGTCTTTGTCATCCTGTTCAGTCATTTTTTGTTCCTGACTCGATATCGAGCAGCAGTTTGTTCATTCGGTGCACATACGCAGCCGGGTTGTCGAGCTGCGATCCCTCGGCCAGTAAGGCGTGGTCGAGCACAATATTCGACAGCCCCTCAAAGCGCTGCTCGTCCGCCTCGGCCGCAAGGCGGCTGACGAGCGGATGCTCAACATTGATCTCGAGAATTGGCTTCGTTTCCGGAATCTCCTGACCACTGGCTTCGAGCATTCGCCGCAGCTGTGGGTTCAGATCGTCATCGGCAGCCACCACACAGGCAGGCGAATCAACGAGGCGCCGGCTGACGTGGACAGTCTCCACGCGGTCGCTTAGTACACCCTTGATTCGCTCCAGCAGAGGCTGGTGCTCTTCGTTCATCGACTCCAGCGAGGTCTTCTCTTCGTCGTCGGGCAGGTCCAGCGCGGCACGACTGACGTCAACAAGCGCTTTACCCTCGTACTCTGCAATACCGTCGACGAGCCAAGGATCGATACGGTCCGTCAGCAACAGGACTTCCAGCCCTCGCTTCAGCAGTTGCTCCAGATGCGGGCTGGCAACAGCCGTCGCATGGTTATCGGCAAGGATGTAGTAGATCTTGTCCTGATCCTCCTGCGCACGAGCCACGTAATCATCAAGCGACTGATCCTGCGCATCTGTGCCCGACTGGGTCGTCGCAAAACGCAGCAGTTTGGCCAACTTGTCCTTATTCGCAAGGTCCTCGACCAAACCCTCTTTCAGCACCTGGCCGAATTCTAGCCAGAACTTCGCATAGTCGTCACCCTTGGTCAGTTTGCCCAGCATGTCGAGGACACGTTTGGTCAGCGCGCTACGCATGGCGGCAAGGTCCGGATTCTGCTGCAGCAGTTCCCGAGAGACATTTAGTGGCAGGTCAGCCGAATCGACCACACCTTTGACGAACCGCAGGTAAAGTGGCAGAAATTGCTCCGCGTCATCCATGATGAAGACACGCTGCACATAGAGCTTCAATCCGCGCGGCGCTTCACGATTCCACATGTCGAACGGTGCTGCAGCGGGTATGTAAAGCAGGCTCGTGTATTCGCGCTTGCCCTCGACGCGGTTGTGGCTCCATGCCAGCGGATCCGCGAAGTCGTGCGACAGATATTTGTAAAACTCCTTGTACTCCTCGTCCTCGACGTCAGTTCGCGAGCGCGTCCAGAGTGCGGTCGCCGAATTGACAACCTTGGTCTCGTCCTCACCTTCCGTGTGCAGAGACACGGGGAAGCCAATGTGGTCGGAATACTTGCGAATCAGTGACTCGATGCGAAATGGCTCCACGAATTCGGCACCGTCGTCTTTCAGATGCAGGGTTACCCGTGTGCCGCGCTCCTCACGATCGATCTCTTCAATCGTGAACTCGCCCTCACCATTCGACTCCCAGCGCACGGCCTTATCATCGCCGGCGCGGCGAGTATCGACCGTCACTTTGTCGGCCACAATGAACGCCGAGTAGAAACCCACGCCGAACTGGCCGATAAGCGTTGCATCGTGCTGCTGGTCGCCCGTCATCTGCTCGAGGAACTCGGCCGTGCCGGAGCGTGCGATGGTACCGAGATTGTCGACCAACTCGTCGCGCGACATACCAATACCGTTGTCGACAACCGACAGCTGGCGCTTTTCCTTGTCGATCTCGATCTGAATTGTGAGTTCGTCTTCGCCCAGAAGATCAGGCTGAGCAAGCGCCTCAAAACGCAGTTTGTCAGCCGCGTCCGAAGCGTTGGAGATTAGCTCACGAAGGAAGATCTCTTTGTTGCTGTAGAGGGAGTGAATCATCAGCTTCAGCAGCTGACGCACCTCGGTTTGGAAACCGAGAGTCTCTTTCCGGGTACTGTCTTGCTTGTCGGCCACGCCGCTTATCTCCTAACCAAAGGCAGACACGATAGGGGCTTGGCTGTCGATTTCAAGTCCGGAGCCCGGACCAGGGGGACATTTACTGGCGACTGGTAACCCATCTGGGCGACGGAACGGTCACCGAGCGGTACAGCAAGATCACAAACAGCATGGTTGATGTAGCAAGGGCAATGGGCGGATGTGCGAGCGCAAGTGAGATGCCAGCGACCGCCACAGCGACGACCATAACACTTGAAATCAGCTTGAGCAGCGCCCGACGGAACTTCTCCCAGACCAGTCCGACGACACTGTAGAGATCGTCCAGGTCATCAAGGTATTGCAGAAAATATTCCATGTCACTGCCTAGCGGACAATCGTCAGGAGCGGACCGGCACATTCAGCATCGCCTGTCTCGATATCTGCTTCACTAAGGGCGGCATTATTCGATTCTTTGGCGTGCGCGATCGCTCGATGGAACAACTCCCAACGCTGGCGCGACGCTTCATTCTTCAATGAGTCAACAGGAGATTCGGAATTCTGGTGCTTGTTAGCCATACTCATATCGTGTTGTTTGCCGTTCAGTAAGTGCGACTATAGGACCGCTGTTTGCGCCGGGCTGTGAGGCCGGTCACAGCTTACTCTACAGGGTCTGAAAAAGCTCAGAAACCAGACGCAGTTCCGGCATTTATGTGGACTCGGTTCACATTCATCTGCATACGAAAACGCCGGCATGAAGCCGGCGTTTTCGTATCCATAAAGTCTCGGTGTCAGTCCTTATCATTCATGGACTCTTTCGCCCAATTACGCCGCACCTGGTCGCTCCAGTCGCGGTAACCTTTCCACGAATACAGAGCAGGGTCTATGCTGGAGCGTCGCCCCTTCGGGGCCGGCGCTTTCGAAATCCAGCGACGGTATTGCTGCCAACCGTCGGCGTCATTCGCCGCAGGCTCGTTCGCATCGAGCGTCGCATCTTTTGCTTTGGACTCCGCATCGGCATCCGTACCGAAACGATCGTCCCACTTCATGTATTTGCTATCTGGCATCGTCTTGCTCAAGTAAATCCTTTGAACAAATATTAAGTGCCAGCAAGCCAGAATCACAGGAACTGCATCACAGTGCTGCGTCCCTATTTTTTCTTATAAAACAGACAGTTAACCGTTGGTTTTACTTAATCACATAGCAAGGATCGTAGTCGCCGCTCGATATCTTCATACGATGCTGGGCCACGAAACTGGCCAGCAGGTCGTCCAGCAGATTCATGATCTGACGTGATCCGTCGATTTCAAAGGGCCCTTCTGACTCAATCCTTGCCGCTGTATCTTCCCGAACATTGCCGGAAACAATACCCGAGAAGACGCGTCGCAAATTTGCCGCGAGCACATGTAATGGAAGCCCTTCGTCAATCTGCAATTCGCTCATGGTCGCGTGTGTAGCGACGAACGGGCGCTGAAAGTCCGCGTCGATCTTCAGACGCCAGTTGAAATAGTAGGCATCGCCGTGCTCCTTACGAAAACTCAGCACATCTTCGAGGCCTGCTGCTGTTTGCCTGGCAACCTCCTGTGGATCATCAATAATGATCTTGTAGCGATTCTGCGCTGCCGCGCCGAGCGTGGCCCCCACGAAGTCATCGATCTTGCGAAAATACGGCTCCGCTGACGCGGGGCCTGTCATGATCATGGGCAGCGGCTGTCCGGCATTTTCGGGGTGCATGAGCACGCCCAACAGGTACAGGATCTCCTCGGCGGTGCCGACGCCGCCCGGAAACACGATGATGCCGTGCCCAAGCCGCACGAACGCCTCAAGGCGTTTTTCCATATCCGGCATGATGACAAGCGAATTCACGATGGGGTTTGGCGACTCGGACGCGATGATACCCGGCTCGGTGATACCCACGTATCGGCCGCCACGAATTCGCTGTTTTGCGTGCCCTATCGTTGCGCCCTTCATGGGCCCCTTCATGGCACCCGAGCCACAGCCCGTGCAGACATTCAATCCGCGCAGGCCGAGCTCATATCCAAGCCGCTTCGAGTAGTCGTATTCCTCGCGGCTGATGGCATGACCGCCCCAGCAAACGACCAGATTCACATGTGCCGGCAAGGTCAGTAATTGCGCATTGCGAATAATGTGAAAAACGGCGTTCGTGATGCCAGCGGATGTCGAAAGATCGAAACGACCGCTATCGATAATCTCGTTGCGCGTGAAGACGATGTCGCGCAGAACCGCCGACAGCAGCTCACGTGTACCACGAATCATCTTGCCGTCGACAAAGGCTTTTGCCGGCGCGTTCTTTAAACTTACCTTGAGTCCGCGATCCTGACGGATAAAGCCCACTTCAAAATCACGATACGTTTCGAGCAGGACGCGCGCATCATCCATGTGACTATCCGCGTTCAGCACGGCCAGCATGCAGCGCCGCAGCAACGGATAGAGGCCACCTGAGCCACTGCTCTGCAGCTGGTCTACTTCGAACCGGGAAAGCACCTCGAGGCTGCCTTCCGGCCACACCTCGGCGTCAATGAACTGTCCGGACATTCAGGGTCGGATTTCGATGGGCGTATTCTCGCTGGTCATGAGCCAGATATCGATCATGTCGGAGTTGGACACGGCGATGCAGCCGTTGGTCCAGTCCTGGGTCCGATAGTAGGCCTCGGATCGCGACGGCGCATTCGGCTGGCCGTGGATCATGATCGCCCCGCCCGGACTGACGCCCAGCTCGGCGGCCTCGCGGCGATCAGCAGAATTCGGGTAGGACACATGAATTGACAGGAAGAAATCACTATTAGGGTTACGGCGATCCAGCGTGTACTTACCCTCAGGGGTCTTGAAGTCACCTTCCGACTTCTTGTCACCGACAGGTCGAATACCGAGCGCAATCTTGAACGTGCGGAAGGCCTGGCCATCGCTCACCAGGTGCAGCAGGCGTGCGCCCTTTTCTATCACGACACGATCGGCCACGGGAAACTCGCTGGCCGGTGTGAGACCGGGTGCAAGCAGGACAATCAGGGCCAGTACAAAGATTCTCATGTTGGCAAGACTAACAAATCTGGAGTTCGCAAAAAAAGAGCCGCATCACAGACTTAAGAATATCGTCATACGTTGCGACCCACGATCCAGCCGATCGCAAAGCCGATGCCGCCGGCAACAAGCGTGTAAGCGGGAAGAAAGCGAAACACACGATCCGGAAATGCTGCATCACTGAACATGCCATTCAGGTTGATTGCATAGGCATAGTGGAGATAGGCGGCTAATCCGAGCGCGGGAATTGCGAAGCCGAGTGTTCCCAGCGGCATACGCATGCCGGCACCCGTCCAGTGACCCGCACCTTTGTGCAGTGTCAGGAGTGACAAGCCAACAAGTACGCCCAGCGGCACGAGGTTACGCGCAGCCCATGGTCCTCCCTGCTGCACCTCGACGAACCAGAATCCTGCCGCAAGGCAGAGCAGCAGGACGGGCAACAGGCGCAGAACAATAAATTTGTGCCGCGCACTCACTAGTCGCTGTCCACGTCCCTGAGCACAGGGATCTGTACGGTAGTGCCGGGCTGCACCTTGTGCATGTCGATCGTTGGATTGTATTGACGGAACAACCACACCGGCACCTTGTATTGCCGCAGGGCGATAACCCATATCGACTCACCGCGCTTGATGGTGTGCTCGGCAACATCACTGATAACGTGCTGCCTGAAAAAACTGTCCTGCTGTGACCGGTGATACGCAATACGCTTTTCTTCAAAGACCCTGGCGTCGACGGTACCAAGATCGAGGCGAATGCGTTGCCCTACACTTACCGGCGTGCGGAATGCAAATCCGTTCAGATCGCGCAGCCGCTGCGTCTTGATCTCAAGCCAGTCGCCGAAATGCCCGAGGGTCTCCAGCGGCTGCACCTCGATGGTGTTGTCATCGGCGACGCTGTAATCGCTCGGGTCTGACAGTAGTGCGGTCTCGATAGTACCCAACGTCGATGAAGCTACGTCACCGGCGAGGGCAACGGGCGCCATTTCAACTACCACTGGCTGAGGTTCCGGCGTCGCGATGCTGGCAACGACCTCAGGTTCCGGAGTAGGAGGCGTCGCAGCCGTAGCTCGTGGCGCGGGACCAGCAGCCGGCAGGCGCAGGCGTTGTCCGGCACGGATACGATGACTGCTGCCAAGCTGGTTCAACGCAACCAGCGTCGACACGCGCGTATCGTAGGTTTCGGCGATCTGCGACAAGGTGTCGCCGCGCGCAACATTATGGAACATGTCGGGTAACTGTTTCTGAAATACCGCGGTATCAGGCAGACCGTTGATGAGTTGCGCAAGCGGCGTACTCGTCGTTGAGCGCGGTAGCCTCAGTTCATACCCTATGGGCAGGTACTTGCTGCCCTGCCAGACCGTCGCCTGCAGTCCCAGGTTATGTTTGGCAATCTCCGCCGGGCTGACATTGATGACCTCGCTAAGACCAGACGCTGATACATAGGTCGACAAACTAACCGTCGCGTAGTCCGTTGGTAATTCCGGGACTACGCCGGAAAAATAGGTCTCGACATTCTGGTCGACTTCCCGCGCCGCAAGAAAGGCGACATAGAAATTCCGCGACGCGAAACCAAATGTCCTGCCGTTGTAGTTGCGCAAGATATCGACATAGGCCGTATCCCCGTGTCTGCTCTGGGCACGACGCACACCGGACAGTCCATGGTTGTAAGCGGTGATCGCCATGGGCCAGTTGCCCGTTAGCGAATAGTTATAGGCGAGTAATCGACCCGCTGCCTGCGTTGCAACAAAAGGATCGTTGCGCTCATCGACAACATGGTCGACACGCATGAAGCGACGCCCCGTGCTGCGTGTAAATTGCCAGATTCCCGACGCGCCAACATGCGATCGGGCTGCCGGGTTATACGATGACTCCACATGCGGAAGCGCCGCGATGTCGAGCGGGATTCCCAGCGCCGTGAATTCCTCGTTGACGTAGTCACGCCAGCGCCCGGAACGTTCGAGCCCACTCCTGAATCGATCGCGCAGCCCCTGCTGGAACCGAATACGGCCGACAGCAGCGCTTAAAGTGTCGTTTGACACGTCGTCTGGCCATAGCGCCAGTACTCGTGCCTCCTCGGTGCTCAGGTTGTCACGCTTGCCAGCAGCCAGTGACCGCAATACCACCTGCAGCTCCTTGCGACGCTTTTCCACGCGTCGATTGCGTTCTCGGCGTGACAGATGGGCTGGCATGTCAAGACGCTCATACACGACAGCGAGATTGCGATTGTCATGCAGCACGCCTTCGTCACTGGTGTAGGTAGCAAATATGGACACCCAGAAATCCACGTCCGGCTGCAATTCCGGAGGCTGCGGGAAGATTTCGTCGGACAGCGCTGCGCCCGATACGAGGAACCAGGAAAGTATTAGAAGGCGGCAGGAACTTTTCATTTGTTGTCTTTTTCAGGTTTCAATCGCAAATTGTTGATTAGTGCATGGAATTTTCCGGCATTCTGCCGTATTTTAAGCTTCATATGAGCGTTAATTGCCGCCAAGCTGTATCTCTTCATGGTTTTCGGACTTTGCCGGCGGCCCTGTGCCTGCTTTTCGCTGGCAGTTTCGCCCTCGCGGGTGAGACGGCAGTTGAGCCATCCGGCAATGGTGTCGACCTGCTCCAGGATTCGACCTTCGATGCAGATTCGCGTTCCAGCGAAACGTCCGCCGCCGCCGAGGATCTCGTTGAGGCCATTCCCGCGCACCCACATGATGTGCCGCTAGCCGATGCCGTAACTACAGCGGAAGGGATTGCCGAATCACTTAGCCTGCTGGGACAGGATATCGCTCCCGGCACGGCCCAGCGACTGGCCTGGTCGGCTACGGAGCTGTTTGAGGGCGTGCCGGTATCGACGCCCGTGCTGGTCGTCAATGGCGAACTGCCCGGGCCCACGCTTTGCCTAACGGCGGCAGTACACGGGGACGAACTCAATGGCATCGAGATGGTACGACGCGTACTCCACGACATTGACCCGCGGAAGCTCTCAGGCGCCGTGATCGGTGTGCCGATCGTTAACGTGCAGGGGTTTCGACGTGGCTCACGTTACCTTCCCGATCGTCGCGATCTGAATCGCTACTTCCCTGGTAATCCCAATGGCAGCGCTGCGGCACGAATCGCACACGCACTATTCAAGGACGTCGTCGCGCATTGTGATGCGCTTATTGATCTCCACACCGGCTCGTTCGAACGCGCAAATTTGCCGCAGATTCGTGCCGACTTGCGCAATCCTGATGTTGTGACCCTCACCCTGGGCTTCGGCTCAATGGTCGTGCTGCACAGCCAACCGACGGTGGGCACGCTACGCCACGCCGCAACGATGGCCGGCATTCCCGCGGTCACGGTCGAGGCAGGCGGACCCGCGCAGCTGGAACTGGCCGAGGTGAAACACGGCGTCAAGGGAATCCAAACGTTGCTGTCAACGCTGGGCATGGTGAAGAAGAGACGACTCTGGGGTGACCCGGAGCCCGTGTACTACCGGTCATCATGGGTGCGCGCCGACAATGGCGGTATCCTGCTTGCTGACGTCAGCCTTGGGAGCTCGGTACGCAAAGGCGATTTACTCGGTACGATTACTGACCCGATGAGCAATGCAAGCACCGAACTGCGCTCACCGTACGCTGGCCGTATTATCGGCATGGCGCGCAACCAGGTCGTTATGCCGGGCTTCGCAGCCTTTCACGTCGGCATCCAGGCCGAAGACGTGATACCGGAGGAAGAAGCGGTTTCGGAAGCTGATCGAAATAGCGAGACGGGTGGTTACGTGGACGGCATGTCTGAGTAAAATCCGGTTTCGACTCCCAAAGCAGCAGCACATGAGCGGCGAACGTAAACCCCTGACCAGTTACCGGGCTCCCCGCTACTGGCCCGTGTGGGCCGGTATGGGTCTCTTGCGCCTTATCTGCCTGCTGCCACATCGCGTAGCGCTCGCCATCGGTCGTTCGATCGGTCGTCTCGCGCATGCCACCGGTGGATCGCGGCGCGCTGTCGTACGGCGCAATATAGAACTCTGTTTTCCTGAACTGACACCCGGCGAACGGGATGCCCTCGCGCTAAAACACTTTACGGCACTCGGGATGATGCTGGTGGAAATGGGCCTCGGGCGCTGGGCACGTACGCAGCACCTGCATTCCATTTCGCGGCTTATCGGAGCCGAACATGCTCTGGATGCGCTGGCATCGGGCAAAGGCGTTATTCTCCTTAGCGCCCACTTCACGACGCTGGAGATTTCCGGCCGAGTAATGGCCGAGGCATTTCCTTTCGACGCAGTGTTTCGGAAGAATCGCAGCGAATTCATGACCGAGCTGCAGCGCAGTGGCCGCGAGGTGTCAGCCGACACAACCATCGAGAAGCGCGATATCAAGAAGATGGTGCGCAGCCTCCGTAAGAATCGCGCCGTCTGGTATGCCCCCGACCAGAGCTACAACCGCAAGGGCTCGGAGATCATCGATTTCTTTGGTGTGCCGTCCATGCACACGACAGCAACATCGACACTCGCCAGACTGGGTAACGCCAGCGTTGTGCCCTTTTTCCCACGGCGCCTCGAGAACTCGACGTACGAACTAGTCCTGCTGCCCGCGCTTGATAATTTTCCGAGCGAAGATCCGATCGCCGATACGAAACGCTACGTTAAGCTCGTCGAAGAACATGTGCGCACTTGCCCGGAGCAGTATTTCTGGATTCATCGCAAGTTCAAGGATCTGCCTGACACGTACCCGGACTATTATTCTGACCTCGATGCGTTGAAATAGCCTTCGAGCAATTGCTCCCAGTTGGCGGCGCGAAAGTGCAGCCTGGGGTCCAGCCCAATTATTTTGTATAAGGAGCGATGCAGGCGACTCAGCGTCTTCTGCTGCCAAGGGCCCGGGGGTCTCAGCTCACCCTTGTCAAAGTCGAGCATCCAGACCAGGCCGTCCGTATCGATCTGCACGTTATAGGCATTCATGTCCGCGTGGTAGACACCCTTCACATGGAACGCATGGATCGCCGCACCAACAGACTGCCAGAAGGCTTCATCCGGATCGTTCTGCGCAATGTACTGCGACAAGGGCACAATGCCCGGCACCCGCACAGTCATGATGTCAGCCGTGTAAAACGTGCCACGCTGCACGTAGCGAGCAGCCACAGGTCGCGGGACGCGCATGTTATTGGACGCGAGTTTGTCCAACAGGCGCCACTCGAGAAAGGGCCGCGTCTTATCTTCGCCCGAAAAAATGTACGTGTCCCTGACAAGCTTTCCGAGCAGGCCGCCGCGCATGTAATGGCGCAGCACGAACTGTCTCGGGACATTGCCCACAAACATCGTACTGCCACGCCCGCCCGATCCCAGCGAACCAGCCAGCGCCTCGGCGTGCAACCAGCCCTTCGGGGTGAACCGCTCGTCCGAAATCTGGTTGATAATGGCCTTATCGTATAGGATGGCGCCGTTTCTGGTCTTCTCGACGGTTTCGGTCAACGGACCTTTTCCCCAATGCTCATGGTGACGTGATATTGCCTGATTTACTCCTGCAATCGAAGCCTCAACACATTTGCGTCATGCGGCTTTCCGCCATCGGTGATACCTGTCATGCGCTCGCCGTTATCCGGCGCCTGCAGGATAACTGGCCAGAAGTGGGCATTACCTGGATTATCGGGAAGACCGAATCCGCCCTGATGTCAGGCATTCCGGACATCGATTTTGTTGTCTTCGACAAGGCACGCGGCAGAACTGCATACCGGGACGTGCACACAGCGCTCGCCGGCAAGCACTTCGATATTGCACTTTGCATGCACGCCTCATTACGCGCCAATCTTCTGATCCGTTCGTTGCCCGCGCGCCTGCGACTGGGTTTCGACAAGGCGCGCGCAAAGGACTTTCAGTGGCTGTTCACAAATCGACGCATCGATGCGGCTTCGGGAGTACATGCCCTGGAAGCCATGATGGCGTTCGCTACAGCGATCGGTGCCGCGCCACGTGACCTGCGTTGGGATATTCCGCTGGCGCAGGCCGATCGGGACTTTGCCGCGGGCATCGCGGCGCACGACAAGCCGCTGGTCGTAATCAGTCCATGCAGCAGCCAGCGGGCACGGAATTTTCGCAACTGGAGTGTCGACAACTACGCCGCAGTGATCAGGCATCTCGAAGCACAACAGGGTGCCCGGGTCGTTCTGACGGGCGGCCCGTCGCCTCTGGAAAAGGAATATGGGGCCGAACTCGCGGCAAGAAGTAAGGCACTGGACCTAGTCGGACAATCGACGCTTAAGCAGCTCGCCGCCCTGATCGCCCGCGCCGACCTCGTTATTTGCCCCGACTCGGGGCCCGCTCACATGGCGACAGCGTTCGGAACCGCGGTCGTTGGGCTCTATGCAACCTCAAATCCCGCACGTACCGGGCCGTATATGTCGCAAAAGTTCACGATAAACCGCTATCCTGACGCGATTCGTCGTTATCTAGGTAAAAATGAAGCAGAAGTTCGCTGGGGTCAGCGGGTGCGCAGCCCCGATGCAATGAGCCTGATTGAGGTCGCCGATGTCGTGGAAAAAATTGACCTTTTCTTCGATGATCGAGACTTTTAGCCGCTTGCAGTCAGTATTTTATCGAAAATATGGTCGGGCAACAGGTCCCTGAGACATTTCAGATGACCCAGCGGACACTCCCGCTCGAAGCACGGGCTGCACTCCAGACCTTTTGCGTGAATATCGCGGCTTTTTGTAAGTGGTGGCGTAAATTTCGGCGAAGATGATCCATATATGCCGTGTACGTGGATACCAACCGCGGCGGCAATGTGCATGAGCCCGGAGTCGTTTGATACCGCCTGCTCGCAGACCGCCAGCAAATCAATGACGTCTGCCAGCGAGGTTTTGCCGCAGAGATTCAGGGCGCGGCTTGCAGCTGCGATTGCCTCGCCGGCTGCCGCGTCTTTTGCCGAACCCAGGACCCAGACCGCGTAGCCCGAGTCGTCAAGCATCTTTGCCAGTTCCGCAAAATACGCATGCGGCCAACATTTCGCGGGCCCGTACTCGGCACCCGGCATCATGGCCACGATCGGCCGCTCGGCGGTTATGCCGAGTGCCTGCATAACTCGAACCTGGTTATCCGACGACACGCGTAACGAAGGATTGGGCAACTCGTCCGGGAGCGACTCGCCAATGTCCAGCCCCAGCGCGACAAAGCGCTTCACGGTCTGGTCGAGTACCTTGCGATCGAACCGCCGTACGTCATTGACCAGCAGGTAGCGCGACTCGCCGCGATAGCCGGTGCGCTCGGGAATTCGGGCAAACCATGGGATCAAGGCTGACTTGAATGAGCGAGGCAGGACAATGGCACGTTCGTAGCCTGTGTCGCGCAAGGTCGATGCGATGCGCCGTCGCTTGCGCAGCCCGATCTCGCCGTGTGCGGTTTCCGCGGCAATTCCGTTTCGAATCTCGGGCATACGCGCGACGATCGGCAACGACCAGCCGGGCGCGAGCACGTCGAACGCGCGTTCCGGTTCACGTTGAGTAAGGACCCTGAACAGCGACTGGGCCATGACCATGTCGCCAACCCAGGACGGTCCGACGATCAGTGTTGCTGCGGTCCGCAAAGCTGGTCCAGGTAGTTCTTCACACCCTCTTCCACGGGCCTGAATGCAACATCGCAACCTGCCTTACGCAGCACTGACAGGTCAGCCTGCGTAAAACTCTGGTAAGCGCCCTTGAGGTGATCGGGGAACGGGATATAGCGAATTTTGCCCTTGCCGTGCCACTTGATCACGGCATTGGCTACATCGTTGAAACTCTGCGCGGCGCCGGACCCGGTGTTGTAGACACCGGAGACGCCCGGATTGTCGAGGAACCACAGGTTGACGTTGCATACGTCGTCTACAAAGACGAAATCGCGCAACTGTTCGCCGTTACCGTAGCCTTCCGTGCCTTCGAAAAGGCGCGCTTCGCCATCGGTGAGAACCTGATTATTGAAGTGAAAAGCAACGCTTGCCATCGAGCCCTTGTGCTGCTCACGCGGCCCGTAGACATTGAAATAGCGCAGACCCACAACCTGGCTCTCGGGGTTCGCAGCCATGCGTCGCACATAACGATCGAACTGCAGTTTCGAGTATCCGTAGACATTCAGCGGATTTTCAAACAGAGGGTCTTCAACAAACTCCTTCGAGCCGCCATAGACAGCTGCCGATGATGCATAAATGTACGGCGTCTTGTGTTCCAGGCAATGATGCAAGAGGGTCTGCGAGTACCCGTAATTATTCTTCATCATGTAACGGCCATCCCATTCGGTCGTCGCAGAGCAGGCACCCTGATGAAAGATCACCTTGATGTTGCTCGCAAACGCCGTATCGGCCGCCAGTCGCTCGATGAAGTCATCCTTATCGAGATAGTCGGCAATTCCCAGGTTGGCGATGTTGACGACCTTGTGACCATCTTCCAGATCATCGACCACGACGACATCATCGTGCCCGCGATCGATCAGCGCACGTACAAGGTTACTCCCAATAAACCCGGCGCCACCGGTAACGATCATCATGACATTAGTCTGTGACTTCCAGCATGTAGTATTGCGCGCCGCAGTAAGGGCACTTCGCCTCGCCCGTTTCCTCGACCGGGATATAGACCTTGGGGTGCGAATTCCAAAGGTACATGCCGGGCATGGGACAGCTCAGCGGCAGATCCCGGGGGCGGACGCCGTACTTGTTTTGGGCGTTAGCTGGTACTAGGTTCTGGTCAACGGTTCCTGCTCTGGGTGCCACGCGCTTCCTCGTCCGGTACGGATTGCTGGCCTCGAATTATAAGCTCAACCCAGCCAGTCGTCCCATGTTTTGGCGACAAACGTCCGCATTTCGCGGAACTCGGCGGCCGGAACCAGCGGTGCTTGATCGTCCAGAGCAAGGTGATGCTGGCGCAAACGATAGGCCCGATAGGCATCCTGCAACGCATCGCCGATAGCCTGGTCGAGGCAACCTTCGGCCGTCAGGGCGTCAAGTTGACGAATGTTATCCGAGTAGAAAATCACGTCAGGCTTCTTTTGCGCCTGATCGAGCACAAGATACTGCACCAGGAACTCAATATCCCCGATGCCGCCGCGACCCTGTTTTAGATCGAACAGCTCACCGTTGCTACGATCGAGCTCCTTGCGCATGCGCTGCCGCATCGAGATCACATCAGCTGCGAGGGTATCGCGGCGTACACGCCCGATCAGCGTTTCGCGACGAATGCGTTCGAACTCATCGGCCACTGCCGCGCTGCCGGCGACGGCGCGCGCCCGCAGCAGCGCCTGGTGTTCCCAGGTCCATGCGTTGTCCTCCTGGTAGCGCTCGAAGGCATCGGTGCTGGTGACGAGCAAGCCCCGGCGCCCGTCCGGTCGCAGACGCGTATCAACCTCATAAAGCTGACCCGAACCGGTTTGCGTGGTCAGGAAATGTACCAGTCGGCGTACCAGGCGACTGAAGAAGAGGCCATTGTCGAGTGGCTTGTCACCATCGGTCGTCTGTTTCGCGCCGCAGGAATTGTGCAGGAACACAATATCGAGATCGGAGCCATAGGAGAGCTCGAGTCCGCCCAGTTTGCCGTACGCGATGATGCCAAAGCCGGCCTCCTGGTCTACGTCGTTAATGCGGTACTTCGGTGCGCCATGTCGATCTACCAGATCGCGCCACGCAACCCGCAGCGCCTCCTCCAGTACAGCCTCGGCCAGCCAGGTCAAGCCGTCGCTGACCTTCATGATCGGCAGCTGCCCGTTGAAATCGGCAACGGCGATGCGGAACATCGTCGCCCGCTGGAACTGGCCAATTACCTGCATACAGGCTTCGCTGTCATTCTCTACCGCAAGCCGCTTGCCTAGCTCTGCGGAAAAATCCGCGCGCGTCACGGCACCGGTGTACAGGCGTGGATCGAGGAGTTCGTCCAACAGCGCCGGGAAGCGCGCAATCTGGTCTGCAATATAATGACTGCGCGCGCACAGGTCGACGAGACGCGCCAGCGCGCCGTGATTTTCATTCAGTAGCGCCAGGTAAGCACTGCGCCGCAGGATCTTCTCGACCACTGACAGGCTGCGACGCACCGCCCGCAGCGGCCACTCGCTTTTAGCTACCTCGGCCACAAGCAGTGGAATGAATCGTTGCAGGCGCTCCCGTGACGTGGCGTCGATCTGGCGCGTAGTGGTGTCGTTCGCAAAACCGACCAGAGCGTCTGCGACCCGGGCGGCGTTACTCACACCACTTTGCTCAAGGAGTGTGATCCAGGTGGCCTCGTCGGCTGCTGATTCCCAGGCCCGTGCCACATGTTCCCGCAGCGGCGTAGCAACCGCTTTTTCACGAAACGCCACCTGTTCGAATTGCGACGAGATATGGCTGCGATGCATCTCGATCGCTGCGGTCAGTGCGGCCCAGTCCGGATAGCCCATCGCCAGGCACAAACGTGCGCGATCAACATCGTCTGCAGGCAGCTCATGCGTCTGTCGATCGCGGATGGCCTGAATGAAATTTTCGAGGCGCCGCATGAAGCGATAAGCATCCCGCAGTCTGGCAGCCCCTTCCTCACTCAGGCCGCGGCTACTGATCAGCCTCGGCAGAACTGTCTGCAGCTCCCGGGACTGTAAGTCCGGTTCACTGCCGCCCCGTACCAGCTGCAACGACTGCACGACAAATTCGGCCTCGCGAATCCCACCTGGCCCGAGTTTGACGTTGTCCTGGAGGTCACGCCGTTTCACTTCGGCCGAGATCATTGCATGCATTTCGCGCAGTGATTCAAACACGCCGAAATCAATGTAGCGCCGGTACGCGAACGGCTGGATAAGGTTGCGGTACAGGTCTTCGACCACATCGTGCCCGGGGTCGGGTCCGACGACGCGCGCTTTTACGTAAGCGTAGCGCTCCCAGTCGCGACCATGTTGGAGGAGATAGGATTCGAGCGCGCCAAAACTCACGACGGGAGGGCCGCTCTCGCCAAAGGGTCGCAGGCGTGTGTCGATACGGAATACGAAACCGTCAACGGTGGTCTCATCCAGTAACGCGATGATCTTGCGCGACAGGCGGCCAAAGTACTCCTGCGCGCTAACCTGCTTCAGCCCATCAGTTTCGCCAGCCTCGGGAAATAGAAAGATAAGGTCGATGTCCGATGACAAATTGAGTTCGCGACCACCCAACTTGCCCATGCCAAGTATGACCAGCGGTACCTTACCCCCGGCGGCGTCGCGAACAACCCCGTAGCGTGGCGCCAGGACCTTTTCGGCATATTGGCACGCAGCATCCAGTAGCCGGTCAGCGAGGCGCGAAAGCGACAGCAGTGTCTCGTCAAGGCTGGCCAGCCCGAACACTTCCCGCCAGATTACGTGCAGCATATAGCGGTTGCGGTACTGACGAAGTTGCGCCTGGACTTCCGCAAGGTCGGCATCGCTCGCCGCAATGTCACTGACGAAGGCGTCGAGTTGCTGCGCGTCAGGGGCGTGATGGAGAACCGGGAGATTGCCAAGAAGCCACCCCTTCTCACGAATAGCGACTGCGCCTGCGAATTCGCTGCACGCTGCGAGCCTGACAAGGTCGTCGACCGGCCCGCCCTCGCCAAAGCGTTCGAACCAGCGCTCGGTCGGTTCGCGAAGTACGGCTGGCAATGTGTCGAGACTCACGCCCATGGCGTGCAGTCTAACGAAGTTTTGGGGTGTTCCGGGTACTACTGCGCCAGAGCCCTGCAATGGTCGGTGAGTTCCGCGAGCACAGAATCAATCGGGACCGGCTTGCCAAAAAAGTGGCCCTGCGCGTAATCGACGCCCAAAGAGACGAGCAAGTCACACGCCTGCTGGGTCTCGACGTATTCCGCGACAGTCTTCAGCTCCATCACCTTCGCGACCTTGGCGATTGCAGCAACCATGGATTCCGAAATTCGGTTCCCTGTGATATCGCGAATAAATCCCCCGTCGATCTTGAGAGTGTCGACATTAAAGCTCTTCAGGTAGGCGAAGGAGCTCAGTCCGGCGCCGAAATCGTCGAGCGAAATCCTGCATCCCTGAATGCGCAGACGATCAATAAACGCCTGAGCCTTCTCCAGGTTGGAGACGGCTGCGGACTCTGTAATCTCAAAGCACAGCGCCGACGCAGGTACATTGCGGTGTTCGAGTTCACTCTCGATAAACTCGAGAATCTCGTCGTCACCCAGCGACTGGCCGGACAGGTTGATCGAGAAGGTAATGTTCTTATCGGAAACAAACTCCCTTGCTTCGGAAAGCCTGCCGATGGCCGTTGATACCACCCATCGATCGATATGCGGCATCATGCGATAACGTTCCGCCGCAGAAAACAATGCATTTGTCGAGATCGGATTGCCCTCGGAGTCCGCCATCCGCAGCAGCACTTCAAACTGAATGCCGTCGCTGCCGTCGGTGAGACTGACGATCGGCTGGGCGAGCAGCTCAAACGCATCGCCATCAAGCGCCTGCTGGATCTCGGCCACCAGCTGCATATCATCGTAACGCCGAACGACACTCTGATTACATTCATCGTAGATTTCGATACGGTCGCGGCCGTGCTCTTTCGCTGACTCACAAGCCATTCGCGCAGTGGTCAGAGAGCTGCCATCATCTCCGCTGGCACGACTGAACTCCGCAATGCCAATACTCATCGTAATCTGCAACGACTTGTCACCCTCGAGATAACGCAGCGCATGGCCTTTCTCACGAATGACTTGCGCTAACTCGAGTGCGGTGTCTGTATTGGCATGGGTTAGCAGCATGCAAAAATCGTCACCGGTCAAGCGCGACAGTACGCCGCTTTTTGGCAGCTCCTCTTCGAGGAGTCTCGAAAAACGCATGATGACATCGTCACCTGCCTGACGACTGAAGGTATCGTTCACAAGCGACAGATTGTCGAGGTCAAAATAGATCAACTGATGGACGTCGTCGTCTGACTCCAGTGCCTTCCAGGACTCACGCAGCTGGTCTTCGAACCCGGCGCGATTCATGAAGCCCGTCATGGCGTCGAAAGATCGCTCGATAACGTACTCGACCTTGCGCACGATATGCGTCATGAAACGACGGTCTGTTTTTGAGAAGTTCTTGTTCTCGACCCGGCCGAGCTGCGCGAGAACACCTTCGACATTTCCCTGGTTATCGAGCAGCGGGGTTAGCAGTGCCTGGTAGCCGTGTGCCGCCACATCTTCCGAACCTTCGATCGCTGGAATCTGGAATACGACAGGATTGCGCTGACCATCGAGCATGGGCAACAACTGTTCAACCAGGTAGCGATCGAGAACCTTGCGGTTGACGCCTTTCCAACTGGAGTGCGTGGCGCTTATACGTATCCGTTTCGACGGTATCAGCAACACGCTGTAGTGGATGCCGAGGTAGCGGCCGCTTTGTCCGACGAGCTGCGCAAGACTCGAGTGCCGCGTCTTGGCACCGTGAATTTTTTCATCAACCGCGTAGACCAGCTCAAGCTCCTTCGCGATCTCAGCAACGCGGTCGTTCGCATCCCTGAGCTTGCGCTCGATATAGAAGCCCTCACCGATGACAGCAAGCGCCGGCTCGAGGATGTTCTTCAGGAGGCTGGGATTGAACCACGATGCCTTACCTGCATTCCTGGAAAACAGTGCAACGAGTATTCCAAGCCGTTGGTTCTCTGCGCCAAACACAGGCAAAGCGATTGCCGTCCGGCCCGAACTCAGTGTCCTGCGCAGGATACCGTCACCCTCGGCCAGGTCTGTAATGACTTCCGCAGGAAGATCCCTGACAAAATTGTCGATCTCGTAATCGTCGGCTCCGTCGCTGCTCCAGACACATTCACGCCTGGTGTCGTAAAAGCAAAAACACTGCGCGCGCGGGGCGAGCGAATACAACAGGCCTTCGGCCTTGCCGATATTCTTCTTCGCTGTCAGGTCATGCAGGTCTGCCGTCATCCCGGCTCCGTGCGAAGCGCGCAAAAGTAGAAGCCCACGATGCCAGCCAGAAGCCTGTCCGGCTGTGACGCAAGTCTCAGCAGAGCCGATTTCCCGTTTTTTTTCAGCTAATTACGGGTTTTTGACCAATTGGACACTTCGCGCCGCTACAGTGCGAGGAGCCAGTCATCGTCTGAGCCTTCGTTCACACCCTCGAATAAGGGCGTACTCAGGTAGCGCTCGCCGGTATCGGGCAGCATCGCGAGGATCACCGTACCTTCCGCTGCCTCGTCTGCGATATCCAGCGCCGTCGCGAGCGTCGCTCCCGCAGAGATACCGGTGAAGATTCCTTCCTTCGCGGCCAGTTCACGTGACACCGCGATCGCACGGTCATCGGATATCGAACGCAGCTCATCAAAGATCTCCCGGTTGAGGACTTTTGGTATGAAATCGGGCGTCCAGCCCTGGATTTTGTGGGGAGCCCAATCTGAGCCGGCAAGCAGGGCTGCAGCAGCCGGCTCGGTCGCGACGACCTTGAGATCGGGTCGCGCCGCTTTGAGTATTTCGCCTGCGCCGGTCATGGTGCCGCCCGTGCCGTAACCGGTGACCCAGTAGTCGAGACGCTTACCTGCAAAATCGGTCAGGATCTCAGGGCCCGTTGTGTTGCGGTGAAATGCCGGGTTCGCCGGATTCTCGAATTGGCGTGCGAGGAACCAGTCGTACTGATCGGCAAGTTCCTGCGCCTTCTTGACCATGCCGGTGCCGCGCTCGGCGGCCGGCGTTAGGACGACCTTCGCGCCGAGGCCACGCATCACCTGGCGCCGCTCGACCGAAAACGAATCGGCCATGACCGCGACAAAAGGATAACCCTTTGCCGCACAAACCATGGCCAGTGCGATGCCTGTATTTCCCGAGGTCGCCTCGATAACCGTTTGCCCTGGTTGCAGGATGCCCTTGTGCTCGGCATCGGTGATGATCGCGAATGCGAGTCGGTCCTTGACCGAGGACATTGGGTTAAAGGACTCGACTTTGACGTACAAATCAACATGATCGGGACCCATGCGATTTAGTCGAACCACAGGCGTGTTTCCTATCGTTTCCAGAATATTGTTATAGATCATTGCTTTGTCCTTGTTATTTCCGGCTACCTGCTGTGTTTACCACAAAACCGGCACGCATGCCTTGGTGCCGGTTAAACGTTAATAGCCTATTGTTATAAGAATCTGCTATACGTTGCGACCATGCCACGATCGTGAATGAAACTGAACAGTCGCGGTACGGTCCTACTACTATTCACAGTGCATTCAGTGCCACAACCACAGACCGATGAAACTGCAACAACTCAAGTACCTTCTCGCGATTTTCGAAAACGGCCTCAATATCACGGCCGCTGCCGAACGCCTGTACACGTCACAGCCGGGCGTAAGTAAACAGTTAAAGCTGCTGGAAGAAGAGCTTGGCGTGCAGATTTTCACGCGCAAGGGCAAGAGTCTCGGCGGTGTAACCCCTGCCGGCGAGCGGATAATCGAGCGTGCAAGGGTCATCATGCAGGAGGTCGATAACATTCGCAGCCTCGCTGCCGACTACTACGAACAAGAAGATGGCTCCCTGTCGATCGGCACGACGCACACGCAGGCGCGCTATGTGCTGCCCGAGATCATCGCCGAATTTCGCAAGCGCTTCCCAAATGTCGGACTGAACCTGCACCAGGGAACCTCGGAACAGATTGCCGATATGGTTCAGGGCAACAAGATTGACTTCGCTATTGCCACGGGCTCCCAGCACCTGTTTTCGGACCTGCTGCTCGTACCCAGCTATCACTGGGACCGCTCGATCATCGTCCCACACGGACACCCGCTCACCGGGATCGATCGAAAGATTACCTTGCATGACCTGGCCGACTATCCGCTCGTAACCTATGTGTTCAGTTTCAGCGGCGAATCATCACTCAAGCGGGCGTTCGCGGATGAGGGACTTGAGCCCAACGTTGGGTTTACGGCCCGTGATGCTGATGTCATCAAGACCTACGTTCGCATGGGGCTCGGCGTCGGCATCGTCGCCAGCATGGCCGCGGATTGTGCCGACAAGAAAGACCTGCAGGTCATCGATGCGGAAGGACTGTTTCCGCGCAGCACGACGTGGATTGGCTATCGCCGCGATGCGGTCATGCGGCGCTACATGCTCGAGTTCTTGCAACTGTTCGCGCCGCATATGGAGGACAAACAGCTTGACGACCTGCGCCGCGCCAGCACACAGGAAGCGGTGGACGAGCTGTTTCATGACCGGCAACTGCCGCTGCGCGGCGGCTGTGGCGATACCGTAACGGCAGCTGCCTAGCGGCTAGTAAATGCGAATTCCGCCGTGACGCCTGCGGTTGCGGTAATCAGACCACCAAAGACCACCCAGCAGGCCAACAATCAGGCATACCAGCGCAGCGCCACCGACCCAGCGCAGCGGCATGCTGCCCTTGTACTGCTCCTTCATACCCTGGATTGAGGCGTTTTCGTCCCGCAACGCGGTGATCTCCCCCTGGGCTTTCTCGAGTTGAGCAATGAGAGATGACGTTTCGTTGCGCAGGGCATCAATGGTTGCGGCCGGCTCTGCGAACGCCTGCTTCGCCTGTTCGAGTTCAGCAGCCAGCGCGTCGCGTTCAAGAATGGTCTCCTCGACGATCAGCTTTGCCGGTTTGCTATCCACAAGGTAGGCGCTCTTCACCCAACCCTCCGCGCCATCCGGCAGGCGGACGTTCGCATAGTTGACTGCGCGAATCAGGACCTCCATCGACTGACCGCTGTCGAGCGTTCGAAACGCGCGACCGCTCGTATCCTCGGCTTCATACAGGCCGAGTTTTAGATTGTCAGTAACATAGGCTGTCTCCGCCGCCACCACGATAGGCAACAACGCGAGAACCCCAATAATCAAACGCATAGTCGATCTCCAGTGCTGTGCGCGAGTGTACTACAAGCGAAATGCTTGGCCGTATGAACTACTGCTCGTACAGCCAGCGGAGTAATGCTTCCTGGACTTCCTCGCCCGGACCGCGATGGATATCTTCGAAATTGTGCAGCACAACCACACTGAAACGCCGACCGGACCTGGCCTGCAGATAGCCCGCGATTGCGGTAACGTGGTCAAGCGAACCGGTCTTCAGATGGGCTTTGCCAACAAGCTCGCCACCCCTGAAGCGACGGGACAGTGTGCCGTCAAGACCTGTTAAAGACATCGATGCAAGATATTCGGGCATGTAGGGCTGCTGCCAGGCGAAGCGTAATAATGACGACATATCGACTGCAGTTATGCGGGATTCCCGCGACAGCCCGGCGCCATTTGCCACAGCAAGCTCGGCAGGTTCGAGTCCATTATCGCTGAGCCATTTGCCAATCACTTTTCGCCCGCCCATCTCGGTACCCGGCGGGCCGAGAACCTCGGCTGCCAGCGTGTAAAGCACCTGGCGCGCCATGACGTTATTGCTGTGCTTGTTGACGCTCGCGATCATCTCGGTGAGCGACGGCGACTCAAACGTAAAAACGGGTTCCATGTCTTCTGGCGCAACAGCCTTGCGCCACCCGCCGTCGAACGCTCCTCCCGAGTCCCGCCATAATGACGAGAACAGCCCGTAGGCAAATTCATTATGGGACAACACGGTCCGATCCATCGCGTAGCGCTTGCAGCCTTTCGGAAACCGTCCTGAAAAGGTCACATGGTCGTTGTCGCCATTGTTTGTAACCGTTATCCCGCGCTGGTATCCACCGCAGTAACCCGGTACGAGCTGCAGGCGATTGTCCACGCCCAGATTGCCGAGTTGCGGGTCGAGTCGGACCGCCACCGACTGACCGTCCGGCTCAAACCAGTAGCGCACTACTTTAAAGTTCATGAGTAATGCATTCGGCGCAACGTTGTACGCACGCAGCGGTTGTTTGTCGAATGCGGCGGGATCGTACTCGCCAATATCGAAATAGCTGTCATCAAGCAGCAGATCGCCCGCGATGTTGTCGATGCCTGAGTGACGAATTCCGCGCAGCATTTGCCAGACGCGCTCGGTTACAAGAAACGGATCGCCGTACCCCTTCAACAGCAGGTCGCCGTCCAGTATCCCATCCTCGATCACCCCGAGCGCATAAATGTCGGTCTTCCATCGGTAGGCAGGACCCAGAACATCGAGCGCGACCAGGGTGGTTAGCAGTTTCATGGTCGACGCTGGATTACGCGGTTCCTCGGGCAGCCATGTCAGGACAACTTCACCGGTGTCGACATCTTCGATGTGAACGCTCAACGATTCCTGCGGCACCTGACGTACCTGGAGCGCGCTGCGAACACCAGCCGGCAGCGCTTCCTCCGCCGCCTGCGTTGCGCCGTGGCACACGAGCAAGGCCATCAGCAGGCTGGCAAACAGGTAACGCAAACAGTCAGGCATGGTCAGAGTCCATTTTGGGCAGATGACGTTCAAGCGCGCGGCTCGCGGCGCGATGCATGACCCATGTCAGCACAACGATGGCTATGAGGCCAGCGCCACCAAGCCAGTAACCGAGTGTTGTCGGGGTTGCCTCACCGGCTAATATTTGTCCGATATCCCGTGCCAGCGTTCCGAGATAGACGTACAAGGCAACCGGCATGAGCATACCGACAGCCGTGGCCAGCATGTGCACCCGAGCACGCACCGGGGTAATGCCATACATGTAGTTGAGCAGATTAAACGGGATAACGAGCGACAGGCGCGTCAACACAACAATAAGAAAGGCTTCCTCCCGCAGTCCTGCCTCGATGGCCAGGAGGCGTGGGTTGCCCGCCACTTTTGCGGCAACCCAGTCGCGCGCTACAAGGCGACCTGCGAGGAAGGCACATTGCGCGCCCAACGTTATTGCAAGCGCGGACACCAGCGTGCCGGTGCCCAGCCCGAACAGGTAACCCGCGATCATCATGGAGCCTGAACCAGGGACGAAAAGCACCGTCGCCAGCACGACGCACACTATGTAAACGATCGCCCCGGCCACCGGGTTGGCCTGCGCCCAGTTGACCATTGCCAGCACCGGTTCGGCGATTGGCGTCACATACACGGCGTATACGAGGGCAAAAAATATGGCCACCATCACAAGGCGATTAAATATTCGTCGAGTCATCGCGCGGGCCTCTTGATCCTGAACGTGCGAATGCGATCCGCAAGTGTGGTTGGGCGCACCCCGAGCAATTCTGCTGCGCCACCCTTGCCTGACACCTTCCAGTCGGCCTGTTCCAGCGCCATTATCAGGTTGGTCTTTTGAAATTCTCGCATTTCCTTCTCGGTCATTGGCTCTTCGCCACGTGGCGCGACTGCGGTTGCGGGTTCCTCGGCGGATTCGAGCTCCGGCATGGACAGGTCGAGGCGCAACGAAGTCCCAGGGGAAAGAATAACGGCACGTTCGATCACGTTCTTGAGCTCGCGTACATTGCCGGGCCAGCTGTATGACTTCATATTGGCAACCTGGGAGCGCGTGAGAGTCAACGCTTCCCGGCCAAAGTCCTTGCAGGTCTGCTCCAGAAAATGTTGCGCGAGCTGAACGATGTCGTCGCCACGCTCGCGCAGCGGCGGTACGTCAACCGGGAATACGCTAAGTCGATAAAAAAGATCTTCGCGGAACGCGCCGGCTACGATCAGACGTTCAAGGTCGCGATTGGTCGCCGCGATTACACGAACATCGACGGACTTCGTGATGTCGTCGCCCACCCTCTCGAACTCACTCTCCTGCAGGACTCGCAGCAACTTGCTCTGCAACTCCATAGGAATTTCGCCAATCTCGTCGAGAAAGATCGTGCCACCATCGGCGAGCTGAAACCGTCCAATTCGATCCCGGTGAGCGCCAGTGAAGGCGCCTTTTACGTGACCGAAAAACTCACTTTCGAATAGCTCTTTGGGAATGGACGCGCAGTTCACTTTGACAAGCGGCCCGTCAGAACGCGGGCTGCGCGCGTGAATTTCCCTGGCGATGAGCTCTTTGCCGACGCCCGATTCGCCCTGAACGAGTACGCTGGCCGGCGTCTCTGCAACGGCTTCGATACGCTTCAACATCCGTCGCAACGCCTGACTGGTTCCAACAATACGGCCGAAATTCAGGGCGACGCTGACTTCCTCGCGCAGGTAGTCGCGTTCATTCTCCAGTTCCTCGCGCAGACGGGCGTTCTCCGCCAGAGTGCGTCGCAGCTCTCGTTCGGCGCGATTTCTCTCAGTAACATCTTTTGAGGCCACGAGCATTCTGTCGACGTTGCCGTTTTCGTCGCGATGCGAGATGGCCGACATAATGAGATCGATTGGTTGACCATCCCTGGCAACCATCTGGCGCTCAAGATTATTGAAATCACCCTCGGCGATCAGTTCGCGCAATCCACCATCGGCGTATTTCTTCTGGTCAGCTACACTCATGAAATCGGTAATCGGGCGGCCCAGCACTTCGTCGCGCGTGAACCCCAGCTTATTGAGCCAATGGTCCGTGACCGTGATGATCAGTCCGTCCCCGTCAACGGTGTGCAGCATAGCTGGCGTCGATCGATACAGCGTGCGGTACTTGAAGTTGGCGCGGGCCTGGTCGGACAGTTCCGAGTACATGGCGACCGTACGCAAATACTTACCCTCAGCGTCGTACTCGACAAATGCGTTCGTTACGCACTCGACAATCTCGCCTGAAAACGTGAGGAACGACACAGGTTTGTTCTCAAGTTTGCCGCGCCTGCGCAACGCCGGGCGCAATTCGTGCAGGATACAGTGGGCCGTATCTTCGGTCGCAAACTCCTCCGGGCGGTGTCCGACCATGTCCTCCAGTTCATAGCCAAGGCGCTCCAGCATCGCGTCGTTAACGTCAAGATAGGCACCATCTTCGGCTATCGACGTCGTCATGACCGGCGCTTTGCGAAACAACCACTCGTAATCATCCATGGAAACCATCGGCGCATCATATACGAAATTCCGTAAATCTGCTTACGATTTTTCGTTATTTACGAAATTCCGTAAAATCTATTTTCCAGTCAAGTGTTTGTTTTTTATAGTGTTAACGAGTTGGCACGAGATATGCATTGAGGACGTATAGAACATTTTACCTCTGAATTTCATATATCACCGAATTTTTAAAGGACATACTGATGAAAGCCAGGAACATTGAAAACAATCTCGCGCTGGTCGGCGCGCTGATCGTTTTGGTTGGCGTTTCGTTTGCAGCCGAGGACGCCCTTGGCGTTGAATTCGCCGATGTAACCAGCACGGCCATCGCCATTCACGACGTAGCAAACAGCACGACAAGCGGGGCGGCGCAAGCCAATGCGGACTCCGCAGCGCTGGCCGCAAAATCATTGGCACGCGCAAACTGGATCGACCTTGATATCAAACTCAACGACCACAGGTCTACGCTGATTGCGGACGAGAAGTAAGGTCTGACAAGAACCCCCCTTCGGTAGCGACCCGACCAGGTATCTCTCTCCCCCGAAGACCTGGTTGCGCTGCCGGAAATCGAGCCGGAAGGATTTCGGCTTTTGCGGACCTGGAAGGTCCGGCGGCATTCCCCCAAGCCGCTAACTATGGGCGCCGGTTCGCCGGCGCCCTTTTTTACCTGCCTTTATCTCGCCGGGTCGCCGGGTCATCGGCAACCCTGTCCCGATGCGCTTCGACGCGAGAATTCAAGTTGTTTGAATTGCGGTTACTAATCGACTCGCGCAATCGCTTGAGCCATGCCCGTGCCCAGGTGAACTCGATACTCAGGATCGCAAGCCCGACGGGAATAACAATCAACGCGGGACCCGGCGTTACGAGCATCACCACTCCGACTGCAAGAACCGTAGCCCCTACAAGGCCAACAACAATGCGTCGTGCCGTCTTGTAGGTCAGGTGCGCCGCTCGCTTGATCAATCAATTATCCTTCGCTTTTTACGCGCTGTGTCGTAGCCTTGGCGCATGAATACCAATCGAGCATCTATTCTAGCGCTGTTTATTGCAACTGCTTTCATTCCGACCGCCGTTGCCGGCGAAAGTGTCGTTATTGCAGCAAAAGAAGCGGCAATTGTTGTCACGCCTCGCGCTGCCAACCTGCCGTTGATCAAATTGCCGGCACTCGAGTTCGATCTGCGCGCAGCGATCAGGTGCGCCGGCACAGCAGCCTCGCTGACGCTAAGCGTCGCCGATACTTTCACAACCCTCGGGCAGGACGCTATCACGGACAAGCGAGCGGCTAACGTCATACTGACCGTGCCCGCACCCCAACTCTCGTTGGCGGCAAGTCGCAGTTTCTGCCTCGAGGATGATCTGGCAAGCGCGGATGAACTGCTGGTGCCCGGGCTTGCTACGGCGCATGCATCATTGCGCTGCAACAATGAAAATGGCGTAACCGTCCATTTCGCCAGTACATCGCTGCAGGTCAGGCTGCGTTGCGATCGCCCCTCGGCCGAGGATCAGGAACCATCGTCCGACAGGTGACGGCCCAGGAATGCGGCGGTCTTGTTCCAGGCATCTGTTGCCGCTTCTGCGTTGTAGTTTGCTCCGGTAGGATTGGCGAACGCGTGTCCGACCCCCGGATAAATATAAATCTCGTGTTCCTTGTTCAGGCGCTCCAACGCGGCCCGAAACGCTTCGACAGACGCCACCTTGATGCCGGTATCATCAGCTCCGAAGAGGCCGAGTATTGGTGCATTTATCGTGCGGAGCTTGTCTTCGTCGGCCGTGACCTGTCCATAGTAAATCACGCTTGCATCGAGATCGTCCGGAAGTAATTGAGCTGCGGTCAGAGACCAGCCGCCGCCGACGCACCAACCCAATGATCCGACCCGAGGTGCTCCTGCTGTCGCCAGAAATTCATATGCGCCACGAATGTTTTCCCGCGCTACCTCAGGATCCTCGACAACCTCGAGCATCAACGCTCGCGCTTCCGTCGGTGTACTGGCCGTCCGGCCACCATACAAATCGACGGCCAGCACCATGAAGCCTTCCCCTGCCAGGCGATCGGCCATGGCGCGAATATTGTCATTCAGGCCCCACCATTCGTGAATCACGATCAATGCGGGCAGCGGTTCCAACATGTCGGACGGTGCCGAAAAATAGCCGTATATATTTTCATCCCTGACTTCGACGTAGGCCATCCTGGGATCCGAAATAACGGCCTGCCCAGGCGCGACTTCCGCAACAGGACTCGGCTCAGATGTGTCTTCCGCATGTTCCCTCGACATGGCTGCGGCGTTCTCGCGGCCCGCGACCTTGTCGGCTTCGTCGTTGACAGCATCCTCTTTTGCACAAGCGCTCAACAAAAGGCCACTGACCAGAAGTGCGGCAAGCATGCCCGTTTTCGAAAGTGTGGCTGTCAACATTCTGAGTTCCTGAAGTTTTACGGAGTGCGTTATTCTAAAACAATGTGCAGCACTAGTCCCACTCGTCATCGTCCCACTCCTTGAGTTTGCTCTTGTCGACCTGCTTCCATTGCTGTTCACTTAGACGGTTATAGCGGACAACCTTGGCGATCGTATAGACGACGATGACGGCGATCATGACAAGAAGAAAAATCAGGCCTTTTGGCATCGCGTTCTGCCCCATGATGTGCTTGCCCCGGAGCATAGCACCGGCGCGGCCGCACCGTCAGTGAGAGATAACGGATTAACCGGAAAGAACATGAAGAATGAAGTACCACTGGTAGAAATTCGCAACGCCACGATCTGGCGTGGTAACACCTGCGTGTTCGAGGATCTGGACCTGATCATCGAGCAACACGAACGCATTGCTATTGTCGGACCGAACGGAGCAGGCAAGACCACGCTGCTTAAGGCAATTAATCGCGAGCTGTATCCGGTTGCGCAGCCTGATTCGGTTTTCAGAATCCTGGGACGGGACCAGTGGAATGTCTGGGAGCTGCGCAGGCACATCGGGCTCGTTTCACAGGACCTGCAACAACGCTACACACCGACGACCACGGCACTCGAGGTCGTCGTGTCCGGCTTTCACTCGAGCATTGGCGTACACGGCACGCTGGCTAACCGTGTTGACCAGCAGCAGCTTGATGCCGCGCGCACTACGCTCAGGGAGCTGGGTATCGAAGCGCTCGCAACCGTACCTTTACGCGCCATGTCGACCGGTCAACAGCGTCGCTGCATCCTGGCACGCGCCCTGGTGCACAAGCCGCACACGCTGATTCTCGATGAACCTACGGCGGGGCTCGATTTCGCGGCAAGCTTCGACTATCTGCAGCGCGTTCAGGCGCTGGCAGCCGCCGGGCGCAACATTATCGTCGTTACACATCATCTCAACGAGATTCCGCCAGAAATTGACCGGGTGGTTCTGCTTCGCGATGGCCGCATCGCCGCTGATGGCAGCAAGCGGGATATCCTGACTGAAGAACAGCTAAGTGAAGTCTACGAAACGTCGATCCGGGTGACCGAAGTCGATGGCTATTTTCTGGCGTACCCGGGCCAGAACGCCAAAACGTGACCTGCTACGCAATTTTTTCCCGGCCGGGATATTATCCTGTGTCTTATGTTCAAACCGGTCCACAAGATCATTACCAGCACGCCGCTTTTCGCAATGCCCGCATTGGCGGCTGAGGGCGGCACACAGACCGGCATCACGAGCGTAGGACCCGCAATGTTCCTGTTCATTATTGCGGGTATGCTGCTACTGACGCTGGTTTTCCGCTCTGTGGCAAATCACCTCGCAAAGTTCATCACCGGCAAGGTCGGTCAGTTCCGAATTCGGTCTGCACTGGCCAAACGCAGCCCGGATGTTTTACATGATTTCATTTTGCCTGGCGCCTACGGCGGCCTTGCCAAGATCGACCATGCCATTCTGACTTCAGGCGGCATTCTTTGTATCCAGACCAAACACGTCAATGGCATTGTTTTTGGTGGTGAGGACGAAGCCCAGTGGACCAATGTTGACGGTGTGCATCGCCGTCGCTTCCTGAACCCCCTGATTCAGAACGAAGGTCGCTCCCGTGCATTGCGCAAGGTCGTTCCCGACGTGCCCGTCGAAAATCTCGTCATCTTCACTGGCTCGGTTGAGTTCACAATGGCACCCCCGAAGAATGTCATTCATGTGCGCGAGCTCGAGAGTTTTGTCGCAAAACACGTCTTTGGTCCCAGCAAGATCCAGGACTGGCAGGCCGTCTGGCTAACTGTCAATGCCGCCGTCCTGCGTGACGATGCCGCACGCAAGGATTTCTCTGCGCAAATCAGCTTCGGCTGAGCCGATGCTTTATACTCGGTCGCCAAGTCTGGCCCGAGAGATGCTGCATGGAACCTGTCCTGATTGACTCGCCGATCGGCGTTCTTGCCGTGTTGTGCGGTGTTGCCGCGTTCTTCTTCCTGTTCGCACAGGTAACGAAGGCCAAACTCTTCAACTACATTCCGCCATTATTGTTCATCTACGCCACGCCGATTTTTCTCAGCAATCTGGCTGTTGGTGGCAAGACCCTGATTCCAAATTCGTCGATTATTTACGGCGGTCTCAGTAAGTTCGCCCTGCCGGTTTTCATCGTGTTGATGTTGATCAAGGTCAACGTCCCTGCAATCGTCAAGGTAATGGGGAAAGGCGTGCTTGTGATGCTCATGGGCACGGCCGGCGTCATGGTCGGAGGCGTCGTTTCTTACATCGTGGTTCACGGCTGGCTACCGGAGGACTCGTGGAAGGGCGTCGGCACCCTGGCGGGAAGCTGGATTGGCGGCACGGCGAACATGCTGGCGAGCAAGGAAATCCTCGGTGCATCGGAATCGCAGTTCACGCTTGCAATCGTTGCTGACAATGTTGTCTACATCATCTGGCTGCCTATACTTCTGATGTCCCGCGACTACGCGGATAAGTTCAACAAATGGGCACGTGTCCCGGCAGACCGGCTCGCCGCGATGGATGCCGCTGCCGAAATGCACATTGAAGATGACCATGCACCCACGATGCAGCAGTACCTGTATCTTGCGGCAGTGGTTATCGGCGTCACCGCGATCGGACATGGCGCTGCACCGGGCATTGCCGCCTGGATCGCCGAGTCGGCGCCGGGGGCGGCAGGCATATTCTCGGAAACGACCACACGGATACTGCTTGTCACAACCATCGCGCTGGCACTATCGACAACCCGGGTATCGGAGCTACCGAATTCGACTGCTTTGGGTACCGCCCTGGTCTATGTGTTTGTCGCCGGCATGGGGGCTCGAGCGGAAATTTCGGGTCTCGGTGATGCGCCAGCGTTCGTGCTGGGTGCGTTCATCTGGATCTTTATCCACGGTGCGTTCATGCTGGCTGGTGCGTGGATATTCCGCGTCGATGTGCACAGTGTCGCCATCGCTTCAGCCGCGAATATTGGTGCCGCGGCGTCCGCGCCCATCGTTGCGGCGCATCACCGACCGAACCTGGTACCCGCATCGATCCTGCTGGCGTTGCTCGGCTACGCGCTGGGCAACTATCTCGCGCCACTGACCGGACACCTCGCGAGACTTGCCGTCGGGCAGTAAACGAATGGCCTGGGCGATCTGGAAGCAACGGGCGAAACAAACTGCGATCGTCTTGGTCGCAATACTCGCTGTCACGGCAACAGGTAGCGCCCTGCTGTGGCGCGACAGGCCAACGCTGGACAGCACAGGGTGGCAAGCACCACCCGACCCGGCAGAAAATAATGCATCCGTAACGGCAACCTGGCTTGGCGTTACCACGTTGCTGTTCGATGACGGTGAATCGCAGGTCCTGATCGACGGTTTTTTTTCGCGACCGACACTCTGGAACTCAATCCTCGGGCTGGAGGTTGTCAACGACGCCGCTACCATTAACCAGGCGCTTCATGAGTTCGGTATCCGCCGTCTCACGGCGGTTATTCCGGTGCATTCGCATTTCGACCATGCCATGGACATTGGCGCCATTGCACGACGCACGAGCGCGTCGGTACTGGGGTCGGAATCCACCGCAAACATCGCGCGTGGGGCCGGCGTTCCTGAAGACCAGATTATCGTAGCGGCGGATGGGCAGACGTATGAATTCGGCGAGTTCAGGGTTCGCCTGTTGCGCTCTCGCCATGCGCCGATCGGCTGGGGAGGCAATGCGCCCCTGCCCGGCACAATCGAGGAACCTCTCAGTATGCCCCAGCCAATTGACGCTTTTCGGGAAGGCGCGAGTTATTCGATCGTCGTCGAACACACCCAGGGCACGACACTGGTCCAGGGCAGTGCCGGGTTTGTAGAGGGCGCTCTGGAACCATTATCCGCCGATGTCGTCATGCTCAGCATTGGCGGGCTGACAACACTGGACCGGGGGTACGCGGAGAGTTACTGGCAGGAAACCGTCACTAGCACCGGCGCACTTGCCGTCTACCCAATTCACTTCGACGACTTTACCAAACCGTTCGGTACGGTCATACCATCACCCAAGTTCCTCGGCAACCTGGAAAAGACCGCGAAGTGGTTTGAAGAGTTTCGCAACAAATGGGACAAGGAGACAAAAATCTTGCTGCCCGAATTTGGCAAACCCATACCACTCTATGCACCGCCCTCACCAAGCACCTGAACCGACGCGAGTTCGGACAAGGCCGAGCGCCCTTCTATCAAAGCCAGTTTCTGCGTTCGACTCAGTCGTTTGACCCGGTATTCAAGCTGCGATGCACTGGCCCTGTCGCCGACCACCTCTGAGAATACGACCTGTAATGGCCCCTTGCCACGCAAGTACTTCGCACCGCGGGGGCTGGTTGCGTGTTCAGCCAGGCGCTTGCTGACGTCAGTTGCAATGCCGGTGTACAGCGTGCCGTCCACGCACCGCACGATATAGAGACTGAACTTGGAATTGGCCACTTCGGCCTCAGGCATTGCCGCCAACAAGCGTATCACCGAGTACGCGAAACGCGCCCGACTCTATGCTGTCCTGGTTTTCGGTGGTGTCCGACCAGGTCAACACAATGTCGGCAATACCGCCCAGTTCAGCGGCCGGTTCGTGCAGTCGCAGCGTCAGCACGTTGCCCGTCAGGCCGGCTTCACGGATGAGGTTATGACCGCCAAACTGCTGTTCGTTTATTTCAATGTAGATCGATTCATCGAACTCTTCGTCGATAGTGCGCATGAGCAACAGGTAGTCGTTGATGTCACCATCGTCTGTCGTTTTCGCAAAGAACAGCATCGTCGCGTTATCACGGACATCGAATGCGACCGTGTCGTATTGGCGGCTTTCAGTCATTGGGGCTCTCGGCTATCGAGCGTATGTTGTATCAGTTCATCCTTCTCCTGCCAAATCTCGCCGAGCCAGGCCTGCACGCCACGCCGCCATGCACGGTCGTTTTCATAGTCGCCGCACGTCAGCCAGGATTCGATCGGCCGCTCCCGCACATGGACCAGGACCTCGACGTGCTCGCCGCAGCACATGTCCCAGAATTTTGCCGGGCCGTCCGGGTAAACGAGCGTGACGTCGAGTATGGCGCCGAACATCTCACCCATCGATGACATTGCAACGGCAAATCCACCGGCGCGCGGTCGCAGCAGGTGACGATAGGGATCATTGTGGCGGTCGCGCTTCTCTACGCTGAAACGGGTGCCCTCGACAAAGTTGATCACCGAAGTTGGCGTATGGCGAAACTTCTCACAGGCCTTGCGCGTCGTTTCGAAGTCCTGGCCCTTCATGTGCGGATTGCGCGCAAGATAGCGGGCGGAGTATCGCTTCATGAACGGCATATCCAGGGCCCACCAGGCGATGCCAAGAAATGGAAACCAGATAAGCTGTTGTTTTATGAAAAACTTCAGAAATGGAATACGCCGATTGAAGATCTTTTGCAGGACGAGAATGTCGACCCAGGTCTGGTGATTTGAAATCACCAGATACCAGTCATCGCGGCGCAAAGCGTCGACGCCCGTAGCACGCCAGTCGATGGATCCGGCCTTGGCCAGGATCGCCGAATTCAACGCAATCCAGGTCTCTCCCATGGCCATGAGAAGACGTGTGATCGCCCGCCGCACGGCAGGAACCGGCAGCAGCAGCTTGACGATGGCCAGCACCAGGATGGGGCCGAACCAGAAAACAGTGTTCAGGGTGAATCCCCCAAACACGAAAATGCCGCGAAGATTCCGGTGGAATGCGCTCAATCTAGTATGCTCTTCGACTCGATCACGCATTCTATCCCGAAGCCATGAGCCAACGCATGACACCTGATAAGGCCCTGGCCGCTGTGGCTGCATCGGATGATGGCCAGTACGGCAGCCTGCTTGAGCATGGCTCGATGGAGCTCGGCTATTATCGTCCCGCCGGCGCTGATGATCAGGAGCCGCACACGCAGGACGAGCTCTACATCGTTCATACCGGCAGTGGTGTGTTCCTCCTGGACGGTGAATATATTGACTTTGCGCCCGGCGATGCGCTCTTCGTGCGCGCCGGCGTCGAACACCGCTTTGTCGACTTCACCGACGACTTCGCCGCCTGGGTCGTCTTCTGGGGACCGCCCGGCGGGGAACGCCCGGCATGAGCTTACTGCAAATACTGTTGAGCCCACTGGCCCAGGACCCGGCATACCATGCGTTTGCGGACGACCGCACACTGTTGGGTATCCCAAATTTCTGGAACGTCATTTCCGGCGTATCGTTCTTCATCGTCGGTTGCTGGGGCCTCGTATTCCTGGCACGCCACCCGGGCACTGTCACTCATTTGCGCGGCGTCTGGACGGTGTTCTTCATCGGCATTTTGATAACCATGTTCGGCTCAGGTTATTACCATCTTGCACCCGACAACGCTTCTCTCGGCTGGGACCGCCTGACCATGGTCATTGCCTTCATGAGCGTGTTGGCATTAGTTATTGGCGAATACGTGTCAGCCGAATGGGCAAACCGCCTGCTGGTGCCGCTGCTCCTTATCGGCGCTGGCAGTGTTTACTACTGGTTGATCACCGAGGCGCAGGGCGCGGGCGATTTGCGGCCTTATGCACTGGTCCAGTTTCTGCCGATGCTCCTGGTACCGTTTATTGTGCTGATACGTCGCGGGCGGAGTGACCTGGGCCCATGGTTTGGGTTGATGATTGCCTTCTACGCTGCGGCCAAGATCTTCGAGTTTTACGACGCTTCGATATTCGCGGCCGGAGAGTTAATGAGCGGCCACGCGATCAAACACGTACTGGCCGCACTCGGAGCCGCCTGCCTGCTGTCGGGCCTGCACCAGCGGGCGCGTTCAGGATCGCGCAATGCCCCTGTTACGGGTATCCCCAAGTAGCCAGCGGCCGTCTTTGCCGTTACCATGCGGCCCGCATCCCAATCGTGTGGAAGACTCAAGATGACGACCGCAAAACGAATCGACGGCAAGGCCAAGGCTGAGCAACTCGCTGAATCCATTACCGAACAGACGGCCGCGTTGCTTGCCGAACACGGCATCAAGCCCGGCCTGGCCGTGGTCATTATCGGGGAAGACCCGGCCAGTCAGGTCTACGTTCGCAACAAAAAGCGTCGTGCGGAGGCTTGTGGCTTTCATTCCGTGCAGCACACGCTGGCCGCTGACACATCGCAGGACGATGTACTCGCGCTGATCGACGATCTCAACGGCGATGACGCCATCCACGGAATTCTTGTGCAGCTGCCGTTGCCCGAGCAACTGCACGAGCAGACCATCACCCAGGCGATCTCGCCGTCCAAAGATGTCGACGGATTCCATTTCGTCAATATCGGCAAACTCACGGCCGGCCACACTGCAGACGCGTTCGTACCGTGCACGCCGGCAGGCTGCATCCTGATGATCGAAGATGAACTGGGCAATGATTTTTCGGGCCTGAACGCGGTCGTCATCGGACGCTCCAACATCGTCGGCAAGCCGATGGGCGCGCTATTACTGCAGCGCAATGCAACCGTCACCATGACGCACAGTCGTACCCGGGACCTGCCGGGCGTCGTCCGCAACGCGGACATCGTCATCGCGGCCGTCGGTCGCGCCGATATGGTCAAGGCGGACTGGGTCAAGCCTGGGGCTGTTGTCATCGACGTCGGCATCAACCGGGTCGAAAAAGAAATCGACGGTGAACTTAAATCCAGGCTGACGGGCGACGTCGACTACGACGACGTCTGCACCGTGGCTGGCGCGGTAACACCGGTACCCGGCGGCGTTGGCCCCATGACGATCACGATGCTGATGTTCAACACTCTGCGCTCAGCGCGTCTCACCGCGGGCCTTGAAGGCTAGATAACCTCCTGCTCACGCAACTTCGCGAGCTGCGCCTCCGAGTAACCTGCACCTGAGAGCACGCTATCGGTGTCCTGCCCTGGATCCGGTGGCGCTGAAGCGATCTCTGACCTGGTCGCGCTGAAGTGCGGCGCGGGTGCTGGTTGTTTCACACCGGCCACTTCCGTGAATGCTCCGCGAGCGACGTTGTGTGGATGCTCCGGTGCTTCATCAAAGTCGAGTACCGGCGCAAAACAGACATCCGTACCTTCCATGAGCTCGCACCACTTGGCACGCGTTTTGGCCAAGAAGAGGTCAGCGAACTTCTGCTTGAGCTTTGGCCAGCGCTGCTTGTCGTACTGATGCGCGAAATCGGGGTCGTCAGCAAGGCCCAGCTTCTCCAGAAGCAACGCATAAAATTGTGGTTCGATTGAGCCGATCGAAACATATTTGCCATCGGCAGTCTCATACGTGTCGTACCAGTGAGACGCGCCGTCCAGCGCATTGTCCTGCCGCTGCGGCGACCACTGTCCGTTTTGGAACAAGGCGTACAACAATGAGGTGGCGGCCGCGGATCCATCCGAAATTGCGGCGTCGACGACCTGTCCGATCCCGGTCGTCTGTGCATTCAGCATGGCCGCCAGCACGCCGACCGCAAGCAGCATGGACCCCCCGGCGATATCGCCCACCAGGGTGGGCGGCACGGTCGGCGGCGAATCTGCGCGACCGCCGTACCAGAGCCCACCCGACAGGGCCACATAATTAATATCGTGTCCTGCTGCCCGGGACAGCGGGCCGTGCTGGCCCCAACCAGTCATGCGCCCGTAAACGAGTCGCGGATTGGCGTCCAGGCAGGCTTCAGGCCCCAGGCCGAGCCGCTCCATGACCCCGGGTCTGAATGCCTCGATTAGTCCGTCGGCATCGCGCAGCAGCTGCAGGACGATATCTGCAGCTCCGTCACTCTTGAGATCGATCGCGATCGACTTTTTGCCACGATTCATGATCTTCGCGTTGGCATTTTCCAGCATGCCCGTCCTGTTGGCGGGCTGCGCCTTGCGCTCAATCAGGATAACCTCAGCTCCCATGTCGGCGAGCATCATTCCGCAGACGGGTGCCGGTCCGATACCACCCATCTCAATAATTCGCTTGCCTGCCAGCGGCCCCATGCTTCACTCTCCTGTGTAGAATCAAATTGGTACGCGACTCTGCTACGCAAATCAATCCCACAGGAAGAGACAGTTTGACAGCCGAAAATTTCAGAACGATTTGGCTCAAGCCCGACGATCCCGACGTCGTGCAGATTATCGACCAGCGGCTGCTGCCGCATGCATACACGGTGCATGACCTGCGCACTTGGCAGGACGCCGATACCGCGATCGCGGACATGTATGTCCGAGGTGCACCGCTTATCGGCGCGACGGCTGCCTGGGGTCTGTATCTCGCCGCACTCGCCGACCCGACGCCGGCAGGCGTCCGGGCAGCGGCTGAAGCTCTGCTGCTGTCCCGACCGACAGCGGTAAATCTGCGTTGGGCGGTCGAGCGAATCCTGCGGCTCGTCGCGGCATCCGGTGACGATCTGGCGCAACGCATCCGGACCGATGCGCAGGCTATTTGTGATGAAGATGTCGAGATCAGTCGTGGCATCGGCGAACACGGCGTTGTGCTGCTTGAGGAAATAGCCAGGCGCAAGCCTGGTGAAACGATCAACGTGCTGACCCACTGCAACGCTGGCTCACTCGCGACCATCAATTACGGAACCGCCACTGCCCCGATATATTTCGCACAGCAACGGGGCATTGATGTTCACGTCTGGGTAGACGAGACCCGCCCCCGCAACCAGGGCTCGCAACTGACCGCGTGGGAACTGTCTGAGAGTGGCGTCCCGCATACTCTCGTCGTTGATAATGCCGGCGGCCACCTGATGCAACACGGAATGGTCGACATCGTTTTCACAGGCACCGATCGCACCACGCGATGTGGTGACGTCGCGAACAAAATCGGCACGTATCTCAAGGCGCTGGCCGCGCACGACAACGGCATCCCGTTTTATGTCGCTCTGCCATCGACGACCATCGACTGGCACAGTCGTGACGGTGTTGCCGAAATCCCGATTGAAGAGCGCGATCCTGAAGAAGTCAGTCACATCTACGGCATCAGCAATGGCAAACCCACGCGAGTACGCACGACCGCCAATGACACGCCCGTCAGCAACTATGCGTTCGACGTTACGCCGGCCCGACTCGTCACCGGATTAATCACCGAGCGAGGCATTTGCAAAGCGTCCGAAGAAGGACTGCTCAGCGTGTTTCCCGAGATGAGAGACGAATGATGCTCGACGAAGGCTATATCAAGTACGAAAGCCACTGGACACCCGGTCCCGCATCACATGTGACAGCCGCGCAGCAACTCGAATTCTGGCGCAAGCCATTGTATGAAGCGCAATTGATCGGCGAGTACGCGGAGCACGGCATTGGTTACGGCAACATCAGTGTACGTCGCGGCTCCAGCGGGCTGTTCCTGATCAGCGGCACTCAAACCGGCCATTTGCCGGTGACCGATGAGCGTCATTATTCGCTCGTCACGGACTGCGACATCCGCGCCAACACTGTCCGATGCAGCGGCCCCATTCAGGCTTCATCCGAAGCCATGACGCACGCAGCGATCTACACATTGGGTGACGGTATTGGTGCGATCGTGCACGCGCACAGTGCAGAACTCTGGCGGCGACATCTCGGTAAGTTGCCAACGACTGATGCAGAAATTGCCTACGGAACACCTGCGATGGCCCAGGAACTCGATCGACTCTATCGGATGGGTGGCCTGCGTGAATCAGGCATCGCCGTTCTGGCCGGGCACGATGATGGCCTTATCAGTTTCGGCACAACGCTTGAGGAAGCGGCCACGCGAATGCTCAATCTGGCTCGTCCCGGGTAACGGGCACCAGCGAAAAGCGAAACGTGCGGCAGGCCTTGATGCCAGACTCCTGTTCATTGTCCGCCAGCGGCTGCCATGTGGACTGGCGTACGGCTTTCTTCGCTATTTTTTCAAACAGTCGACTCGTACTATGGCGCACGGCTATGCGCCTCGGGAAGCCACTGCGCGAGATATTGAAGCAGACCTGCACGCTGCCTTCTACTCGATCGCGGCGCGCAACCTCAGGATATTCCGGGATCACGGTATGCAGCGGTATGCGTTTCGTATTGGAATCGATGCGATCAACGCCGCCCTGCCCAAATGCGGGTAAGACCAGCACGACAGCCAGCAAGGCCCCGAGACTAGTTGTTCGGAGGATCGTCACTCGCGTCTTCCATCGCACTGCGGCGTTCGTCGATCTCGACATTGGCCCTCACGGGATCAGTCTCGTCGAGTAACATACCTTTGGCTATCTTGAGATTTCTGGATGACGGACTTAGTTCCTGGCCGCGAGCGATATCGGCCTCTGACTCTTCAAAGCGCTCGAGCTTGAGATAGACCAGCGCCCTGTTGTTGTAGGTTCGCCAATGATTCGGATAGCGTTCCAGAACCCAGTTGCAATGCGGTAATGCCGTCCGTGGCTTGTCGATCAGGATATAGCCGGCGCACAGGTTAGAGTGACCCATTTTTCGCTCGACTTCGCCCTGGGCCATTTCCAGTCCACGCAAGGTCAACCTGACACCTTCGACGCCGTCGCCTGCGAGCAGGGCATTCGCGCCATCGGCCAGGAGGGCGTTGCGCGGCCCGATCACTACCTTGGACTCTTCGTTGGCCGCAAGCTCCGGACAGGCCAGCAACAGGAACGCTGCGACGAGTAGTATCCAGTAGCCTATTTGCCTTATCTTCACTTCACCGCCTTAGCCGCTGATGTAACTCTCCAGCTGCTCGATTTCTTCCTGTTGGTCCGAAATGATCGCCTGTACGAGGTCGCCTATCGATATTAATCCGGCCACCTTACCGTCGACCAGAACGGGCAAATGGCGAATGCGTCGTTCGGACATCAGGGTCATACAATCATTCACTGATTGAGTGAGCGAAGCCGTAACGAGATCTGTCGTCATGATGTCGGCTACCGGTGTCGACTCGGATGAGCGACCCTTGACGATGACCTTACGCGCGTAGTCACGTTCCGTGACGATGCCCTTGAGTTCATCACCATCCATGACGAGCAGGGAGCCAACCGCGCGGTCGGCCATGAGCTTGATCGCGTCGAAAACCGACGCGTCCCCGGCAATTGAAATTATTTCATCGCCTTTTCTATCGAGCAGTTGCTGTACCAGTTTCATTCCGCCTCCCCTTTTGCCCGCGAGCAGTGGTTTTAAGGGAAGTTTAGCAGATGCCGCCTAAGCTTCCCCAGCGGGCGGCGCAACTGCCACGATCCCGGGCTGTCGAGGCCCGTGTGCGTCAACAGGATTCGGCGGAGAATACTAGTTTTCGTGATCCGCATACCGAGCCAGCCGCTCCGCTAGCGTCTCCACCGAATACCAAAGCCCGCGCAACATGACACCATGAATGCGATGTGCATGCCGGACATTTTCCAGCGGATTGGCATTGACAAGAACCAGGTCGGCGTCGCGATCCACGGCAACTGTGCCCGCGTTGCTATTGAGAAACTCGGCGACGGCAACCGTCCCGGTTCGCAATGCCTCGTAGGGGGTCAGACCCGCTGCCACCAACGCATCGAGCTCCTGATGCAGCGAGAAGCCGGGCACGCTGAATACTTGCGGCGAGTCCGAACCAAGGAGCAAACCGGCGCCAGCTTTGTGCAATTCCAATAGCAAACGGTGGCGCAACTCTATTGCCAAGGCCGCCACTTCCGGATTGAAATCACGTTCTGCGAACAGCGCTTCTTTTGAAGCAACCCAGCGCTCCACGGTGGTTTTCGGCATATAGCGCATGCCCGGCTGGCTGCGAAGCTCGGCTGTAGGCGTCGTATTTATTCGAACCTCGACGAGCACTTCGGTCGGGACGTTCCAGGTACCGGCCGCAGCGGTGGCACGAGCGATCTCCGGGATACGCTCAGGATCAAGCTCGGCTGCGAGCATGACATCGAAGAAACCTCCGTAGCCCCCGAAACCATCGCTGCCAACGGGCAACAATGCAGCAAAATAGCCATCCAGATGATCGATGGTGGCCATACCGACCTGCAGCGCACGAGCGACGCCCACCGCCACAGGAACATGACCCGCAAACGGCATACCAAGCTCATTCGCCGTCTCGGCAAGAGCCTCGAATTCCTCCGCTGTCAGTCCTGGATGGATCTTGACGAAGTCATAGCCTGCCCGGTGCTGGTCCCTGACCATTTGCCGCGCCTGGATAGCGCCAGCGACAGACCGCCCATTGAAAGACGGTCCGGATGTAACAAGGCGCGGTCCAAATACGCTGCCATTATTTAGGTCTTCGCGCAGACCGATGTGCGACGGCTGTCCCAGCATGCCCCGTATGGTGGTCACGCCATTTGCCACGTAAAGACTAAAGTTGCGATCAAGCTCATCCGAAGTGGCGGCCGGCACGTGCGCGTGCATTTCCGCAAGACCCGGCATCAGGAATCGATCGGTACCGTCGATGACTTTCGCCCCTTTGGGAATCGGGACTTCATCGACAGGCCCGAGTGCGGTGATAACGCCCCCGCTCACGACAACGGTCTGCTGTTTAATGACCGTTTCCGAGCTCATCGGCACGACGTTCACATTGACGAACGCGGTGGTCTGCGCCCAGACGGACGATGCAGCCAGCAACGCCACAAACAAGACAATAAAACGCGTCATAACTCAGTTTCCTCAGCGGAGTGAATGCCGGCGAGCTTATCCTCTGCGATATTGCCCCCACAGATTACTACAACGACCCGCTTGCCCGTGAGTTCAGTCCTGCGGGCCAACATCCCCGCGACAGCCACGCCTGCGGCACCTTCTATGGTATCGAGTTCGCTGGCCATGAAGGCCCGCATCCCTGCGGCAATCTGTTCTTCATTCACGACGATCCAATCGTCGACGACCGCCTGGCTCAGCTCGAATGTAACCGCACCTTGCTCGATGCCGCCGGCGGTGCCGTCAGACAGGGTTGCCTCGCTCGGCATGTCGATAATCTCACCCGCTTCGATAGAGCGTGTCATCACAGGTGAAGCCAGCGGCTGACAGCCATAGACATGAACGCCGGGATTGTGAGCTTTTATGACTGCGCCGGTACCGCCAATAAGGCCGCCACCGCCGACGGCAATAAAAACCGCATCGACATCAGGCAGGTCTTCGATGATCTCCACGCCGCAGGTACCCTGGCCGGCGATGACCTGCTCATCGTTGTAAGGTGAGAGATAGAACATACCGGCCTTGCTCGCGTATTCACGCGCATGCTGTTCGGTATCGAGACCATCCGTACCAAATAAACGCACATCGCCACCATAGCTTCTGATCTTTTCAATTTTTGCCGACGACGTCTGCTCGGGAACGAAGATAACCCCGGTCACCCCGAGCGAGCGCATCGAGCAGGCCACAGCGGCACCGTGATTGCCGCTCGATGCGGCCACGCAACCGCGCGCACGGACCTCGTCATCGAGCGTCAGCAAGCGATTGGTCGCGCCGCGCAGCTTGAAGGAACCGGTGGTCTGCCGATTTTCCAGCTTGAAGTAAATCTCGGCGTCCAGGGCGTCGCTGAATGTCGACGAGCGCTGCAATGGCGTGTGCTCGAGAAAACCGGCGCAGCGCTTTGCCGCCGCGCTCGCCGCGGCCGCTGTCTTAGATACGATCGGCACTGAAAGTATCGCAGCTATTCGGATCGCCGCTGCCCAGCCCTTCGCGGAACCAGCGTTGTCGTTGTGCCGATGTGCCGTGGGTAAACGATTCGGGAACGATGGTGCCCTGACTTTGACGCTGCAGCGTGTCGTCACCAATCGCACTCGCCGCGTTAAGCGCCTCATCGATGTCACCGGCTTCGAGGATATTGCGCGCCTTATCCGCACGCAGTGCCCAGACGCCAGCGAGGCAATCCGCCTGCAACTCGAGGCGGACAGACAGGGCGTTTGCGTCGGCCGTGCCGAGTCCCTGCTTCATAGTGTGGACCTGCCCCGAGATGCCGAGCAGATTTTGCACATGGTGGCCGATTTCGTGCGCAATAACGTAGGCCTGCGCAAAATCGCCGGGCGCCTTGAAGCGAGTTCGCATCTGATCATAGAAACTGAGATCGATGTAAGCCTTCCTGTCCGCCGGGCAATAGAATGGGCCCATGGCGGCC
>JAIBDF010000182.1 GCA_024679535.1 Chromatiales bacterium
ATTTTCATGCGCTCTGAACGGCTGCTATCGAAAAAAGCAGACGCTCAGATTCGGATTCTGAAAATATTCTACGCGAGGGGCCGCTTTACCCCCGGAAGCCGCCGTTGAGCTATTATCAGTGCAAAGGTCCGCTGGTGACCCAAAGGCGACATTCAATGCGATCCGTTCGAACGTCCGCTTTCGAGAGACTTAAGTACGTCAACAGCTTGGGAAGCTGATGTTCTACCGTTGAACTACACCCGCATATCAGGGAGTTACGTCTCGCTTGGGCTTGGCTGAGCGCAAAAGTGAGAGTACTCAGATTCTAAGCGATTCCGTGGCGTTTGTCGGGATATACTGAACACGAGTGAGCACCAGCGTGCTCCAGTGAACCTGAACTCTCAGGTTTGAAACTGAATCAACAGCGAGATGAACATGCACAGACTCATGATTTTATTGCCGCTTTGCCTGCTTGCGGCCTGTGGCCAGGAAAGCGACCGAAAGGCAGAGACGGTGACCGGCGAGCCGCCTCCAGCCGTGACCGAGGAAAGCGCGGAGACGATTGCGCAGTACCCCAACAAGGAAGCCTGGTTCGGAAACCTGCACATCCACACTTCGTGGTCATTTGACGGCTTCACTAACGGCTCGGTTACGGAGCCCGACGACGCCTATCGCTGGGCCCAGGGCGAGAGCATTCCTGGCGGCGGCGACGGTACGCCGCTGCAGATCTTGCAGCCGCTCGACTGGTACGCCGTGTCGGAGCACGCAGAATACATGGGCGTATTCAAGAATATGGAGAACCCCGACAGCCCGTTCTCCAAACTGGAGGTCGCTAAGGAGATCACCAGCGACGACCAGGCTATCGCAACCGCCGCGTTCTCCCGCATTCTCGACAATATGAACAAGGGAATACCTCAACCGGAACTCAGCGACCCGGAACTGGCGAAGAGTCTTTGGGTCACTATCCAGGAGCTTGCCGACAAACACTACAAGCCAGGGAAATTTACGACATTTCCCGCTTTCGAATGGACTTCGGCTCCGAACAACCTGAATCTGCATCGCGTCGTGCTGTTCAAGCATCGTACCGGCATACCGGAATTAGCGTATTCCACCATCGACTCCAACAAGCCCGAAGACTTATGGAATTACATGGAGGCAGCTCGCGAGAACGGTGCGGAGTTGCTGGCGGTTCCACACAACGGCAATGCGAGCAATGGTTTGATGTTCAACCCGACGGTGGACTCCTATGGCGAGCCGATCAGCAAGGCCTACAGCGAATCCCGCATGAAAAACGAGCCGGTCTACGAGATTACGCAGATCAAGGGAACCTCCGAGACCCACCCCAACCTGTCGCCCAATGACGAATTTGCGAGCTTCGAGCTGTGGGAATACACGCTGTCCGCTATCACGGAACGAACAACCATCGAGAAAGGCAGCTATATGCGTGAGGCGCTCAAAGATGGATTGAGGCTGGAACAACAGGGCGCGGGCAATCCCTACAAGTACGGCTTCATCGGCGACTCGGACACTCACAACAGTGCCGCTGCCGTTGAAGAAGACAACTACACCGGCAAGTTCGGATTCGAAAACGATCCGAGTCACCGCATCAACGGATTGCCGGGAGCGCCGGAACCCCTGAATCAGCAAGTGCGTGACTTCAGTTCGGGTGGTCTGGCCGGAGTCTGGGCGGTCGAAAACACGCGGGATGCAATCTTCGAGGCGATTGAGAGCAAAGAGACGTTCGCGACCACCGGAACGCGCTTGAAACTGCGATTCTTTGCCGGCGATTATGCCGACGATCTCCTGGAGCAGGACGACTGGCTGACCATTGCCTATGCCAATGGCGTGCCCATGGGCGGCGAATTACAGTCCGGTGCAGAGGCACCGGTATTCCTGATTCACGCCATTAAGGAAGCGAACGGCGCCAATCTCGATCGGGCCCAGGTCGTCAAAGGCTGGATCGACGCCGACGGCAACACACACGAGAAGATTTTCGATGTGGCGCTGTCCGATGGCCGCACCGACGGCGATCAGCCAGTGGGTAATACCGTTGATGTCGACACTGCCACATATACCAACACCATCGGCGATGCGGAGTTGCTGGTGAGCTGGACCGATCCAGAGCACCAGGCCGGGCAGGCCGCATTCTACTACCTCCGTGTTCTGGAAATCCCGAGTCCGCGCTGGTCTACGTATGATGCGGTGAAGCTTGGCCAGGCAATACCTGAGGGCACGGCTTCCTCTATACAGGAGCGAGGCTTCTCGTCGCCAATCTGGTTGAACCCCTGATAGCAATTCCTGTTGTTCAAGGGCCGGGTACCCGGCCCTTTTTTTGTCCAAAAACCCCGGAGTGACAATGCTCGTAAGAATCCTCAAGGAGCCCCTTCTGCATTTCCTGGTGCTGGCGCTGCTGATATTCCTCGTCTTCGATGTATTGAATCCGCCGCGCGAAGAAGCCCGCGTGATAACAATTTCTGAAGGCAGGGTCGAGCAGTTGAGAGCCAGGTTCGAGAGCACGTGGTTGCGCCCACCATCCGATGAAGAAATGGCGTTGCAGGTGCGCAACTACGCACTGGACGAAATCTACAGCCGCGAGGCGCGCGCACTGGGTCTGGACCAGAACGACGCCGTTGTGAAACGTCGTCTGCGACAGAAGATGGAATTCATGCTGCAGGACATCACGCCGCGGGAGCCCACGCGCGACGAGATCGAAACCTTCTTCGCTAAGAACGATGACAGGTACCGCTCCGAAACGAGGTACAGCTTCGAACAGGTATTCGTTTCGCTGGATCGTGAAACGGCTGAGCTCGAAGCCATCGTCGATGCGCAGCAGAAGCAAATTGAATCAGGCGCCCGACCAGCCGGCGACAACACTTTGCTGCCTGCTGCCATGAACTCCGCCTCGGAACGACAGATTGAACGCCAGTTCGGAACAGATTTCCTGCTCGCATTGGCTGACGTCCCCAGCGGAGTCTGGCATGGCCCGGTTCGGTCCGGCCTCGGCATGCACTTCGTGAGGATCTCCCGGATTCAGCGAGGCGAACCGCCTGCTCTCGAAACGGTTTATGCCAAAGTCCTTGATGATTGGAAGTACGAGAAACGCAGCGCAGCGAAGAGCGCCTTCGAGACGGCTTTGCTGGAACGCTACGAGGTTCGCGCAGAAGGCGGTTCCGGCGCAATGAGCAGCGCTGACCTATGACCTCGCGCCTTCTCATAGCGCTGTGCCTGTTCGCCTGTCTGCCCGTACTCGCGGACGACATGAGACCGGCCTCCTTGAGCGTGCAACAACTTCAGGGTAATGAGTTACTTGTGAAGTGGAAGGTTCCCGCCAGGGGAAGCCAGCGGCTTAGCTTGGACGTCATGTTCGACGCAGCAACCACGAATGTTACCCAGCCCCGCAAGGAGCTGGTCGATGGCGCGTTTCTCCAGGAGTGGACCGTCAGTCGCGCAGGGGGACTACAGGGCCTCGGTATCAGGATCCACGGTCTCGTGTCCAACAGCAGTGACGTGCTTCTCAGGATTGTTGATACCGATGAACATGTCATTACTGCAGTGCTCAACGTTGACGACCCTTCTTTTACAGTCAAGAGTGACACTGCGGCCAAGGCGAGCAATACGGTCCAGACGTACATCGTCTTGGGCATCCAACACATCCTGATTGGCCTCGATCACCTGTTGTTCGTTGCCTGCCTCGTATACCTGTGCGATTCGTTTCGCAAGCTGCTGTGGACCATCACCGGATTCACTGTGGCTCACTCAATCACCCTAATAATGGCAGCGACCGGCGTCGTGTCGATTCCGATACCGCCGGTTGAGACAGTGATTGCCTTGAGTATCGTCTTCCTGGCGATGGAAATCGCCAAACAGCGCGAAGGAAGCCTGGCCCTGCGCTACCCGGTTTTGGTTTCTTCGAGTTTCGGCCTGTTACACGGATTCGGTTTTGCCTCAGTGCTGGCGAGCATCGGCCTGCCGGATGGTGAGAAGATCACTGCATTGCTTAGTTTTAACATCGGAGTGGAGATCGGCCAGGTGATTTTCGTGGCATCTTTGGCCGCGACCTTCTGGCTGTTGCGCCTGGCATTCAGAAACCTCCGTCTCGAATACCTGCGCGGGCCGGTGAGTTATTGCTGTGGATCGCTCGCAACCTACTGGGTCATTACCCGAGCGATGGTTGTCTGAGCGATTTCTCGTGGCCACTCAATTCACAGCGAGAATGTGAGAGTAAAACTGAGGATACTCAGAAAGTCCACAGGACTCAGTTGGTTACTTTTGGGTTATCTAACTCGCTGAAAACCGTGGTCACACGACCACGGAAATCAAGCGGTTAGTAGTGTAGCCAACTCAGCGGCCGGCCTGGGAAGCAATTGACACACTTGATCTTTCGAAAGCGGACGTTCGCAATTCGAGGACGAGCGTCCCCTTTTGGCCGAGGCTGTGTAAAAAGACGAGCCTACCGACAGCAATACGGTAAAAAGTGTTTTGTCTTCACGCCGGTTGCAGTGCGTCGATGATTTTCTCTGTACCAAGCACCTTGATCGCCCGTTTCATGTTGTAAGCTAGTACA
>JAIBDF010000175.1 GCA_024679535.1 Chromatiales bacterium
ACCTTTGTCCTCAGTAATTGGTTCTTCAGCGGCCCAAATGCGCTTGATGGAGAAACTACGAACGCGACAGCTACAACGCCGTTTCCGATTGGTTCCTACGCGTCTTGCACTGGATCGGAACCGCCCGCGCCGGTGGCCGATATTTTGCTTTCAGAAATCGTCGTAACTCCGACGGGTGGAGAGTTCATCGAAGTCCACAATCCAACCGGGGTGTCCGTCGACCTGTCGGACGTTTACCTGACTGACGCGACGTTTGCCGGCGGTGGTACTTATTATTACAACATCGTGACCGGCGCCAACGCCGGTGGCGGGGGCTTCGGCGATTTTCATGCACGCTTTCCTGATGGCGCGAGCATTGCGGCCGGTGAATTCCAGACGGTTGCGCTGGCCGGCTCAGGCGGATTCCTCGCAGAGCACGGCATCAATCCTACTTACGAGTTATTTGAAGATGATGCCGCCGCGGACGCGATACCCGATATGCGCGAAGCGCTGGCTGGTTCGATCAACGGGCAGGGCGGCCTGTCGAACAACGGCGAAGTTGTCATTCTTTATGAGTGGGACGGCGAGTCCGACCTCGTACAGGACATCGACTACGTCGTGTGGGGCGACAAGGCCGAGGCGGTAGACAAGAACGGCGTCGGTATAGATGGACCGGACGCGGACGCAGACATGTCCTTCTATCCGGCTGAAACGCCGATCGCAGCACAGGATGTTGTGGCGACCGGTTCACACGCGGTGGGCCAATCCTTCCAGCGCATCGATTTCACCGAAGGCGCGGAAGCGCAGTCCGGTGGCAGCGGTGTCGCCGGTGACGACGAAACGTCGGAAGACCTGTCGGCGACGTGGGAACAAGCGGTCTCCACTCCCGGTACTGAGCCGCCACCCCCTCCGGCAACGGACTGGGTAATTAACGAGATTCTCGCTGATCCGGCAAGCGGCTCGGCCGGCGATGCGAATGGTGACGGCACCAGGAATTTTTCTGATGACGAGTTCGTCGAAATTCTTAATAACTCCGGTGCGCCCTCGGATATCTCGGGCTGGACGCTCTCGGATGGCTTCGGCGTTCGCCATACTTTCCCGGCCGGCAGTATCGTCGATGACGGTTGTGCGATCGTTGTGTTCGGTGGCGGCGCGCCGACGGGTGCCTTCGGGCTCAGCGCAGTGCAGACTGCGAGCAGCGGATCGCTGGGATTCAACAATAGCGGTGACACCGTGACGCTCAACAATGGATCCGCCGACGTTACCTCGGCGGGTTACGGTAGCGAGGGCGGCGACAACCAGTCACTCACACGCGACCCGGACGGCGATGGTGCATCGGCGTTGGTCAAACACACGCTGGCGACGACATCGGGCGGCGCCCTGTTCTCACCCGGAACGCAGGCCGACGGTACGCAATTCGCCGGTTGTCCTTCTGCCTGGGTGATCAATGAAATCCACGCCGACCCTGATGGCTCGCTCGCTGGTGATGCCAATGGTGATGGAACGCGTAGCTCGTCGCAGGATGAGTTCGTGGAAATCGTCAATCGTACGGGCAGCGATGTGGACGTCTCGGGCTGGACGCTGGCGGATGGTTTTGGTGTTCGTCACACATTTCCTGCTGGCTCCGTGATCTATGACGGTTGTTCTGCTGTCGTCTTCGGCGGCGGCACACCAACAGGTGCGTTCGGCAACAGCCTGGTGCAGACGGCGACGACCGGCAGTATCGGCATGAATAACGGTGGTGATTCCGTCACGCTCAACAATGGTGTCGCGGATGTCAATTCAGTGTCATACGGCAGCGAAGGTGGTGGTAATCAGTCGATCACACTCGACCCGGATGTTACCGGCTCGCCACCCTACGTCCGGCACAGCAGCGCAACCGGTTCCGGCGGTGCGTTGTATTCACCTGGAACGAGAGTGGATGGGCTGCAGTTCGTCGGTTGCCCGGTTGCGGCAGGCGTCACGGATATTCAGGGCAGTGGTGCATCGAGTCCGCTGGAAGGACAACGCGTCATTACTACTGGCGTTGTAACTGCGGTATCGCCGGACGGGTTCTTCATGCAGGTACCCGATGATGGCGATCCGAATACCTCGAACGGTATTTTTGTCTTCACCGGTGGCGCACCTGGCGTCTCGGTTGGTGACGAAGTTGAAGTGACTGGCAGTGTCGCCGAGTTCTTCGGATTCACTGAAATCACGGGTTCGCCGATAATTACGGTTACCGGCGTTGGTACGGTGCCGGACCCTGTCGTTTTCGACGCGAATACACCATCACCCGATCCTTCAGCACCGAGTTGTGCTATCGAGTACGAGTGCTACGAAGGCATGCTCATAACGGTCCCGGCCGGCATCGTCGGCGCTTCCAACCAGTCCTTCGGCTCTGACCCGGTGGCGGAGGTTCACGTGACGGCAGGTCCTGTGCGGCCCTTCCGCGAGCCTGGCATAGAGACTCCGGGAATTCCGGCCTTGCCGGCGATCCCGGTTTGGGACGGCAACCCCGAAGTGTTCGAGCTCGATCCGGACAAACTGGGATTGCCCAACCTCGTCATTCCGGCACGATCTACATTCAGTGCGACTGGCGTTATGGGCTTCGAGTTCGGTGGCTACGAACTATGGCCGACCGAACTTGACGTCAACTTCGCGCCGCTGCCGATCGCGACGCGAGCGAAGACAGCCGATGAGGGTACTGTTGGTTCATTCAACCTGTTCCGCCTGTTTGATGACATCGACGATGCACCTGATGGTGCACGCGACGACGCGGTTGTGTCTCCAGAAGAGTATTCCCTGCGGCAGGCCAAAATCGCTGCCTACATCATTGACGTGATGGGCGCGCCGGATATCCTCGCGATTCAGGAGGTCGAGAGTCTCAAGGTCATGCAGGACCTCGCCGCAACAGTTGCTGCGTTCGATGCCAGCGTCAGCTATTCCGCGCGCCTCATCGAAGGCAACGATATTGGGACGATCGATGTTGGCTTCCTCGTGCGTGACAACGTCCAGGTGCTGGCGGTCACACAGCTGGGTAAAGATGAGCTGCTTAGCGTGGATGGTTCGCCGCTGCACGACCGGCCGCCGTTGCTCCTGGATGCGACCGTGAACAACAGGTTCCCGATTTCAGTCATGGTTCTGCATATGCGCTCGCTGGGTGGCATTGAAGGTGAGCGAACTCAGCGCAAGCGTTACGAGCAGGCCTTGTCCGTGGCGACAAAAGTGCAGGATATCCAGACCGCTAATCCTGACGTAAACCTCCTCGTCGTGGGCGACTTCAACGCCTTCGAGTTCACTGATGGGTACATTGATCTTGCCGGTGTAGTGAAAGGCGATTTCGTGCCCGAACAGAGTGCCGTATGTTCGCTCGTCGAGTGCATCGATGTTGTGTCACCCAACCTGGTGGACGAAGTCCTCAATATTGAGCCGAGCGAACGTTACTCGTTCAATTTCGGAGGTAGTGCGCAGGTTCTGGATCATGTAATGACGAGTCAGGGATTCGGACCACTGGTCACTGGTCTTGAGTTCGCGCGCGGCAATGCAGATGCGGCACGCATCCTGGTTGGCGACGACGGCACGGAAGCAGATCTCACAGTGCGCGCGTCGGATCACGATGGCCTGGTGTTGTACTTCTTCCGGGATGAGGACAAGGACGGCGTCGGCGATGACGCCGATGCGTGTCCGGCCACGATGCTGCCCGAAGCAGCCGGATCCGCGGGTCTCGGAGTCAATCGATTCGCAGATACGGATGGCGATGGTGTGTTCAACACGGTGTTGCCGGAAGGCAATGGGCCGCAGCGGTCGTTCGATATCTTCGATACGGCGGGCTGCTCCTGTGAGCAGATTATCGACGAGGTGGGGCTCGGCAAGGGCCACACCAAGTTCGGATGCAGTATCGGCGCGATGGACAACTGGGTGCAGCGGGTAAGCCCGTAACGAGAGCGTAAGAAGCATGAAAGACGTAGTAATCGTAGACAATGTCCGCACAGGCCTCGCCAAGTCTTTTCGTGGCAGCTTCAACCTGACGCGCTCCGATGACATGGTCGCCCATGTCATCGATGCGCTGCTGGAGCGTAACCCGAACGTATCGCCCGACGAGGTGGAGGACGTAGTTGTGGGCATCGCCATGCACGAAGGCGAGCAAGGCGGCAACATGGCACGTCTCTCGACGGTCCTGTCAAAGTTGCCGATCACGGTCGCGGCGTCGACGATCAATCGATTCTGTTCGTCGGGCGTGCAGGCGATCGCATTTGCCGCCAACCAGATAGCCTCCGGACAAACGCAGGTTGCACTCGCGGGTGGCGTCGAATCGATTTCGATGAACCAGCGTCAAAAAGCCGCTGAATACGTGCAGAATCCACGCCTGCTGGAAGAGAAGCCCGAGATCTTCATGGCAATGGGCAACACGGCCGAAGTTGTCGCAAGACGTTATAAGGTCACGCGAGACATTCAGGATGAGTACGCCGTGCAAAGCCAGGCACGCTACGCACAGGCTGTCGAAGATGATCGCATCGCCGACGAAATTGTTCCGATGAACGCGACGATGCTGAAGATCGACAAGGAGTCGGGCGAGCAGAGCCAGGTCGATGTCGTCGTCGATCGCGACGAGTGCAACAGGCCCGGCACGACGCTTGAAGGCCTGGCGGGACTGAAGCCCGCGTTTGAGGAGGACGGTACTGTTACTGCCGGCAACGCCTCGCAGCTTAGCGATGGCGCCTCGATGACGCTGCTCATGAGTGCCGAGCGTGCTGAAGCCCTTGGGCTGGAGCCGATGGGGATATTCCGTGGCTTCACGGCAGCTGGCTGTGAGCCGGATGAAATGGGGATCGGTCCGGTCTTCTCGGTCCCGCGTCTGCTCAACAACGCTGGTCTGTCGATGCACGATATCGATCTGTGGGAGCTGAACGAAGCGTTCGCATCGCAGTGCGTCTACTGCCGCGACGCGCTGGAGATCGACAATGAGATCTACAACGTGAACGGCGGCAGCATTGCCATTGGTCATCCGTTC
>JAIBDF010000201.1 GCA_024679535.1 Chromatiales bacterium
TGACCGGCCTGGCATCCGAAGTTGAGACGCGTCGTATTCATACAGCGACGCGACTGGATCGAGGTGATGTCGAACAACTGCTTCAAGCGTGTCGTAGGCGCCTGAGTGGCCGTAAGGGGCTGTTTGGGCTACGTTTCTTAAGCCGGGTACCCGGAAACGGTAGCGGTCGCTGCGATCGCCTGTGACGCGCTCGCGACCGAAATCTTCGTAACCGGCTCCGTCACCTTTGCCCGGGCCAACCTGCGGCATTGCGATAGCCCGGAAGGACTGGTCGGTCTGGAATGTGCCTGAGTGGCAGCTTGCGCAGTTGCCTTTATTCGAGGAGTAAAAAATGCGCATACCGGCGATCGCCGAGCGGCTCATTGCCGCCATTTCGCCGCGGAGGTAGCGGTCGAAGGGACTGTTATCGGCACGCCACTTCGCGGCTTCGAAGGCAGCAATGGCATTAGCGGCGCTGGTAAATTTGATGTCGGTCGCAGCGCTGATGTCCGGGAACACGGCAATGAATTGCTCCACGTAACCGGGCAAACCCCGCAGACGCTCAGCCAGCTGCTCCCAGACGCCACCGGGCCCAGCCAGGTTGCCGGCCGCAGCGGCATCGGCGATCGGGTTTTCGCCAGCCTGCCCCGCCATCTCGGTGCCCGAGGTGACCGGGAACATAGCTTGCGCGGCCAGCGCGTTGTCGAGGCCTTCGGGCAGATCGAAGCCGGCGGGCGTCTCCAAACCGCTGGGCAATGCCGAATTCGGCTGAACCCTGCCATCGTGGAATATGCGCTCGAATTCCCGCGCGCCGAGGTTGAAGATAGGCGGTGCGTTCCGAGGTACGCGTTCGTGAACGGCAGCCGGGCCAATGCCGGTATCGCGGGTCACGCCGAGACCACGCCCACCCTCTCCCACAGGCAGCCCAAGCCCATCTCCAGTGCCGGTAAACGGGTGGTGGCAGGTAGCGCACGAGATGTTGAAATTGCCGCTCAGGACCTTGTCAAAAAAGAGCTGGGCACCAAGGGCGACTTTGGCCGGGTCTGGCGAGCCGGTGTCGTAGTAATCGGCGTCGGTGGCAGGTGCCGGGAGCCAGCCCAGCGGCGAGCGGTCGCTGGCTAATGCCGCTATGGGCATGCAGATGCTGAGTGTAAAGAAAGTAACGACGAGCAGGCGGAGCTTCCCCATGACGAACATCCTTGTAGGTCGGTTGATAACGGACACCAAGGTGCGTCATGGGCGAACTGCCCGTCCACGGCACTAAGTGTCGTGAACAGGCAGTTTCAGTAGAACTAAATCATGCGTTAGGGAACGACCTTTGTCGCCGTGCCAGAGTAGCGACTCTCCACTCCGGACGCGTTGAATGAAGTTGCAACGAACTTATAGGAACCCGGTGCCAGATTCTCGACGAGGTAAGTCGCGACAATCGCGTTCGATTGGTTTGCCCTTTTTCAGTAGTTAATCGGTTGGCGTTAGCAGACGTCCTTGTTGCTGAGAATTAGGTTCCTGAAACGAACGTTAGCACTTCGCGTAAGGAAAAAAACCTGTCGAATTCAGATTTTTTTAGGCGCTCGCCCCGCGCGCAACAAGATCACCAATCGCCAGACATGCTGTAAGCCCTGGCGACTCGATACCAAACAAATTCACGAGTTCGGGAATACCGTGTACCGCCTCGTCTTGAATGATGAAGTCGCGCGCGGGCTCACCTGGCCCGGCGAGCTTGGGTCGGATTCCCGTATACGCCGGTGCAAGCCGGTTCTCATCCAGATCAGGAAGAAAGCGGCGAATCGCTTTCGCGAAGTCACTCTTTCGGCTGTCATCAAACGCGTAGTCGACGTCGGCGATCCATTCGACATCGGGGCCGAATCGCGCACAATTGCCCATGTCATTCGTCGCATGCACACCGAGTCCACCGTCTGTGGGCAGCGGATAGACAAGATGGTTGAACGGTGACTTACCCGGGTAAGCAAAGTAGTGCCCTATCGCGAAGTGAGTGGTCGGCACGTACTTGTCACCGAGTCCTGCAATGCGATTGGCGAACTGTCCGGCATAAAGACCCGCCGAGTTGACCAGCATCCTGCAGCGAAATGTCTCATCGGAGTCATCCAGGCTTAATTCGAAGCCACCGTTCGAGACGCGAGCATTTGCCACCTTGCTGTGGGTCAGCACTGCACCACCGCACGCTTCGATGTCGGCTTGTAGCGAAAGCATTAAGGTATGTGAGTCAATGATACCGGTTGAGGGCGAGAACAAGGCGGCTTCCGCTGCAATTGCCGGCTCGCGCTCCCGGATCTCAGCTTTGCCAATCCGCTGCAGATTCGTGACGCCGTTTTTTTGAGCCTTCTCACGAATAGCATCGAGTCGGTCCAGTTCGCTTTCGTGAGACGCAACGATCAGCTTGCCGATACGCTTGTGCGGAACACGCCTCGCCTCGCAGTAGTCATAGAGCATTTCCCTGCCCTGCACGCAGAGTTTTGCCTTGAGCGAGTCCTGATCGTAGTAAATGCCGGCGTGAATGACCTCGGAGTTGCGACTGCTGGTGTGCATGCCGATCTCGGGTTCGGCTTCGAGCACAACCACATTGCGGCCTGCATTCGCCAGCGAACGACCAATGGCTAGCCCGACGACGCCCGCGCCGACGACCACGCAATCCAGTTCATCCGTCATATTTTTTCTAGAGAGTCCTGGAGGCAGCAATGATACCGCCATCGACCGGGATAACCGCGCCGGACACGTAGGCACCAGCCGCCGAGGCAAGGAAGATAGCGGTGCCAGCCATGTCCGCCGGCTCCCCCCAACGCTTCAACGGCACATGCTTGCGAATCTCCTCCCCCATGGCCGCGGCGATGCCAGCCGTCATTTTGCTGGGGAACGGACCCGGGGCAATGGCATTGGCGGTGATATTGCGATCGGCAAGGTGCGATGCGAACGTTCGCGTCAGGTGGTGAATAGCTGCCTTGCTGGGGCCGTAAGAATAGGTGCCCATTTTGTTCACGTTGAGACCATCGATGGAGCCGACATTAATAATTCGCGCCGGGTCTTCGGGAGAAGCTGACGCCTCTAGCAACGGCAGTAGCGCTTGCGTCAGGAAAAACGGGCCTTTGACATTAATATCCATGACCTTATCCCATCCCGCCTCAGGGAATTCCTCTATCGGCGCGCCCCAGGTGGCGCCAGCGTTGTTTACGAGGACATCGAGCCGCGACTCGCGTGCCTGGATTTCGTCCGCGAGGCGGGTGACTCCCTCAAGCGTAGATAAGTCGGCCGGAATCGAAATGCACTCGCCGAACTCGGAAAGCCTGGCTGCTGTTGCGTTGCAGGCTTCAGCTTTGCGTGCGGAAATGTAGACTTTGACGCCGTTGGCGACGAAGCCCTCGGCGATCATTTCGCCTATGCCACGGGAGCCGCCGGTGACAAGGGCTGTCTTTCCTGAGATGTCGAAGAGATTATTCATAGCCGAATACTAACCCTTTCATTACAATGTCGCTTCAAACACCGAATCCGACGAACCCTGGAGCATGATATGAAAGGTGACGCCACAGTCATCGAGCACCTGAATAAGGTACTCAAGAACGAACTGACCGCGATCAATCAGTACTTCCTGCACTCCCGCATGCTCAAGGACTGGGGCCTCACAAAGCTCGGAGATTATGAGCACGGCGAGTCAATCGACGAAATGAAGCACGCCGATCAACTCATCGAACGCATTCTGTTCCTGGAAGGACTGCCCAATCTTCAGGACCTCGGCAAGCTTCGCATCGGTGAGGATGTGCCCGAGATTCTTCAGTGTGACCTCGACATGGAACTGGACGCGCTTCCCGATCTGCGCGCCGGCATCGCCTACTGCGAAGCGCACAAGGATTATGTGACGCGTGACCTGTTCGACGCCATCCTCGTGTCAGAGGAAGAGCA
>JAIBDF010000099.1 GCA_024679535.1 Chromatiales bacterium
GGCGCCCGATCCGATCAATCTCGCGCCGGAAGGCGACCGGCCCTACTGGATGCCCGATCCGGTTGGTCCGATGGTGTTGCCAGGGGAATATACCGGGCGCCTTGCCATTGAGCGCAATGGTGTTCTTCAGGAGACCGGCGCTGCACGGTCGTTTGTCGTGAAGGCCCTCGAAGCCAGTCCGGAAATCACCAGTGACCGCAGGGCACTGCAGGCATTTCAAATCGAGGTGGCTGCGTTGCGCAGAGCCGTTACGGGTAGCACCTCGGCCATGGTTGAGATGCAAAATCGCATTGCCCACCTGCGTGCCGCGATTGTTGCGACACCGGCGACGGGTGAAGCTGAGCGGGGTGTCTTGCAACAGCTCGCAACTCGCCTGGCCGATGTTGGTGTGGCGCTCAACGGTGATGGGACCGTTTCCGGACGTAATGAGCCAGCGCCCATGTCGATCGCATCGCGTGCGTCGAACCTGTACTACAACCTGGTCTTTACGCAGTCTCCCGCCGGTGGAAACTACAAAGATTCTTACGCAGTGGCAGCGAAAGAGTTCACGTCGGCATTGCAGTCCCTGCGCGTCATTGGCAGCGACCTGGCCGCGCTTGAAAACACAATGGAGTTAAGGGGCGCACCCTGGACGCCGGGGCGTATCCCGGAGTGGTCAGCTAATTAGTTCACTGCGCCGCCATCCATTTATCCATGCGTTGCTCAAGCAGGTCGAGGGGCAGGGCGCCGGCACCCAGTAACTCGTCGTGGAAAGACCGGATATCGAAGTTCTCACCGAGCTGCACCTCGGCCCGTGAACGAATCTGCAGGATCTTGAGCTGCCCGATCTTATAGGCGAGCGCCTGGCCCGGCCATGCGATGTAGCGGTCAATCTCGTTCACGATGTCGTGTTCGGTCTTGGCCGCATTGTCCTTGAAAAAATCGATCGCCTGTTGCCGCGTCCAGCCCTTGTAGTGCATGCCAGTGTCGACGACGAGGCGCACAGCACGCCACATGTCATAGGTTAGCTGGCCAAAGCGTGAGTATGGGTCCTGGTAAAGGCCCATATCGTAGCCGAGGCGTTCGCTGTAAAGGCCCCAGCCCTCCACGAAGGCCGTGAAGCCCATGAAGCGACGGAACATGGGCGTGTCGCCGAGTTCCTGCTGCAATGCGATCTGCAGGTGATGTCCCGGGACCGCCTCGTGCACGCTAAGCACTTCAATTTCATACTTTGGCCGGACCTCGGGCTTGTAGAGATTGACGTAGTAAGTGCCGGCGCGGCTGCCGTCAGCGGCTGGGCGATTGTAGTAGGCCGTCGTCGTATCGGGGGCGATCGAGTCGGGGATCGGCTTTACACCGTAGGGCATGCGCGGCAGCTTGCCAAAAAGATTGACGAGTTCCGGGTCGAGGCGTTTGCTCGTCGCGAGATATTCCTGGTACAGGTCATCGGGGTTGTCGAAATAGAACTGCGGGTCGGTGCGCAGGAAGGTGAGAAACTCCTGGAAGCTGCCCTCGAATTCGACTTCGGCAATGATCTTCTGCATCTCATCGCGGATGCGTTTGACCTCGTCAAGACCGATTCGATGAATCTCATCCGGCGTCAGGCGCGTCGTCGTATACGAGCGGGCCTGGTGTTCATACCAGGCGTTGCCATTCGGGAGATCAGACAGGCCTATGCTACCGCGGGCCGCCGGGAGGTACTTCTTATTGAAGTAATTGTCGAGCTTGCGGTAGGCAGGCAGCACCTCGTTCTCAATGACGTCGGTTGCCGCCGCGCGCAGCCGTTCCCGGTCGGCCGGAGAAAACGATTCGGGCAGACTCGCAAAAGGCCTGAAGAACGGGCTGTCGGCGGGAAATTCGACGATCTGCGCGCCAATCTGGCTCGTCATCCGCTGCATGAGGATAGCCGGCGAGACGATACCGTCTTTGCGACCCTTCTCGGCCAGTGCGATTGTCTGGTTGATGACATCGCCTATCTTGCCGAGTCGCACGAGCCAGTCGTCAAAGTCCTGGACCGTTTCGAGGCGCAGCCGGTTCGTCATGGTGTCCAGGCTTTGTATGCCGCGCTGGTGATCGAACGGCAGAAGATAAGGCTTGAATTGGTGCTCGTCGACCGTGTCCTGCAATTGCCGCCGAAACAATTCGTAGTTAAGCTGATCTTCTTCAGAAAGTGCAGTTCGATCAATAGCATACACGCGCTGCAGGAACTCACGGGTCTCCCCGTGCTCCTGCTCGATGGCCGCAAGGCTGTTGTCACCCCAATCCTGGTTGTAGCGCCGATCGCCCATGCTTGAGGCCATCACGGGCGACTTCGCCAGCGTCCACTCCCAGTGCTCACCGAGCAGGGCGTTAAAGTCAGTGGTTGCGTCAGCGTAGGCGCCGCCCGCCACTGACAGCGACAGGAACAGTAATGCGATTCGGATATTATTCATCCCAACTCCCTGATTCTTGTAGCGTCGCATTGTTACGCTACAGTTGGCTGCTGGCAACTGACAGTCGCTTTGGCTATTATTCGTTCACTGATCTATAGCGTTCGGGGAAGAGACCTCGTTCACTCGGGGCGCCGAAGGCGCAACTCGCTCGGAAACGCTCAGGCAGAAGGACTGTGGACGCTGATCAGCTCTGGAGAGAGGCCGTGCAAGGCCCACCGAAGGGGAACGTGACCCGGTCGCAAGATCGCGAATAGTCACTGATCTCTCAGGTTCACAAGGACAGAGGGGCGGCAGGCTAAATGCCTGCCGCCCCTTTTTTATTGCGTAACGTCTTTTCACAAAACGGGTCAGGTTCAATGGGCGCAAAAACTCCGCATTACGACAAGCACGTTGAAGCCGGTGCACGCATCGTCGATTTTGGTGGCTGGGATATGCCGCTGCACTATGGTTCTCAGAAAGAAGAGCACTTTGCCGTACGGCAGAATGCCGGGGTCTTCGACGTGTCGCACATGACGATCGTCGATCTCACAGGTGAGCGCGCTCGGGACTTCCTGCAGTACCTTGTTGCCAATGACGTCGCCAAGCTCAAGGACTATGGCAAGGCCCTGTATACCTGCATGCTTAACGCGGATGGTGGCGTCGTCGATGACCTGATCGTCTATTACATGAGCGATACCGACTACCGCATGGTCGTCAATGCGGCGACGCGCGAAAAGGACCTTGCGTGGATTCGTGAGCATGCCGGGGCGTTCGACATTGAAGTCGTTGAACGTTCCGAATTGGCGATGCTTGCCGTGCAGGGCCCCAACGCACGTGAACTGGCCGCGCCCTGTATCGATGCGGAATACCGCGAAGCCGCGCTGGCGCTGAAGCCGTTCTACGGTATGGATGCGGGTGAGTGGTTTGTCGCACGCACGGGCTACACGGGCGAGGATGGCTGGGAGATCGTCATGCCGGCCGCCGACGCACATTCCGCCTGGGATCGATTACTGGCCGCCGGCGTGTCGCCCGCCGGCCTTGGCGCACGCGACACGCTGCGCCTCGAAGCGGCGATGAATCTGTACGGCTCGGATATGGACGAAACCGTCTCGCCGCTGGAGGCCGGCCTGGCGTGGACCATCGCCTGGGAGCCGGCCGAGCGGGACTTTATCGGACGCAGCGCGATCGAAGCGCTACGCAACTCCCCGGACAGACAGCGCTTCGTCGGTCTGCTACTTGAAGATAAAGGCGTGCTTCGCAATCATCAGAAAGTCGTCGTCGATGGCGTAGGTGAGGGCGAGATCACGAGCGGCGGTTTCTCGCCGACTATCGGGCGCTCTATTGCGCTCGCACGGGTGCCTGCGGGCGACTACGACCGGGCCCAGGTTGAGGTTCGCGGCAAGTTGCTTGACGTGCGCATCGTGAAGACGCCGTTTGTACGAAACGGGCAAATACGCATAGACGTATGACGCCAGAACCCATCAATCCACCAGGAGCAAACAATGAATGAATTGCCGGGAGATCTCCTCTACACGAACGACCATGAGTGGCTGCGTCGCGAAGGCGACGGCAGCGTGACGGTTGGAATCACGGAACACGCGGCAGCGGCGTTGGGCGACCTCGTTTACGTCGAGTTGCCTGAAGTTGGGCAGGATGTCGAGACTGGCGGCGAAATGGCCGTTGTTGAATCGGTAAAGGCGGCTTCGGACGTGTATGCGCCGATTGCGGGCAGCATTGCCGCCGTCAATGATGACCTCGCCGACGAGCCCGAGAAGATCAATGCCGATCCTTATGGTGATGGCTGGATAGTTCGCATGACACTCAGCGACGGTCTCGACGAGAGCGAGCTGATGACGCCGGACGCTTACCAGCAAATGCTCGACGAGCTCGACGACTGAGACGAATCTGATGCCTTTTATTCCTCACACCGAGAAAGATACTCGAGAAATGCTCGCAGCCATCGGCGCAAAGTCGACGGAAGATCTGTTTGACGAAATTCCGGCCGAGTTGCGTATCGACCACCTGCACGAAGTGCCCGAGGCGCTGAGCGAGATGGAAATCTCGCGGCTCATGCGCGACCGCGCGGCGATGGATGGTTCACCGCTGTGCTTCATCGGCGCCGGTGCCTACGAGCACCATATTCCCACGGCTGTGTGGGATATCGCGACGCGTGGCGAGTACTACAGTGCCTACACGCCGTACCAGGCGGAGGCGAGCCAGGGTACGCTGCAGACGATCTATGAATATCAAACAATGATTACCGAGCTGACGGGGCTCGATGTCAGCAACGCCTCGTTGTACGACGGTGCGTCCGGACTGGCCGAAGCCGCGCTCATGGCGGTACGCGCCAATCGCCGCGTCAAGTCCGGCCTGGTCCTGCTCGCACCCGGTGTGAATCCTGTCTATGAACATGTAGCCGAAGCTATCGCCGGCAGCCAGGGGCTGACGTTCGAGTGGCTGCCCGTTGATGCGACGACCGGCAATGTCGCATTCGAGCAGCTGCCGGAAGGACGTAACCCGGTCGCTGTCGTCATGCAGCAACCGACGTTCCCCGGCACGCTCGAGGATGTCGATCGCCTGACTGACTGGGCGCATGCCGAAGGCGCGTTCGCCGTTGGCATCGCCAATCCCATTACCCTGGCCCTGCTCAAGGCGCCGGGCAACTGGGGCGAGCTGGGCGTGGATATCGCCTGTGGCGAAGGTCAGCCACTGGGCGTGCCGTTGTCATCGGGCGGACCGTATTTTGGCTACATGACGTGCAAACAGAAGCATGTCCGGCAAATGCCCGGCCGCATCGTAGGGCGTACCGTTGACCTTGATGGCAATCCCGGATTTACCTTGACCCTGCAGGCTCGCGAGCAGCACATTCGCCGCTCGAAAGCGACATCGAATATTTGTACGAACCAGGGTCTCATGGTTACCGCGGCGACGATCTACATGTCGTTGCTCGGTGCCGAGGGCATTGCGCAGGTCGGACGCAAGTCGCACGAGAACACCACGCGACTCGTCGACGGGCTGTGTGCGATCGATGGCATAGAGCGTCTGTACGAGGGCCCGTATTTTCATGAGGTGGCGCTGCGCTTCGATCGCCCGGTCGCTCCGGTCCTCGACACGCTGGCTGCAAAGAACATCCTCGGTGGCTTTGACCTAAGCGATTCCGCGGGCACCGATGCGTTGCTCGTATGCGCCACAGAAACCAAGACGGACGCAGACATCGATGCCTGTATTGCCGCATTTGCGGAGGCTATGGGCTGATATGTCAGGGACAATCGTCGCCAAGATCCAGTTCGAGAACGCCAGCTACCACACCTACGGTGAGTTGCCGCGCATCGGCAGTAATGCGCCGGATGTTTCGCTCGTCAATATCAAGCTGCAAAACGTGTCGTTGGCGAACTGGATGGGCAAGCGCAAGATCATGAACATTTTTGTGAGCGTCGATACCGATGTATGCGCGAAGTCTGTCATCAAGTTTGACAAACATGGCGGCGGTCGTGACGACCTCGTGTTGCTCATGGTGTCCTACGATTTGCCGTTTGCCCACAGGCGTTTTCAGAAACAGCACAAGCTGGAACATGTTGAGGGGCTGTCGGCGATTCGCCACGCCGGCTTTGGCGAGAACTACGGCGTGCAGATTATGGATGGTCCGCTGGCCGGCATGTTTTCGCTTGCCGTTATCGTGCTCGATGAGAACAATACAGTCGTACACCGTGAACACATAGAAGACATTACCGAGGAACCGGACTACGCTGCCGCTTTCCGCGCGCTGGGAATTGATATCAATGAGTGAACTGATTTTTGAGAAGTCGCGCGGCGGTCGCCGTGCCTTTGCACAAGCTCCGGTCGAAGCCGGATCTCTGTCGATCCCCGAGCAATTTCTGCGTGACGACCAACCGCGTTTGCCGGAAGCGTCTGAGTTGCAGACTGTTCGGCACTACACGCGCCTGTCACAGAAGAATTTTTCGATTGATACGCAGTTTTACCCGCTGGGCTCGTGCACGATGAAGTACAACCCGCGCGCCTGCAACGCGCTCGCGTTGTTGCCTGAATTTGCGGGTCGGCATCCGCTCGGTCCGGTCACTCATGGCCAGGGTTTCCTGACGTGCATGTATGAACTGCAGGAGATGCTCAAGGACGTCACCGGTATGAAGGGCGTATCACTGACGCCGATGGCTGGTGCGCAAGGTGAGCTGGCCGGTGTTGCGATGATCAAGGCCTATCATGATGCGCGCGGCGATACCGAGCGCGACGAGATTATCGTTCCCGACGCTGCCCACGGCACCAACCCCGCAACCGCGACCATGTGCGGCTGCACTGTGAAGGAAATTCCAACCGGTCCCGACGGCGACGTGGACATGGACGCACTCAAGGCGGTGCTCGGACCAAAGACGGCGGGCATCATGCTGACCAACCCGTCGACACTGGGTGTCTTCGAACGTCACATCACTGTCATCGCGGAAATGGTGCACGACGCGGGTGGGCTGCTGTATTACGACGGCGCCAACCTGAACGCAATTCTTGGCAAGGTCCGTCCGGGCGATATGGACTTCGACGTAATCCACATGAACCTGCACAAGACGTTCTCCACGCCTCATGGTGGTGGCGGACCGGGTTCCGGTGCGGTCGGCGTGAACCAGCGCCTGCTGCCGTTTATGCCAATCCCAGTTGTGACGCAACGCGAGAAAGACGGCGAGACGTTCTTCGACTGGGCTGCAGAAGACGATATTCCACAGAGCATCGGTCGCCTGTCAGGCTTTATGGGTAACTCGGGCGTTCTGCTGCGCGCGTACGTCTATATGCGCATGCTGGGCAGGGACGGAATGGAACGGGTTGCCGAATTCGCGACGCTCAATGCCAACTACCTGATGGTCAGGCTGCGCGATGCCGGTTTTGAGCTGGCGTTCCCGGAGAGGCGGGCGAGCCACGAATTCATCATCACGCTCAAACATGAGGCGAAGGATTACAGCCTGACGGCGATGGATGTGGCCAAGGCCCTGCTCGACAAGAATTATCACGCGCCAACGACCTACTTTCCGCTGCTGGTACCCGAGTGCCTGCTCATCGAGCCGACCGAAACAGAGAGCAAGGAGACGCTGGACAACTTCGTGGCCGCAATGATCGACATTGTCCGGGCCGCAAAGGAAGATGGAGTCCAGTACAAAGACGCGCCATACAAGATGCCCGTGCGCCGCCTCGATGATGTCAAGGCTGCGAGAGAGCTGAATTTACGCTACGACCCGGAATAAGCTGACGCCAGGTCCCACTGCCCGGTGTGACCTGTGCAGTCGCCATGGGCTGGTGATTCTGCTGAAATAAGACAATTAGGTACCAGTTACCCTATTTCTTGCGGGACCTTGTTCGCCTGAAGGTGTCTAACAACGAGGAAATAAGGTAACTGGTACCTAATTACCTAACGACAAGTAAATAGGGTAACTGGTACCTATTTGCCCCGCAGCTATCAGGAAGATTATGACTCACGGCAGGATTCTTGCGGCACTCGCCGCACTGGTTATTTATGTCCCGGTACTCGCCGACGAAGATACGGTTTGGACGGAGACGCTGGAGCGGATTTCAACAGGGGTTGTTTCAATCCGCGTCGACAGTACCCGCGCATTCGATACGGAATGGAATACGTCGTCGCAGGCGACCGGATTCGTGGTTGACGCTGAGCGCGGTCTGATCCTGACCAACCGCCATGTCGTGACGCCCGGTCCGGTTATTGCCGAGGCCGTGTTTCGCAATAACGAGGAAGTGCGCCTGACACCGGTCTACCGCGATCCCGTGCATGATTTCGGGTTTTTTCGCTACGACCCAGCCGATCTTAAGTACATAGAACCTGTGGAGTTGCCGCTCGCGCCCAGCGGCGCCGGCATCGGCAAAGAGATTCGCGTAATCGGTAATGATGCTGGCGAACAACTCTCCATCCTCGCGGGAACCATCGCGCGGCTCGACCGCCAGGCGCCCGAATATGGCCGCGGCAAATACAACGATTTCAATACGTTCTACCTGCAGGCGGCATCTGGTACTTCGGGTGGCTCATCGGGGTCTCCTGTGGTCAACAAAGAGGGTGAGGTGGTCGCGCTTAACGCTGGCGCCAACAGCTCGGCCGCGAGCAGCTTTTTCCTGCCGCTGGATCGCATCGAACGCGCGCTGCGAGAGTTGCAAAAGGGGACGAGCGTCCCGCGCGGTACCTTGCAGACGACTTTCCGCAGTGAACCCTACGACGAGCTCCGGCGGCTGGGTCTGACGGACGAATCAGAACGCACGGCTCGTCAGGCGGGTCCCGCACGGACCGGCATGCTTACCGTACAGCAGGTCATTCCGGGCTCACCGGCGGCGGCAGTGCTGGCACCCGGCGACATTCTGCTGCGTATTAACGGTGAGCTGGTGACCCAGTTTGTCCCGCTTGAGGCCATTCTCGACGCGCATGTCGGCGAGAATATTGATATTCAGCTCGAGCGCGGCGGCCGGCAAATTGATGCCGAAGTGCCGGTCGATGACCTGCATGCCATTACGCCTGCCGAGTACATCGAGTTTGGTGATGCCATTGTCAATCGCCTGTCCTATCAACAGGCACGTCATTACAACCGTCCTACCGAAGGCGTATACGTGGCAAATCCCGGCTATCTGTTGTCGCGCGCGGCGATTCCACGTGGTGCGGTAATCGTGGAAGTAGACGGGAATCCCGTCAACAGCCTGGATGATTTTGAGGCGGCGCTCGATGAGCTGGCAGATGGCGAGCGCACGCTCGTACGCTTCGTGAACATGGAAAACCCGCAGAACTCAACCGTGCGCCTCCTGGAAATGGATCGCGTATGGTTTCCTGCCCGGCGCTGCGTGCGCGACGACCAGCTCGGGATCTGGCCATGCCGTGACCTCGCCGCCGGCCCCGCTCCGGAACCGCCAGCAGCCAGCAGCACCCGGCTGACCCGTTATAAGGACCCCATTGTCCGGTCGATAGCCCCGTCACTTGTCGTCGTAACATTTGACCTGCCGTACACGCTGTCGGGCGTTGCAGAGCGTCACTACTACGGTACCGGTCTGATCGTTGACAAGGAACGCGGCTACGTGCTCGTCGATCGAAACACGGTGCCGATCTCAATCGGTGATGTCACGATAACCTTCGCCGGCTCGCTCGAAGTCAAAGGCAAGGTTGAGCAACTTCATCCGCTGCACAACTATGCGATCGTCACCTACGATCCGAAGAGCATTGGTTCCACGCCTGTGCAGCAAGCCAAATTCAACACCAGGACACTGCGACCGGGAGACGATGTCTGGGTGGTCGGCATCAAGGGCGATCATCAGCTCGTGCATCAGCAAAGCACGGTGTCATCCGTCGATCCGCTGATGTTGCCACTCTCGCGCACACTGCGCTTCCGTGATTCGAATATTGAAGGTATTTCGCTGGTTAACGCGCCCGGAGATGTCGACGGTGTGCTGATCAACAAGAAGGGTGAGGTGCTGGCCACCTGGTCGAGCTTCGCTACCCAGTCCGGTGGTGAGGCGTCACAGTTTAATCGCGGTGTCGGCTCCGAAGTCGCCAAACAGTTTGTCGAGATCGTGCGCGAGGGCAGGCCTTTCTACTCTCTTGAAGCTGAGTTCGTGTACGCACCCTTGTTTGCTGCTCGCAAAATGGGTGTGGACGAGAAATGGGTGACGCGACTCGAAGAAAACAACCCGGTTCGCCGCCGTGCTTTGAGTATTACGCGCCTGGTCGCCGGCACTGCGGCGTCGGAGCTGCTGAAAAATGGAGACATGGTGCTGGCGATTGACGGTGAGGTGGTGACCTCGTTCCGCGAAATGGAACACGCAGCGCAGAAGCCCGAAGTGACGGTCACGGTTTGGCGGAATGGCGAAGCGCTGGAAATTCCGATTCGTACTGCGGCGCTCGACGGCATGGGTATCGACAGAGCAGTCTCATGGGCGGGGGCGCTCATTCAGGATCCGCATCGGGCGATGGCCGCGCAGCGCGGTGTTTCGACTGACGGGGTGTACGTGGCCTACTTCAGCTATGGCTCTCCCGCGACGCGCTACGGACTTTGGGCCGGCCGCAGGGTCCTGGAGGTCAATGACATACCTACCCCGAATCTCCAGGCGTTCATTGATGTCGTCCGAGATATTGGCCACCGCGAATCGGTCCGTCTTAAGACAATGACATGGAATGAGACGCTCGAGGTGATTACACTCAAGCTTGATAACCAATACTGGCCGACATACGAACTGCGACGCACCGATGACGGGTGGAGACGAACAGACCTTGGTACCTAGACGCGACGCCCGCTTTTCCACAGCATTGCTGCTTATTGCAGCGTTGCTGGTCAGCGGCGTCGTGGCGGCACAAACCATGTACAAGTACCGCGGTGAAAACGGCGAATGGATTTTCTCCGACAGGCCACCCGCCGGTGACCAGACAGCGGAAACCCGGTCGATCAGGTCGCGCGCGGGGCGCAGTGGCCTTACCGTAAGCTATACGTTTGATGGCAGCGGGGTCAGCTTGATCGCTCGCAACCAGTTCCATGCTCTGATGGAAGTCGCGATCAAGTTCGAGCGTATCGAGGCAGTGGAGTACCCACCCTCCGGACATAGCCTGCGCTGGCTGGTGCCGGCGCGCAGCGAACTCGTCCTTCTCGAATTGCCGTCGCTCGGTGATCCGGTTGCCCCGACGGTTCGCTACCGTTACGAATATCTCCCGGGCGACCCGTCTGCGCGCCATGCTGACGGTGCTGGCTACCGCGCACCCTTTGCCGCAGGTGCCACTTACCCCATTACGCAAACGTATCCGGATGCCGGTACGCATCTGCCCCGCGACAGCAGGCATGCCGTTGATATTGCGATGCCCGTGGGTACAGATATCATGGCGGCGCGGGGCGGTGTCGTATTCGATGTGGCGAGCACTAGTTTCAAAGGTGGAC
>JAIBDF010000121.1 GCA_024679535.1 Chromatiales bacterium
TGAGATGGAGGTCTGGGCGCTCGAAGCCTACGGCGCCTCCTACACCTTGCAGGAGATGCTGACGGTCAAGTCGGATGACGTTCAGGGCCGTACCAAGATGTACAAGAACATCGTGGATGGCGAACACTACATGGATGCCGGCATGCCGGAATCGTTCAACGTACTGGTCAAGGAGATTCGTTCCTTGGGCATCAACATTGAGCTGGAGACAGACTAATGAAAGATCTCCTGAAGCTTTTTAAATACCAGAACCCGGTTGACGACTTCGATGCGATCCGCATCGGTCTGGCGTCTCCCGATATGGTCCGGTCGTGGTCGTTTGGTGAGGTGAAGAAGCCTGAGACGATCAACTACCGCACGTTCAAACCCGAGCGTGATGGCCTGTTCTGCGCAAAGATCTTCGGTCCAATCAAGGACTATGAGTGCCTGTGCGGTAAGTACAAGCGCCTCAAGCATCGCGGCGTAGTTTGTGAGAAGTGTGGTGTTGAAGTCACGCAGACGAAGGTTCGCCGTGAGCGTATGGCGCACATCGAGCTTGCCAGCCCGGTTGCACATATCTGGTTCCTGAAATCGCTGCCGTCGCGTATCGGCCTCATGCTCGACATGACGCTGCGCGAGATCGAGCGTGTCCTGTATTTCGAGGCCTTTGTGGTCGTCGAGCCCGGCATGACCGAACTCGAGCGTGGCCAGCTCATGACCGATGACATGTACCTCGAGGCGCTTGAGCAGTACGGCGACGAATTCGATGCCCGCATGGGTGCCGAGGCTGTTCGCGAAATGCTCATGACGATCGATCTGCAACGCGAAGTCATACAGGTTCGTGAAGATATCGACGCGACCCGTTCGGAAACGAAGATCAAGCGTTTGTCCAAGCGCCTCAAGCTTCTGGAATCGTTCATCGAGTCCGGCAACAAGCCCGAGTGGATGGTGCTGACGGTCCTGCCGGTGCTGCCGCCGGACCTGCGTCCGCTGGTGCCGCTGGATGGCGGCCGTTTCGCCACGTCGGATCTGAACGACCTGTATCGTCGTGTTATCAATCGTAACAACCGCCTGCGGCGCCTGCTCGAGCTGAATGCTCCGGACATCATTGTCCGCAATGAGAAGCGCATGCTGCAGGAGTCGGTTGACGCACTGCTCGATAACGGTCGTCGTGGTCGCGCCATCACGGGCACCAACAAGCGTCCGTTGAAGTCGCTCGCCGACATGATCAAGGGCAAGCAGGGTCGTTTCCGCCAGAACCTTCTTGGTAAGCGCGTGGACTACTCTGGCCGTTCGGTTATTGTGGTTGGTCCGACGCTCAAGCTGCACCAGTGCGGCCTGCCGAAGAAGATGGCGCTGGAGCTCTTCAAGCCGTTCATCTTCTCGAAGCTGCAGCTGCGTGGCGAAGCGACGACTATCAAAGCTGCCAAGCGGCTCGTCGAGCGCGAGGGCGCAGAGGTCTGGGATATTCTCGAAGAGGTTATTCGCGAACACCCGGTCATGCTCAATCGTGCACCGACACTGCATCGACTCGGCATCCAGGCATTCGAGCCTGTGCTGGTTGAAGGCAAGGCGATTCAGCTGCACCCGCTCGTGTGTACGGCATTCAATGCTGACTTCGACGGTGACCAGATGGCCGTTCATGTACCGCTGTCGATCGAAGCGCAGCTGGAAGCGCGCACTCTGATGATGTCGTCTAACAACATCCTGTCGCCGGCCAATGGCGATCCGATTATCGTGCCGTCGCAGGACGTTGTGCTGGGTCTGTACTACATGACCCGCACGAAGGTGAATGCGAAGGGCGAGGGAATGATTCTCGCGAGCCTCGATGAGGCGCGTCGCGCGTTTGAGACCGGTGCCGCAGAACTGCAGGCGCAAGTGAAAGTTCGCGTTACGGTTCACGAAAGCAACGAAGACGGCGAAATCCTGGAAGTCACGAAGATTCTCGATACGACAGTTGGTCGTGCGCTGCTCTCGGACATCCTGCCGAAGGGGCTTGAGTTCACGCACATCAATCAGGCGATGTCGAAGAAGGCGATTTCGAACGTCATCAACGCCTGCTACCGCCAGCTTGGCCTGAAGAAGACGGTCGTGTTTGCTGACCGCCTGATGTACACGGGCTTCCGTTTCGCGACGATGGCGGGCATATCGATCGGTGTGAACGACATGGTCGTGCCGGAGAACAAAGACGAGATTCTCGCTGCGGCCGAAACCGAGGTTAAGGAGATTCAGGACCAGTACGGTTCGGGTCTGGTAACCGACGGCGAACGCTACAACAAAGTTGTCGACATCTGGTCCCGCACCAACGAGCAGGTCGCGAAAGCGATGATGGACAAGCTCGGTACGGAAACGGTCAAGAATGCCAAAGGTAAGGACGTTGAGCAGGAATCCTTCAATTCGATCTACATGATGGCCGACTCCGGCGCTCGTGGCTCAGCGGCGCAGATTCGTCAGCTCGCTGGTATGCGTGGCCTAATGGCCAAGCCGGATGGCTCGATCATCGAGACGCCGATTACAGCTAACTTCCGCGAAGGTCTGGACGTACTGCAGTACTTCATCTCGACTCACGGCGCTCGTAAGGGTCTGGCCGACACGGCACTCAAGACGGCTAACTCGGGTTACCTGACACGACGTCTCGTTGACGTTGCCCAGGATCTCGTGGTCACCGAGGTCGATTGCGAAACGCGCAATGGTGTGGCCATGGCCCCGATCGTTGAGGGCGGCGATATCGTTGAGCCTTTGACCGAACGCGTATTGGGTCGGGTGCTCGCTGAACCAGTCCTGGTCCCGGGCTCTGACAGAGTGGCATTCGATGCAGGTACGATGCTCGATGAAGCAACCGTGGCGCATCTCGAGGAACTGTCCATCGACAACGTGATAGTTCGTTCGCCGATCACCTGTGAAATCCGGTACGGCGTGTGTTCACAGTGTTACGGTCGCGACCTTGCTCGCGGACACCGCATCAACATTGGCGAGGCCGTCGGCGTGATTGCGGCACAGTCCATTGGTGAGCCGGGTACACAGCTGACGATGCGTACCTTCCACATCGGTGGTGCCGCCTCTCGTTCTGCCGCGATCAATAATATCGAGATCAAGTCGAACGGTGTCGCGAAGCTGCTCAACATCAAGACCGTTGCCCACCATAAGGGTTACCTGGTTGCTGTTTCACGTTCCGGCGAAATCTCCGTTGTCAACGAGATGGGTCGCGAGCGCGAGCGCTACAAGGTGCCTTACGGCGCGACGATTACGATTCAGGATAACGCTGAGGTCAAGCAAGGTCAGATTGTCGCAACCTGGGATCCGCATACCCACCCGGTTGTGACGGAAGTCGAAGGCCGAATCAAGTTCCAGGACTTCATCGATGGCGTAACCGTTACTGAACAAGTTGACGAATTCACCGGCCTGACGAGTATCGTCGTTCTCGATCCGAAGAGTCGCGGTGGTGCGGGCAAGGACCTGCGCCCTGTTGCCAAGCTGATCGACGATGCCGACAACGAGATCTGCTTCGCCAACACCGAGATTCCTGCTGTGTACGCCTTGCCAGTCGGCGCCATTATCTCAATGGCCGATGGTGCGAAAGTATCGGTGGGTGACATTATTGCTCGAATCCCGCAGGCTTCGTCGAAGACTCGCGATATTACGGGTGGTCTGCCACGCGTTGCCGACCTGTTCGAAGCGCGCAAGCCGAAAGATCCCGCGATCATGGCTGAGCACACGGGCACGGTGAGCTTTGGCAAGGAAACCAAGGGCAAGCGTCGCCTCGTTATTACCGAGGAAAACGGCGAGAATCACGAGGAGCTGATACCGAAGTGGCGTCACCTTAACGTGTTCGAAGGTGAGCAGGTTGCACAGGGTGAGATCATCGCTGACGGTGAGCCGAACCCGCATGACATCCTGCGCCTGCGTGGCGTTGAGAACCTGGCTGATTACCTCGTTCGCGAGATCCAGGATGTCTACCGTCTGCAGGGCGTGAAAATCAACGACAAGCACATTGAGGTGATTATTCGCCAGATGTTGCGCAAGGTCATTGTTGCCACGGCTGGCGAAAGCAGCTACCTGCGCGGTGAGCAGATCGATAAGGCCCGCTTCCTTGAGGAAGTGGATCAGCTTGCGATACAGGACAAGGAGACGCTGACCGCGGAACCGGTCCTGCTGGGTATTACCAAGGCATCGCTGGCTACCGAGTCGTTCATTTCGGCGGCTTCGTTCCAGGAAACGACCCGCGTCCTCACCGAGGCGGCGGTACGTGGCTTGCGTGACGAGCTTCGCGGTCTCAAAGAGAACGTCATTGTTGGTCGCTTGATTCCGGCGGGAACGGGCTTCGCGCATCACGCCGAACGCCGGCGCACGCGCGAGCAGGACCTGGCAGATCAGCTCAAAGAGCTCGAAGCGACCCAAATCGCAGCAGCTGAGGCGGCCGAGGATGCCAAGGCGGCTGAAGCGGCCGAGGAAGCGGCGGCCGAGGAAGCGGCGACCGATGTTATTGCGGCAGCTGAATCCGATGTTGCTCCCGAAGGTGGCGAAGAAACGACGACCGCTTAGAAAAATCAAGGACTTAGCGGTCCGGACGGGCGCCAGGTGATGCCAGCTTGACACTGCGACTCGCGCATCACTAAAATGCCCGCCCTTAACCCCCGGGGCTCGTCTTGGACGAGCCCCGAGTTTAATTGAAATCGGGGAGCCCTTGGGTGAACCGATTATTACCCGATCACTGGCGTACGAGACGTCCAGCGGCCGGGTGCGCGCGTTTGAATGTGCGCTGAAGACATGCTGACAACAACGTTATTTAACCAGACAAAGAAGAGTGAAGGCCCATGGCCACAGTGAATCAGTTAGTACGTAAGCCTCGCGCCACCAAGCGTGCGAAAAGCACGGTCCCGGCGCTGGAAGCCAGCCCGCAGAAGCGTGGTGTGTGCACGCGTGTTTACACGACGACGCCAAAAAAGCCGAACTCGGCTATGCGTAAGGTCGCTCGTGTACGTCTGACCAATGGCTTTGAAGTGACAAGCTACATTGGCGGTGAAGGTCACAACCTGCAGGAGCACAGCGTCGTGTTGATTCGCGGCGGCCGTGTAAAGGATCTGCCGGGTGTTCGGTATCACACCGTTCGTGGCACGCTCGATTGTGCCGGCGTGGCAGATCGCAGGCAGGGCCGTTCGAAGTACGGCACGAAGCGACCCAAATCGTAATAGATAACAGCAGGAGCGGCTTGCGCCGCGAATCCATTTAGAGATTATGAACTAATGTCCAGAAGAACCCAGGCACCGAAGCGCACGATCCTTCCCGACCCCAAGTACGGAAGTGAACTCCTCGCGAAGTTTATGAATATGATCATGAGTGACGGTAAGAAGTCCGTCGCCGAGCGCATCATTTATGGTGCACTTGATCGTATTAACGAGCGCGAGACCAAGTCTGATGACAAAGCGCTCGAGTTGCTGGAGACGGCGCTCGAGAACGTTAAGCCTGTCGTCGAGGTGAAGTCACGCCGTGTGGGTGGTGCTACTTACCAGGTACCGGTCGAGGTTCGCCCGACACGCCGCCAGACGCTGGCAATGCGTTGGGTAATCGATGCGGCGCGCAAGCGCAGCGAAAAGTCGATGGCGCATCGTCTTGCTCACGAACTGCTCGACGCTGCGGAGAATCGTGGTACGGCGGTCAAGAAGAAAGAAGACACGCATCGCATGGCCGAGGCGAACAAGGCGTTCTCGCATTACCGCTGGTAAGCGGTAAGCCTCTTGATCAAATCCTTGTCGTGGCCCGCACAACCCCCATCGAGCGTTACCGAAATATCGGCATCATGGCCCATATTGATGCGGGTAAGACGACCACGACAGAGCGCGTACTCTTCTATACCGGCGTAAGCCACAAGATGGGCGAAGTCCACGACGGCGCCGCCGTGATGGACTGGATGGAGCAGGAACAGGAACGCGGCATTACGATTACATCCGCCGCTACAACCTGCTTCTGGAGCGGTATGGATGGACAGTTCGACGAGCATCGGGTCAACATTATTGATACCCCGGGGCACGTGGACTTCACGATTGAAGTAGAGCGCAGCTTGCGCGTGCTGGATGGCGCCGTCACCGTGCTTTGTTCGGTGGGCGGCGTCGAGCCACAAACCGAGACGGTCTGGCGGCAGGGCAACAAGTATCATGTGCCGCGCATGATCTTCGTGAACAAGATGGACCGTGCAGGCGCTGACTACCTGCGCGTGGTTGAGCAGGTACGGGAGCGTCTGGGTGCCAATCCGGTCGTGGTGCAGCTGCCAATTGGCGCGGAAGAGAAATTTGCAGGCGTGATCGATCTCATTCGCATGCGGGCGATCTACTGGGACGAGAGCAACATGGGTACAACCTATGATGCGCGGGACATTCCCGAGGACCTGCTCGCGGACGCCACGGCGTGGCGCGAAAAAATGGTTGAAGCCGCCGCCGAAGGCGACGAGGAACTGCTGAATAAGTTCCTGGAAGATGGCGAGCTGTCCGAAGACGAGATCCGCAGGGGATTGAGGGCTCGTACGCTGTCCGGCGACGTCGTTGTAGCGATGTGCGGCTCGGCATTTAAGAACAAAGGTGTGCAGGCGATGCTCGACGCAGTTATCGACTTCATGCCGTCGCCCGTCGACGTTCCGGCAATTACCGGGCATGTTGATGAAGACACGGAAGAAGCACGTCCGGCCGACGACAAAGAGCCGTTCGCGGCGCTGGCTTTCAAGATTGCAACAGATCCGTTTGTTGGCAACCTGACGTTCTTCCGCGTGTATTCGGGTGTCCTGAATTCGGGCGACACGATATACAACCCGGTAAAGGGTAAAAAAGAGCGCATCGGCCGCATACTGCAGATGCACTCGAATGATCGTAAAGAGATAAAGGAAGTCTACGCCGGCGATATCGCCGCCGCGGTAGGCCTCAAGGACGTCACCACAGGTGACACGCTTTGCGATCTGAAACGACAAATAATGCTTGAGCGCATGGAGTTTCCGGAGCCGGTTATCTCCGTTGCGGTCGAGCCGAAAACGAAGGCTGATCAGGATAGGATGGGTATGGCGTTGCAGAAGCTCGCCAAAGAGGACCCATCATTCCGCGTCCATACGGACGAGGAGTCCAACCAGACGATCATTTCGGGGATGGGTGAGCTACACCTCGATATCATCGTTGATCGCATGAAGCGCGAGTTCAGGGTTGAGGCTAATGTTGGTAAGCCGCAGGTTGCCTATCGTGAAACGATTCGCAAGCTGGTGGAACAGGAACACAAGTTTGTGCGCCAGACAGGCGGACGCGGCCAGTACGGCCATGTCTACCTGCGTATCGAACCGATGGAATCGGGGGCCGGTTATGAATTTGCCAACGAAATTGTTGGCGGGTCGGTGCCGAAGGAGTACATTCCGGCCGTTGATCGTGGTGTGCGCGACCAGATGGAAAACGGGGTTGTTGCCGGGTACCCGGTCGTCGATTGCAAGGTTACCTTGTATGACGGTTCGTACCACGACGTTGACTCGAGCGAAATGGCGTTCAAAATCGCCGGAAGCATGGGCTTCCGCGAAGGTGCCGCCAAGGCCGATCCGGTTCTGCTGGAACCGATAATGAAGGTCGAGGTGGTGACGCCTGAGGATTATATGGGAGACGTGATGGGTGATTTGAATCGCCGTCGTGGTCTGCCACAGGGAATGGATGACACGCCTGCGGGCAAGGTTATTCGTGCCGAAGTACCGCTGGCCGAAATGTTCGGCTATGCCACGGACCTGCGTTCTATGAGCCAGGGACGTGCCGTGTACTCCATGGAGTTTCAGAAGTACTCAGAAGTGCCGCAGAATGTTGCGGATTTGGTCATGAAAAAGGCAAGTTAAAAAAACCGAGATAAGGCTATGTCTAAGGAAAAATTTGAGAGAACAAAACCCCACGTTAACGTTGGCACGATTGGTCACGTTGACCATGGCAAGACGACGCTGACGGCGGCACTGACGAAGGTGATGGCTGAGCAGCACGGTGGTGAAGTCAAGGGTTACGACCAGATTGACAACGCACCGGAAGAGCGCGAGCGTGGCATCACGATTGCGACGGCACACGTTGAGTATGAGAGTAACAACCGTCACTACGCTCACGTTGACTGCCCGGGACACGCTGACTACGTGAAGAACATGATCACAGGTGCGGCCCAGATGGACGGTGCGATCCTGGTGGTAAGTGCAGCTGACGGCCCGATGCCGCAGACACGCGAGCACATCCTGCTGGCCCGCCAGGTAGGCGTTCCGTACATTGTTGTGTACATGAACAAGGCCGACCAGGTTGATGATGACGAGCTGCTGGAACTGGTCGAGATGGAGATCCGTGATCTGCTGTCGACGTACGAGTTCCCGGGCGATGACACGCCGATCATAACGGGCTCTGCCCTGAAGGCGTTCGAAGGCGATACTTCGGACATTGGTGTTCCGTCGGTACTGAAGCTGATCGAAGAGATGGACTCCTACATTCCGCAGCCGGAGCGCGCCATTGATGGTGACTTCCTGATGCCGGTCGAGGACGTATTCTCGATTTCGGGTCGTGGCACGGTGGTAACGGGTCGCATCGAGCGCGGCGTTGTTAACGTGGGCGACGAGATTGAGATCGTGGGCATCAAGGACACGATGAAGACGACCTGCACGGGCGTTGAGATGTTCAGGAAGCTTTTGGATCGTGGTGAGGCTGGCGATAACGTTGGCGTACTGCTGCGTGGCACGAAGCGTGAAGAAGTTGAGCGTGGCCAGGTACTGGCGAAGCCGGGATCGATCACGCCGCACACGAAGTTCGAGGCCGAGGTCTACATTCTGACGAAGGATGAGGGCGGTCGTCACACACCGTTCTTCAAGGGCTACCGTCCGCAGTTCTACTTCCGTACGACGGACGTTACGGGTGCTGTTGAGTTGCCGGAAGGCACCGAGATGGTGATGCCGGGCGACAACGTGCAGATGGTTGTCGACCTGATTGCCCCGATTGCCATGGAAGATGGCCTGCGTTTCGCTATTCGCGAAGGTGGCCGTACCGTTGGTGCCGGCGTCGTCGCGAAGATCATCGAGTAA
>JAIBDF010000227.1 GCA_024679535.1 Chromatiales bacterium
CGAGGTCTGCATCAGGCGGCTGTAGCCGACGACATCGAGAGAAAGGATTGCTGCAAGGCGAAGTTCACTCATGGCCTGATCCGTAATGTTGCGAAATCGACCATAACGATACCTCTTACGAAAAGCAGCAGCATTCCCATGATGCATTGTTTAGTCCAAGTCATTCGGCAAAAGTACTAATTTTTTGGCCGAATTGAGTGACTGGAAAGTCCCGCAAGCCGGTCATAGACCGAATTTTGGCCTGCGTCTGCTCTTGGAGTAAGCAGTCATTCAGAGCGAAAAGTTTGAACTTTCAGTTTTGAACGGCTGCTTAACGCCAAGAACCGGTCATCAGAGAAAAACAGCCGAATGACTGCATCGAGCCCACAGCAGACACGCTCCTATTTCCGATCGAGCAGATGCAGCGTTAAATCGACCAAATCCATCAGCTGCGCCTCGAAGAGAAAAGCTGACATTGGTCGCGACCGCAGCGAATTTCGATGGTTCTATGACCGAGTTGCGGACTAAGCAGTCTGATGCTGGTGCAGCGAAACTCGCGGCCGCGCGTCCACCAAATCGCGAAACAAGTTGCGGCACTGCAAAGCGTTTTCCCGAAAGCGGTCATTGATCAGTTCTTTGGGGCCAATGCCTGCGAGTAGGCTTTCTCTCCAGCAGGTTTCGGGTTTTAATGCTTCCGGGAGGGTAAGATGCCAAATCAGTCATTGAATAAAGCTAGTTGGCAAATGTTATCCGCGTCGAAGATCGAGGATCTGGCCGATGCCGTGCTCGGCGCTGGCCTATTGGCCGAACAGTTCGACCCAGGTCAATTTCATGCATCACTGGCTTTCCGTCGTTCCAAAGGGGTCACGACAACATCCGGCATGCTTATGGGCCGCACGCTGCTTTCTGGGATACTGTCGAAAGACCAGCTCACTCTTGGGCTCGGTCTTCATATGCCCTCTGGATCCCGGCATTGGATGAAACCGGTCCAGACCGGCACGGTTGGGGTATTTCGACCGGGAGATTACCACGAAGCCTATTACCTTCCGGGCTCGCTCTATGTCGGCCTTACGATGTCTCTGGAAACGCTGGCCGCGGAGGCGGAGTGCGCCGAAGTCCATCTCGACCCGGTGTTGCTCGTAACCGGACATGCTGAAGAAGTCCTTCCAGGGCGATCCACAGTCGTCTTGCAGCGGGAGTTCTCGGCGCTACATCGAGGAGCGGCAGAGAAACTCGAAGGCGAAGGCTATTCTCCTGAAACGGCGACATTGCAAGCGTTGATCCGCCACCTAGGACGTGCACCGGTTCAACACAGTTGGAGCCGTAGTGGACATGGTGCCCTCTATATCGTGTCACGCGCGCGAGACTTCATCGAATCGAGCTTTGCCGAACGGATCGACATCGATGATATCGCCCGAGCGTCTGGATCATCGCGTCGTTCCTTGCATCGTGCCTTTGCTGATATCTTAAATGACACACCAATCCGTTACTTGAATCGCCGGCGTCTGCACAATGTCAGAAGGGTCTTGCTGGCGGACGGAGAATTGTCCGTGACGCACGCGGGAAGCCTGAGCGGCCTCAGCGAGTTGGGCAGATTGTCTGTTAATTACCGAGCACTGTTTGGCGAGTCGCCCTCCGACACAAGGCGGGGGATTTGGTCCGTTCGATAGCGCCCAGACGACGATTGGCACAATCTGCATAGATGTGCAGTTACTTTTGACTATCTCTTGTCAGGCGAACAAGGAGCAAAAGCACATGAAGAAAACAGCGCTTCTGTCCGGGACCTTTCTGCTCGGTGCGACAATGGCATTGGCGGAACCGGTCACGATGGAAAACTACGTCGTTGCCGAAACTGATTGGTATTTCAACAACCAACAGAACGCTGGGCCGGTCAATACGTTCACGCACAACGGCCCGGTCAGCAAGGACGCGCAGGATGTGATCCGTTCGAACCGGGATGTCATGTACTCGCTCGCCGTTGTCGACATTTCGGCCGGTGCTACGCTGACAGTACCGCCGCGTGATGACTTTCAAATTATTCACGTGATGGATGAAAACCATCTGTCTCATTTCGTGATCAAGGCCGGTGAAAGTCGTACTATCACCCCCGAAGACGTCACTGGCGGTACGCATGTGTATCTTTTGGCACGGACAAAAATCACCGACGATCTTGAGGAATCCCTCGCGGCACAAAGTGCTATGACAATTGAGGCCAACTCGGCCGTGCCATATCCTGCAAAAGGCTTCCACAGTGAAGACGTTGAAGCGTTTCGCAACAAGCTCGTTCAGGAGTTTGCCGAGGGCAAAGCTAAAATAATCGAACACGAGTCTTTTGGCGCAACGATGGATGACGTCGATCCGACAAGCTACATATACGCCGCTGCGGTTGGGTGGGGTGGCTTACCTGCTAGTACTGCACAATACCTCTCGGCGGTTGCGGGCCAGGGAGACGCTTCATGCCAACGCTACACCTTGCCGAAACCCAATCTAGATTGGGAAAGCGGTGGGTTCTTTTC
>JAIBDF010000166.1 GCA_024679535.1 Chromatiales bacterium
ACCCCAGAGCCGACATTCGTCCGAAGAACCCAAGATCGCCGGGCTGCCGATGTTAACCAAAAATAGAGGGGAAGGTCATGACTGTCTTGATAAGACGACTTGGCGGCATTGGGTTGCTAAGCATATTAATGTTAGGCAACCCGCTTGTTGCTGACAACAACAAATCAATAGAACTTACTCCGATAGAAAAGCTGGGGAAAAACCTTTTCTTCGACAAAATATCCAGTCCTGATTGGATGTCCTGTGCCGATTGTCACAGCCCTGACGTCGGTTGGACCGGACCAATTCCCGGAATCAACAAAAGCGGTGCTGTATACCGGGGTGCGGTACCAACCCGCTTTGGTAATCGTAAACCGCCAAGTGCGGCGTATGCCACGTTAAGTCCCGTCTTCTATTTTGACACCGACGAAGGGCTTTTCATCGGCGGTAACTTTTGGGATGGGCGCGCTACCGGTGAACAACTCGGAAACCCTGCAGCGGATCAAGCGCTCGGGCCCTTTCTGAACCCGGTTGAGCACAACAATCCCAGCAGGGAAGCAGTCTGTGCCCAAGTGGCCGCCTCGAAGTATGCGACTCTGTTCGAGGTGGTTTGGGGAGAACTTCCAGACTGCATCACGGGGCTAGCACAAACATATGACCGAATTGGTCTGTCGATTGCCGAATATGAAAAATCGGGCGAAGTTAATCAGTTTTCTTCGGAATACGACGCGTATCTGGCGGGTCAAGTAACGCTTTCGGTAGAAGAGGCCGCGGGGCTTGCGTTGTTTGAGGGTAAGGCGAAATGCTCACTGTGCCATCCAACCGGCACAAAATCGGCGTTAACCGACTTTACCTACGACAACCTTGGAATTCCCCGGAACCCAGATAACCCATTCTATGACATGGACGAAGAATTCTTGCCGGGTGGGGATGCAATTAACCCGTATGGCAGAGACTGGGTCGACCCCGGGCTGGGCGGATTTCTCGAGAGCAGGTCCGAATGGTCGAACAAAGCGGCTGAAAATTGGGGCAAGCACAAGGTACCGACTTTGAGAAACACGGCCGCCGGTTTCGGGAAAGGCTTCCCGAAGGCTTATTCACATAACGGTTACTTTAAGAGCCTGAAAGGCATCGTACACTTCTACAATACGAGAGATATCAAGCCTGCGTGTGCGGATACCTTGACCACCGAATCGGATGCCATTGCGTTGAACTGTTGGCCGGAAGCGGAGGTTCTGACGAATGTCAACGTCGATGAACTGGGAAACCTTGGACTGACGGATGCAGAAGAGGACGCAATTGTCGCATTTCTTGAGACTCTGTCAGACGGCTTCAAGGTGAAGAAGAAAGTTAAATGACAGATGACTTGAGGGTTATGTTCGGCCCCTTCGGGGGCCGAATTTCTGTGTAGCACCAGCTAAGAAAGTCTAATAAACGGCAACGATCCATATGTTTTCACCGACCGCTTTTGCTGAAAGCGGACGTAGGCGGAGATAATTCTTGGCGGCAATCCGCAATTGTGGTTACTGCGTCGTTGCATTAGACAGGTCCGGCGCGTACCGTCACCACCCATCACATTTTCGGAGAGCGACTTGTCGAACCTGACCTTTGACAAAATCGAGATCGAATTGCAGTTAATGAATGTTAATTTGGCCGAAGCGAACGACATCGCAATGCTGACGGCGTTCTCGTCAATGCCCGCTGATCTTGATGACGTCAGCAGGAAGGCTCTGCGGAGGCTTCGTGACAAGATGATGGAACGAGCGAAAACTCGCGCCGATATCTAGAACTCATATTCGTACCAGTTGGTCCAACGTCCGCTATGAATAATCATGACCAAAAGCGTGAAAATCAGAGTATCGACTCTTAACGATAACACCCTGATTACGTCTGTCCTCCGAGCCTCTTACCCGGAGCTGATGCGACCGGCGTACGACGCAAAGTTACTAGAAAAAGTCTTGCCTCGAATAACTGTAGCTCAGCCGGGACTGCTTCAGTCAGACAGCTATTACGTTGCCGAGGACGCGGGCGGCGCAATCGTCGGATGCGGGGGGTGGACGAGAGAGCGGCCTGGGACCAGTGAGATTAAGGCCGAGGTTGGCCATATTCGACATTTCGGTGTACATCCCGACTGGATCAGGTGCGGTGTGGGAAAAGCAATTTATTCACGATGTGAGCTGGATGCCCGAGACGCTGGCCTAACACAGTTTGAATGCTACTCATCGCTCAATGGCGAAAAGTTCTACTCTGCTCTGGGCTTTAGGCGGCTCGGTCAAATTGACGTAACCATATTCGACGGTGTGGCGTTTCCGAGCGTGCACATGGTTGCAGATCTCTGATTGCCTTTATGGACTGACCGCTTTTGGTTGCGATATCAATCGGTCAAATTTCTACGTTATTCGTCGATTATCTTTACAGAATTCAGGCCCTCCAAAAGCCTCCTTTACAGAAACCGACAAAGAAACAATGACTCCCCGGTTCTGGTACGGAATTTGCTTTTATCAGGTAATAGCAAAGATTCACTAACAAACGCGCTTCTTCCCCTCGGCTCAGCGCATTAGAAGAAGAACCGAGGACCAATCATTAAGCCCCGCCTAGTGCGGGGTTTTTCTGTTTGGAATCAGCACCGAAAGAGTAAAATGCTCCAGACGCACCCCGCCAACCGGATTAACCCAGTCTGAACGTCTGCTGCGCGCCCGAAACCAGCCTGTCAGGTAATATAGTTTGAGCGACTGCTATTGACCCCGAGCGAACGTTGGTACTTCACTCGGGTTTGGTCCATGACATCGGTAGCTTGGCTAGGAAAAATTGTCTATGCACTCGGCACACTCCTGGCGATCCCACTCATCGCCTACGGCATCCTGCGTACGAAACTCTTCGACATCGATCTCCGTATTCGCTGGACGATCAAACAGTCGACCGTCGCCGCGATGCCAAACACCGAGAATACGCCGGAATACGCTATGTTTAGAAAGATGCAGGTCTATGAAGCGGCACTTACCGACGCCGAGGCTATCGAAGGTGAACTGCGAACGCGCTAGCCTGGCTGTGCGTAAACGCATTCGTTTGACGACGAACAAAACATAACGTGTAAGTCGCTAATTTGAGACAGGTTTTTTTTATTTGTAATGGTGTTAGAGTTTGGTCTTACGGAATTCAATGGTTGAAGGAATAGCCAGAAAACACACCTGATCACTGCCAAGGGCAAACCAGCTGAAAGGTTGGGACGCAAAACCACCGGTCTACGGGCGTAAGCCTACGACAGCGGGGTTGCCAGTTCGATAACGACGTCCCTTTTTCGACCGTTTGCCTGCCTGTGCCCAGGTAGGGAGCCACACCATGCAGGGACGCAATCCATTCTTTAGCGCGCGTAATGCGCTCGTCATCGCAGCCACGTTCGTCGCGCTTGCCGGTTGTTTGAGTGAAGAAGAACCCGAGTCTGGGGCACAGCTAGACGAGGAGACGCTGTGGGACCACGAGCTAACCGGCAGCATTGGCGATGGCCCGATCGTGGGCGCCAATGTTCGCGTGTTCGCCAAAGACGGGACCGAACTCGCGCAGCTCGAGAGTGACGGCAGTGCGAGTTACACCGTCACCGTCCGCACCAAGGGCAAGCATTACCCGCTGACGATCGACGCCCGTAACGGCATCGATCTGGTTACGAATCTCAGCCCGGACTTCGATCTTTTCGGTGCTGCGCTGGAGCCCGGCAAAAAATCAGTCGCCAACGTAAACCCGTTTTCAACGCTCGCTTACGAGCTCGCTCGTGATATGAGCGGTGGTGTAAGCAAGAGCAACCTGGTCATTGCGGAGTCGGTAGTATCCGAAGCGCTGAATAGTGGCCTGTCTACCCTGATGGCGACAGGGCCGACGGTGACGCCGATCGATACGAGCAATATCGCTGAGATCGTCAAGGCATCGGAAACGCTTGGCGAACTGATCAGGCGCGTTCGAGACCTGCAGAATATGCACAATCGTCCGGCCAGCGGTAACTCCGTGATACGCGCCGTCGCGTCGGACCTGACCGACAATGTCATAGACGGCCGCGGCGGGTCTCGTGTCGATGCGCGCGTGTCGGCACTGACCGTAGTCGCTGCCGTTTCCGTGCTGCTCGAATCCATGCAGAACGAGCTGCACGTTTATGGTCAGAATGCGACCGATGTGATGACAGCGGCAATGAACAAGGTAGCCGGCGGCACTGTGGAAAATAGTCTTGAGGACCTTACCGTAACTCCCCAGATGCTGGGCACCGCTCGCGTCGGGCTCGCCGCGTTGCTTGCCGTGGTGCCGAGCGAGAAACTGCAGGCGCTGAGCACTGCGGTCAATCAAGTACAGGCTGGGATGGGACCTGAGTCGGTGCGCACGATTATCCCGGACGATTACCAGACGACATTGGAAGAATCGCTGGTGCTAGTTGCCGGCAGCGACGACGCTACGATTTCCACAGTCAACACCGTCTCGCGTGACGGCGGAGCGGACCCCGCGCCAGTCAACAACCCGCCAGCGATCAGCGGCAGCCCGGCAACATCGGTAGCGGAGGGTGCGTCGTATTCATTCACGCCTTCGGCGAGCGACCCGGATGGTGACGCACTGGCGTTCACGATCGTGGGCAGGCCGGTTTGGGCGAGCTTCGATACGAATACCGGCCGGCTGTCGGGCGCGCCGCAAAGCGGTGACGTCGGCACCTATGCCGGTATCATTATCAGTGCGAGTGACGGAGAATTCACCGAGAGCCTGGCGGAATTTGCAATCACTGTCACCCAAGCGTCGCCCGTAAACAACCCGCCAGCGATCAGCGGCAGCCCGGCAACATCGGTAGCGGAGGGTGTGTCGTATTCATTCACGCCTTCGGCGAGCGACCCGGATGGCGATACGCTGACGTTCTCAATTACCGGCAAGCCCGGCTGGGCGAGCTTCAATACGTCCACCGGTGGGCTAACCGGCGTGCCAAACGCCGCCGATGTCGGCGTCTACGACAGGATTTCGATCTCTGTCACCGATAGCGTGAACACGGTCAGTCTCGCTGATTTCTCGATCGATGTCGTGGCAGCGAATTCGAGTACGGGTTCGGTAACGCTGAACTGGACGGCTCCCACGGAGAACGAGGATGGCTCAACCCTCGACGACCTGTCTGGCTACCGGATCTACTGGGGCACAACGCCCGGCAACTATGTGAATTCGTTGACGATTGATAGCCCGGGCTTGACGACCTATGTGATAGACAACCTCGCACCGGGGACCTACGAATTTGTGGCGACCTCAGTTAACGCCGCCGGTATCGAGAGCGTTTATTCCAATGCGGCGACAAAGACGGTGCAGTAGCGGAGTATCGTGACAGTATTGGGGTTGGACTTGAGCCTGGGTGCTGTGATGAAAAACCTGTTCAATGTTGCCGGGAAAGTGGCGCTGGTCACCGGCGGATTGCGCGGGATCAAAGCGGCAAATTCTTACCATTACTTGCCATTCGCCAACGACTGCTGCTGGCCGTTTTCTGCCCTTCGTTTTCTTGATTTTCATGCGCTCTGAACGGCTGCTATCGAAAAAAGCAGACGCTCAGATTCGGATTCTGAAAATATTCTACGCGAGGGGCCGCTTTACCCCCGGAAGCCGCCGTTGAGCTATTATCAGTGCAAAGGTCCGCTGGTGACCC
>JAIBDF010000002.1 GCA_024679535.1 Chromatiales bacterium
TCGCGCACCCTTACTGACGACGATGCGGACACCGCAATGGCTGCAGCGATCACTAAACTAGAAGATAAATTCGCCGCTGAACTAAGAGACTGATTCCCGATGGCACTGACCAAAGCAGATATGGCCGAGTCGTTGTTCAATGAGCTGGGTCTCAACAAGAGAGAAGCTCGCGAATTGGTCGATATGTATTTTGAGGAGCTGCGTTTAGCGCTCGCAGTTGGGGAGCAAGTCAAACTTTCCGGTTTCGGGAATTTTGATCTTCGGGACAAGAAAGAACGTCCGGGCAGAAACCCGAAAACGGGTGAGGAAATTCCGATCAGCGCACGCCGCGTTGTGACATTTCGACCAGGACAAAAACTAAAGGCCCGAGTGGAAGCATATGCTGGAACCGGGGAATAACGACGAACTACCTCCAATTCCTGGGAAACGTTACTTCACGATTGGTGAAGTAAGCGACCTTTGTGCGGTCAAGCCGCACGTACTCAGGTATTGGGAGCAAGAGTTCCCACAACTGAAGCCTGTAAAGCGTCGGGGCAATCGCCGCTATTACCAGCGTCAGGACGTTCTGATCATTCGCCAGATCAGAAGTCTCCTGTATGACGAAGGTTTCACGATCGGTGGAGCGCGCCAGCGCCTTACCGGCGATGATGCCAAGTCCGATGTGACGCAAAGTCAACAGATTATCAAGCAGATACGCATGGAACTTGAGCAAGTTCTTAAGATTCTGCGCCGCTAAATTCTCTTCTTCCCAAGTTCTCTTCCGGCGGTTATTATTGCCGCCCGGTGTAGGAGCGGCTGTAGCCGCGATCGGGCCTTATTATCTCGCTTGTCGCAAGAGGGCCCTCCCACGCTTGTCTAAACGGTCGGGGCGTAGCGCAGCCTGGTAGCGCACCACAATGGGGTTGTGGGGGTCGGAAGTTCGAATCTTCTCGCCCCGACCAATTTAGTCAAATCTATTCGTGAGCGATTGGCTTTTCCGTAAACAGGAAATCCTTCAGCTCTTTATCGAATGTCGGGTCCTGGCGTCGTATCCACTCGAGCACCATTGCTGCGTGCTCTTTTTCTTCGTCACGATTGTGCGCCAGGATGGCTCGAAGTTCGACATTTCTGCAGGCGTCGACACGCTGGTTATACCAGTCGACAGCCTCCAGTTCTTCCATCAGGGACGAAATGGCGCGATGCATGTCGCGGGTCTCATCGCTGAGTTCTTCAAGCGGCTCGTGGTAGCCCTCGTTGGCCATCTTAGTTCCTCTTCTTCGCTGTTTCGGTAAGGCGGGTTACGAATTCGAGCCCGACCAGCAGTGCCATCAACACTGACACTGTCAGAGCGGCTCCGGAAACCGAGGGAGTTGCGGACTGCATTACGGAAATACCGTAAGCCCCCCAAATTACAACTGCCCCGAAAACGGGGTCGCGGTACTTGAGTACCATGCGGGCACCAATTGCGCCGGCAACCGCGAGCTTGAGGAGCGTCCATTGCACCGCAGTTAGCCACACATGGTCCCAGCCGTTGCTGGTCTGAAGGACGCTGGCATTCGCGATTGTCGCGAGGGTTATCCATCCCGCATACAGGCTGAAAGGCAGGTGGAGCACCAGGTGTTCTGTGAACGACGCGGTGTCGATATCGGCGATAAGCGTGCGGTAGATGAGGATCAACGTCGCGAGAATGACGAACATGACCAGCAGCGACAGGACCAGCAGGTCGTAGTGCCACAGGACTATCCATACCGCGTTCGTCAAGCAGTTGATCTGGAACCATATCGACAGGCGGGCCACTTTGTCACTCGACCGCTGTGCAGGTAAGGCCTGCCAGATAACGAATACCAGCAGTCCCAGGTAGATGGCACCCCAGATAGCAAACGCGAATCCCGCTGGTGTAAACAGTGACGGATACTTGGCAGAAATTTCCGGCATTGTTTGCCCGTTTATGGGCAGGGCGTTCGAAAGAAAGTTGAGCAGGATAACAATGGCAAAGGCGACCAGATTGCCGCCCCAGTCACGGAAAGGTCTTTGCATTGATGTGGCTCCGATCAGGCCTGGGTGACGACGGGAAGCTTCCGATCCTGGATGCCCAGCAGAATTGGCTGCGCGGATTCCCGATAGATATTCACTTTTGCGTTAAAGGCCACGCGAGACAGCCCATGCTTGTCCTTGATCGTCAGGCGACGAATATTGAATTCCCCGCCGCCCATATTTTCTCCTGTCAGGTAGCATTTTATCGCAGTCACACGCTCGCCCGAGAGGTCCATGCCGCTCAGTTGTGACAAATTGCCCTGCGCGCGTTCAAGGAAAGTGACGGCATCGACATTTGGATCGACCTGCAGGGTGCCTGTGTCCGTATGGGACTCGATGCTGGTCATAAAGTCACCGACGAGGATCTGGCCAGGGAGCGCGGCATCGATCATGCGTGCGAGTTCAATCGTCACGTCGCCAACGATGAAGTCGTGTGTCGTGGGGTTCAGGCCCTCCGCCTGATGAAATTCATAACAGCTGCCGACATGGAAACAGGCTCGCAGCCTCGGTACAGCCTTGGTTGAGGACTTGCTGCGAGCGATCGCGTTGTCCGCGAGCACGATATGCATGAAATGGTAGAGGTTTACGCTGGCCTCAAGGCCCACGTCACGATTCCAGATGTAAAATCCATCACCACTGGAGGATCGCGCAAAATCGATATTAACGTCCTGCTCCAGCATTTTTGAGTGTGCCGAGTTGAGCGAATAAGCAAGGCTGTTCAGTTGCGTCATCTGCTCGAACGGGGTCAGCAGACTGAAGCCGACGATATCGAACAATGTGACGGCCCGGCTCGGCACGTAGTTAATACCGAACTTGCGAATCATTCCTTCAATAATCTGGTTTTCAATCTTGTTGCCGACCAGCGCTTCGCGCAGGCGAATATTGATAGGTTCGATTTCCAGCAGACGAGCGACCTTCTGCATTTGGGAAATGGTCAGTTGCCGCTCGCCGGAAATCAGTTCAGTAATGAACCGGGGTGACACGCGAGGCGGCAGATTATTGGCTCGCGGCGCGGTGTACTCTGCGATCGCATAGTGTGGGACGACAAGAATCAGTACGCCCTGGTCGAGTGGCGTCCAGCTCAGGATGCTGTTCTGGCCCAGCGACCAGTGGCTGCGCAGAGCAGTCTCCAGGTGTGACAGATTACTGCGCTGCCGGAGACCCATCGATTGAGCCAGTCCAGCCAGTTGATCCAGGTAGGGAGAATAATCAGTTATTCGCCGAATTCCGGATTTCGACAGTTCCTCTAATTCCATTTGTTTGCCCGCGGCGACTTTCGTAAGCGTGGATTCTCTGCCACAGTTCGCTTACGCCAACCTAAAGAACTCTTAATTGCAGCGCAAGTGTTAGAAATACGTTGTGTTAGTTTACATAAGAAATGACAGTCAAAGGCCCTGACATCAACGAGATTCGCGCGTTGCGCGAACGGTTGCAAGCGGAGACGGTACTCACACCGACGCTTCGTTGCGCAGCTATTGAAGCATTGATTGGTGGTGATACGCAGGTTTTTGCGAAACTGGAGTTCCTGCAGTGCACCGGAACGTTCAAGGCGCGTGGTGCCCTGGCGACGTTACATAGCCTTGACGAAGCACAATTAGAAGCCGGGGTTACCGCTGTAAGTGCAGGAAATCACGCAATTGCAACGGCATTCGCCGCAAAAACCGTGGGCACCACGGCGAAAGTTGTCATGATTGGCTCGGCCAATCCATCGAGAATCGCGAGCTGTCGTGCGTATGGTGGGGAGGTGGTGCTCGTCGACGATGCGCACAGGGCCTTTGAGGAAGCAGAACGTATCCAGGAAGAAGAGGGGCGGTTTTTCGTGCACCCATTTGAGGGTCCGTCGATAGCGACGGGCACCGGTACAGTTGGCCTGGAGATTTGCGAGCAGGTTGCAGACTTTGACGCACTGGTGGTGCCAATCGGAGGTGGCGGATTGATCGGTGGTATAGCCAATGCCGTCAAGCAGCTCCGTCCGGACTGCGAGATTTTTGGCGTGGAACCTGAGGGCGCCGATTCCATGTATCGCAGTCGCGCGGCCGGCAAGCCCCAGGCTATTGAGAAAGTCGACACCATTGCGGACAGCCTCGGCGCACCATTTGCCCTGCCGTACTCGTTTGGTCTGGCAGAGCAGAACGTGGACCGTCTGGTGCGAGTGAACGATGACCAGCTGCGCCGCGTCATGGGCTTCCTGTTTCGCGTCATGAAACTGGCCGTGGAGCCCGCCTGTGCGGCAAGTACTGCAGCGCTGCTTGGCCCACTTCGCGATGAATTGCGAGGCAAGCGCGTTGTGCTGGTTATGTGCGGCAGTAATATTGACTGGGACACCTTTGAACGACAGGCGATCTTTGATGACAACGTTGCTTGAGCGACTTAAGGCCATCGTCGGTCCCGGCGGTTGGTCGACGGATTCCGCTGATCTCGAGCCTCACCTTACGGAATGGCGTGGTATCTACAGAGGCCGGACGCTGGTAAGGCTCATGCCACGTTCGACAGACGAAGTGTCTGCCATCGTGACGGCCTGCGCGGAGGAAGGCGTTGCAATCGTTCCGCAAGGCGGTAACACCGGCATGTGCGGTGGCGCTGTTCCTGATACTAGCGGCAGGCAGGTCGTACTTTCGCTTGGTCGAATGAATCGAGTGCGGAATGTCGACGCACTGAATTTTTCAATGGAGGTCGATGCAGGCTGCATTCTGGCGCATGCTCAGGATGCCGCGAAACAGGCAGGGCGCTATCTGCCATTGAGCATCGGCGCGGAAGGTACCTGCCAGATCGGTGGGAACATCGCCACGAACGCGGGCGGCATGAACGTCGGACGGTACGGTACAGCTCGCGCATTGGTCCTCGGCCTGGAGGTGGTGCTCGCTGATGGTACGGTACTCAACAGTCTGCGTTCATTGCGCAAGGACACCGCCGGCTACGATCTCAAACAACTCTTCGTCGGCAGCGAAGGCACACTTGGCATTATCACGGCGGCATCCCTGCGCTTGTTCCCGGATCCGGGAGCGCTGTCGACAGCCTTGCTCGGTATCGAGAGTGCCGGCAAGGCAGTGGATCTGTTGGGGAACCTCAAAGTTGCCCTTGATGATCGCATAGAGTCGTTCGAACTCGTCTCGCAACGCGTTTTTGGTCTTGTCACTCGATTCATCGCGGATGCCAGCCTGCCGTTTCAGATTGAGTATCCGTGGTACGTTCTTATCGACACGGCGACAGGCGGCGATGAGCAGGTACTCGAGAATGCGCTGGCCGCCGCCGCCGCCAGCGGCTTGCTGGTTGATGCCGTGATAGCCAAGAATGACAGGGAGGCTGCCGAACTGTGGCGTCTTCGCCATTCCATTTCCGAAGCGGAACGCCAGGATGGCAAGGCGCTGAAGCACGACATATCCGTCCCTCTGTCCAGAATGCAGGAATTCCTTGCGCGCGGCGACGAGCGGCTGGCCGAGTTGCGCGCTGACGCGAAACTTGTGGCATTCGGTCATGTGGGAGATGGCAATCTGCATTACAACGTGGTTTTGCCACGTGATTTATCCGATCCGGAGTGGGCCGCAGAGGGCGAACGCGTCAGTCGCGGCATCTACGACCTCGTTCAGGAGCTTGGTGGTAGTTTTAGCGCCGAGCATGGCGTCGGACAGGCCAAGCGATCATGGCTGAGGGAATACCGCGGAGGCCCCGAGCTGGAATTGATGCAGCAGCTCAAAAAGACGCTGGACCCCTCTAATATCCTCAATCCGGGCAAGGTAATTTGACGACCAGTTCCGGTTTCCGGCCCCATAATGCCGGTAAAATTGCCCGATAAATCATGAGTCGAGAATCCGAAAAAATACGCGACCAGTTCGCCGAGCAACTATCGAGCTTCGACGACAAGCTTGAGTCGACGCCAAGCGATGTCGATATGCTCGCCGATATCCAGGCTGGAATCGGTTCGCTGCTGGCGACCGGTGGTGGCAGCGAGGCCGCGATTCGTGACGTTCTGCAGGAACGCTATGAGGCGGGTGAGGTTCGCAAGGAGACCTTTCAGCTGGTCAAGTCGATGCTCGATCGCTACGTGACGGAAAAGTTACCGACGAGTCCGGTGCGTGAAAACACGTCGGACTCTGAGCGCAAAGAGCCCGAACGCGACGATGAGTTTGGTACGACAACCGTTATTCCGCATGACGCGCTGCCCTTCAACAATACGGCAATGCGTGTGCAGGTCGGCTCAGTATTGCGCGACCGCTTCCTGTTACAGGCAGAAGTGTCTGGCGGCAGTATGGGGACTGTTTACAAAGCGCTGGACCGTCGGCTCGCCGAAGCCGGTTCGGAGCAGCTCAGCGTCGCGGTTAAGGTCCTGTCACCGGCACTTGCGCAGGACGGCAACGCGCTGCGCGCACTGCAGCAGGAAGCCGCGAAAACCCGCTGTCTCCTGCACCCGAATATAGTGCGTTTCATCGACTTCGATCGTGATGACGATCTCTACTTCCTGATTCTCGAATGGCTCGATGGCCGGACGCTTGCGGATATTCTGGATTCACCGGACGCCCGTACCATCGATGTCAAAGCGGCATTTCGCATTGTTGGCCAAATTGGCGACGCACTCGATTATGCGCACCGCTGCGGCATCATTCATGCGGATATCAAGCCGGGCAATATCATGGTGATGCCAAACGGAGACGCCAAGCTGTTTGATTTTGGCGTTGCGCGCGCGCGGCAGCAACAGATTGCCAGGGACTTTGATCCGGGTGTGCTTGGGGCCTTGACGCCAGCCTACTCCAGCATGCAGGTACTCGGCGGTGAGGAGCCGGTCGCCTCTGATGACGTGTTTTCACTAGCTTGCCTGTTATACCGGCTGATCGCCGGCTACCGCGTATATGGCCCGCGCAATGCTGCTGAAGCATCAGAGGCGGGAATGGCGCCCCAGAGACCGCAAGGTATTAACGATGACCAGTGGAAAGTTCTGAAAAAAGCCTTGTCGTATGCCCGGGTTACTCGTTTCCAATCCGTCAGGGCGTTCACTGATGCGCTGGACAATTGTGGGGAAGACACGGCGGCAACCGCCAGTTTCGAGGCGCCGACACGGTTTGGGACCGATGACGACGGCGGTTCACCCGGAAAGTGGCTAGCAATGATGGTTGTGCTGCTGGGCCTCGCCGCCATTGGAGCGCAGCAGATGGGTTACCTCGATCCCTGGCTTGAACAGATACAAGGCTCCACAGAGATAGTTGATATAGCCGGGCCGGATCCTCAGGAAGCGTTAATTATTGAAGAGGTCCCTGCCGAACCCGAATTCGAGATTGCACCGACGGTTATCGACGAACTTCCTGCCGCAGGAGCAAGCGAGCCGGCGGGGGATTATGTAGCCGAAGTTGAAGACGTTGAAGAAGAATCTGCGCCGGTGGAACCGGATCTGAACCTCGTCGACTTCTCGAAGCTCCCGCCACCCACAGCAATCGTGAACTTCTCACTGAAGGACATGGTGGGTGAAGCGACCCAGGTCGAGCTGTCTGAGGATGGCGATCCCGTGCTGGTCGACTTCATCCGGGAAGGTGATGTCAGCGCAGCCCTGACGCTTCGCCTTGAGGAAGTGGGCTTCAGCGGCAATCGGTCGCCGTGGAGTTCCGGTCAATATGCCATTTCCAATGGCGGTCTGCTCGTGTTCCCCAGAGGGCAGGAACGTGCGCGAATTACGCTGACGGCGGCATCAGACCCGCGCCGCGAACCCGACCAGCAATCGACGCTACGGTTACGCTTTGTGGATACGCCGGAATCGGAACTGGCGGTGGTCAACGTGGTCCTTCGGGACGACGACCAAAGGGCTTACGAAAACCGCTTACCGGACAACACCGTGGCATTCCCAAGCGGCCAGGTGTCCGTCAGTGAGGCTGATCCGGCCGTGCAAATCGATATTATCCGCTTCAACCCGGACAACACGTCGATCGAGGTTCGGTACACTGTGGAAGACATTAGCGCGACCGAAGGTGAGGACTATTTTGCACCGGGAACCTACTCGATCTCGTTCGGGCCCGGGCAACGCTCAGCCAGACTGCTGATACCGCTGGTACAGGATTCCGTGGCCGAAGGTGACGAGGCCTTCGTGGTTAAGCTGGAAGTAGATCTGGAGTCCAGGCCGGTGGATATCTCCCCAAATATCGCCGTGATGATCCGCGACGACGAGCTCTAGCGCTGCCACGAAAGCGCTTCTGACTTGACCTGAGCCGCAAGGTTCGTTTTACTGCATTGATGATTTTTTCCCACACCCATGCGAAGTGCCAACTTATCGACTCGATCGGTATGGAAAAACACTTAAAATACACGGCGCGCCAGAGGCGCGTGGGTGCGAATGGCAACTGTACCGGCTAGTAATAAAGTCGGACATTGTCAGCAAACCCGCCGGGAATTTCCTTGCGGGTTTTTTTTTGCCAATGTCCTGTTGAGGACCTGAATGAGCGAGGCCAATAGAGAAGCGGACTTCGAGGACAGTGCGGCGCTCGGTGCGTCCGATGCAGTAGGCCGGTCACGCTGGGTTGTCCTGAAATTCGGAGGCACGAGCGTCTCTACAAGTGAGAGCTGGGAGACGATCGCTCGTCTTGTCCGCGCGAGACTGGAAATGGGCCTGCGGCCCGTGATCGTGCATTCAGCCCTCAAGGGGGTGTCTAATGCACTCGAAGAGACCTTGCGAAGCGCCATTAGCGGTAACCCGGCCGACCGTCTTGCCCAAATTCGCGAGCAGCACGGGGAACTGGCAACGGAACTCGGTCTGAATGGCTCGGAAATCCTTGGGGAACGACTCCATGAGCTCGAGCAGCTGGTAGCTGGCGTCAGGCTGGTGAAGGAAGTGAGTGTGCGGGTGCGGGTGCGGGTAATGGCACTCGGTGAGCTTATGTCCACGCTTCTTGGCGCAGCATACCTGGTAAAGCAAGGCCTCCCGGTTTGCTGGATGGATGCGCGTGATTTGCTGCGCAGCCGCTCTCGCCCAGGTCGCAACCCGGTCACCAGCTACTTGTCCGCAACCTGCGATTACCGTCCCGACGACGCCCTTGTAAGCAAGATGGCGGATGAGAAGGACGTCATCCTGACCCAGGGGTTCATCGCGAGAAATACGTCCGGTGAGACGGTTTTGCTCGGACGTGGCGGCTCCGACACGTCGGCCGCGTATTTTGCGGGAAAGCTGCAGGCGCGACGTCTCGAAATCTGGACCGACGTGCCGGGCATGTTTACGGCGGATCCACGCGTCGTACCATCGGCCCGACTGCTTATCGGTCTGCATTACGACGAGGCGCAGGAACTTGCGTCTGCAGGAAGTACTGTTCTGCACCCGCGCTGCATTTCGCCAGCGCGCGATAACGATTTTCCCATATTCATTCGCAGTACGAAGGACCCCTCGATCAAAGGCACGGTGATCTCTTCGGTAACCGATGAAGTGGAGCCGCAGGTTAAAGGCATCTGCATTCGCAACGGCCTGACGCTTGTATCGATGACGACCGTGGGTATGTGGCATGAAGTTGGCTTTCTTGCCAAAGCTTTCGGCGCATTTGCTGAGAATGGCGTTTCGGTTGACCTGATTTCGACTTCCGAAACGAACGTGACGGTCTCGGTCGATACGAGCGATGGCATGTTGCCGGACGACGTCGAAGAAGCCCTGATCCATGATTTGGAAAAACTGTGCCGCGTCAGCGTGATCTCGAATTGCTCCGCGGTGAGCCTGGTGGGCAGAAAGATTCGCACTATCATGCCGCGCCTTGGACCCGCGCTTGAAGTTTTCGAGGAAGAACGCATCCACCTGATGTCGCAGGCTTCGAATGACTTGAATCTAAGTTTTGTCGTCGACAAGCAGCAGGGACCCAGGCTGGTCAGCAAGCTCCATGCGTCCATTATTCGCAAGCAGGGCGCATCGCAGGTTTTCGGTCCAAGCTGGGAGCGCCTGTTCGCCGGTGAAGAAGCTGAGGTGCGCGCGGCCGATACCTGGTGGATGAAAAAGCGGCAGGCGTTATTGGCATTAGGTGAGAAGGAACTGAACGCTTACGTCTATGACCGGGACAGCGTCATCGAAGCTGCGACTAATCTGACCCGCCTGCACAACGTCGATCGTATCCTGTATGCCGTCAAGGCGAACTTCAACGAGGATCTGCTTAAAGCCGTCGATGCCTGTGGCGTCGATTTCGAGTGCGTATCGCCCGGCGAGGTCGAGTGGGTTGAGAAGGTGGTTCCGGGCCTCAATCACGAACGTATTCTGTTCACGCCTAACTTCGCACCGCGTGCCGAATATGCGTGGGCACTGGAGCGTGGCTTGCAGGTCACGCTCGACAACCTGTTTCCCCTGCAGGCGTGGCCCGAATTGTTTAAAGGGCAAAAGCTGTTCGTCCGTATAGACCCAGGGCAGGGGCGCGGCCATCACGAGCATGTGAAGACCGCTGGTGTGCATTCCAAGTTTGGCGTGCCACGATTTGAAGTGGCCGATCTCCAGCGCCTGGTGAAGGCGGCCGGAGCTGAGGTCATTGGCATTCACGCGCACAGCGGTAGCGGCATCCTCGATCCAAACAACTGGCGCACCGTAGCCGGTGAGCTCGTCCAGATTGCAGAACAGTTCCCGGCGGTCGAGACAATCGATCTTGGGGGCGGGCTCGGCGTGCCGGAGAAACCCGGTGACAAGCCCATCGACCTGGCCACCGTGGATGCCACCCTGGCGGAGATCAAGGAAGCGTATCCGCAGTATCGACTCTGGCTCGAGCCAGGTCGCTACCTGGTGGCGCGAGCCGGGGTGCTGCTGACCCGCGTTACGCAAACCAAGGGGAAAGGCGAGATGCGCTATATCGGTGTAGGGACCGGCATGAATTCGCTCATACGCCCGGCGCTGTATGGTGCATACCACGAGATTGTTAACCTGACGCGCGCCGATCAGGTGCCGAGCGAAACGGTAACGATTGTCGGGCCAATCTGCGAAAGCGGGGATCGTCTGGGCAGCGACCGACTGATGCCGCCAACCGAGGAGGGTGATGTCATCCTGATCGCCAACGCTGGCGCCTACGGCTACGTCATGAGTTCGCGCTACAACATGCGCGAAGTCGCACGGGAAATCGTCATATGAAGCTTTTCTGGGCCCCGCAAACACGCTCGCAGCGGGCTATCTGGATGCTCGAAGAGACCGGTTTTGACTACGAGATGCGGCACATTGCGCTGTCTAGTCCGGATCGTGTCGATAGCACGGAGTTTCTGGGTGCCAGCCCGATGGGAAAGGTTCCGGCCATCGTTGACGGTGAGGTGGCTATGTCCGAGAAATTCAACAACGTCGAAAGCAACCGCTTTCGCGGCGGTTGGGGCGACTTTGACCTGATGATCGAGACGTGGGACGCAGCACTGGAAGGCAGAGACTGGATTGTCACCGATCAGTTTACAGCGGCAGATGTCATGCTCGGCGCAAGCGCTATCTTCTTGCGCATGTTCAACATGCTCCCACCGACGAACAACCTCGACGCCTGCGCAGACCGATGCATGGCCCGGCCTGCTTAGCAACGGTCCATGGAAAAAGGCGCGGAATAGTTAGAACGGCTTCTACCCTGTGGCTGTCGCTTCCTTTTTCTTCATCATTGGGCACTGCGAATGATGCTCTGCGAATTCATCCGCAGACAGGTTGCCGTCGCCGTCCAGATCCAGATCTTCAAATGCAGGAGCCTTCTGCGCATTTTTCATTTTGCCGCCTTCGTCGGCGCGCTTGGCCATCCGCTCTGAACGGAACTGGTAGAACTCCTCTGAGGTCACCGCATTATCGGCGTTCGCATCGATGTCTGCGTAAGTGGGACATTCATGTGTGTGATGTTTGCCGTGTCCTTCGGTAGCCGCCGGCGATGACAGGAACACAACAACCGCGCAGGTCCCCAGGAGGATCAGGAAGGCGCGGAGCCAGTGGAATGAGTTCATCAGGAATCTCCTAAAGAGCTTGGTCTGGGACAAGTATCCTGTGGCGGCGATATTTCAGCAATACGTAGTTTTAGACGGATCCTAGCTCGCGTGGCGGGCTTTGAGGCAGGTCGCAATGTTCTCGAGGCTGAGGCCCCGATCCGCCAGCAGGACAATCAGGTGATAGACCAGGTCGGCTGCCTCATCGATGGTTTCCTGCTGCGATCCGGCGGCAGCTGCCAGGGCCAGTTCAACACCTTCTTCACCGACTTTTTGCGCGATCCGTTTCGTTCCGGCAGCAGCCAGCCGTGCTGTGTAACTCTCTTCATCCGCAGCGGCGAGGCGCTGCATGACAATGGTCTCAAGTTCGGCGATGAATGCGATGTCAGGCTTGTCCACTGTCTGTCCTCAGAGTCGGATATCGACCTGGTTCTCGGCCAGGTATTGCTTAAGTTGGGGTATCGGTATCTCGGCGCTGTGAAACACACTGGCCGCGAGCGCGCCATCTACGTGCGCTTCCTCGAATACCGAGAGGAAATGCTCGCGCGCACCGGCGCCGCCCGATGCGATCAAGGGTACGTCGCACACGGCGCGCACGGCGGCGAGTTGCGAGCAGTCATAGCCTTGCCGTACGCCATCCTGGTTCATGCAATTCAGCACGATTTCGCCGGCACCACGCTCCTGGACTTCGCGTACCCAGTCCAGTGTCCTGCGCTGCGCGGACTGTGTTTTTTCAGGGTCGCCGGTGTATTGGTAGACCAGCCAGTCACTATCCTGGGCGTTGCTGTCAATCCCGATAACGACGCACTGTGTGCCGAAGCGCGATGCGAGCTGACCGATCAGATCCGGGTCTGCCAGAGCAGGGGAGTTGATGGATATTTTATCGGCGCCTTTGTGCAGTACATCTTCCGCATCCGCGATGCTTTTGATTCCGCCCGCGACGCAAAAAGGAATGTCGAGCAGTCGCGAGACGCTACTGACCCAGCTGCGATCGACGGTTCGGTCGTCGGGACTCGCGGTAATGTCGTAAAAGACAAGTTCGTCGGCACCTTCATCCCGATAGCGCGCAGCGAGATCGAGAATGTCGCCAACCACCCGGTGATTGCGAAACTGCACACCCTTGACGACGGCGCCGTCACGGACGTCGAGACAGGGAATTATGCGTCGCGCCGGAATGTCGCCACCTCCGCTTCGGTAATTTCACCATCCAGTAATGCACGTCCGGTTATTGCGGCCGGCAATCCGAGTTCGCGCAGCATCTCCAAATCGTCGAGGTTGCGTACACCGCCCGACGCCTGTAGCTGCAGTGCGTGATATCGCTGCAGAATTTCCGCGTACAGCTCGAAATTCGGGCCCGACATGGCGCCGTCGCGCGCTACGTCGGTACAGAGCACGTGGATGGCGCCGGCATCGCTGTAGGTATCGAGGCAGTCCCACAGCGACAGGCCGCTGTCTTCGGTCCATCCATGGGTTGTCAGGCGAGGCGTTCCTGCCTCGTCGATTTTTACGTCGAGCGCCAGAACCACGGCATCGCCCCCGAACTCGGCAATCCATTCCTTGACCTGCCCTGGCTCGTTGATTGCGACGCTGCCAACGACGCAACGGGTCACGCCATTTTCCAACCAGCGTACCAGCTTCTCTCGACTGCGAATCCCACCACCCAGCTGCACCTCGAGGCCGGATTCACGCGCTATTTCGGCGACAATCGCCGCGTTCTGCTGGTTACCGGAGCGGGCGCCGTCAAGATCTACAATGTGGAGGTCGTCTACATCGAGCGCGGAAAAGCGACGGCCAATCGCGGCCGGGTCGTTTGAGTATTCGGTGGTTTGCTCGAAGTCGCCCTTGAACAGTCGCACACACTTGCCGTCCTTCAGGTCGATGGCCGGGATGATCTTCATACTGTCCATTCCAGAAAATTAGAGAGAATTCGAGCGCCGGCTTTTGATGACCGTTCAGGATGAAACTGCGCCGCGACAAAATTGTCCTTACCCAACATGGCCGAAAACGGCTCGGCGTGACGTGCCGTCGCAATTGTGTACTCTGACTCGGGGACTGCGTAGCTGTGCACGAAGTAGAAGTGATCGCCCGATTCGATGCTGTCTAGTATCGGGTGTGGCGCGGTGGGCCGCGTCGCGCACCATCCCATGTTCGGCACGGGAAATGCGGCGCTTACCGGCAACTTCCCGGCCCTGCCTGGAATGATGCCGAGGCACTCGACGTCGTCCTCGGCGGAGCGCTCACACAACAGTTGCATGCCGAGGCAAATACCGAGGACGGGTTGAGCGAGGCCGCGAATAACGTCGACGAGATTCGCTGTATGCAGCCGCGACATGGCATCGCGAGCGGCGCCCACGCCGGGTAACACCACGCGTTCAGCACCGCGGATTTGGGTCGCGTCAGCGGTAAGTTCGGGAGCGACACCAAGGCGTTCAAAGGCGCTCAGGAGGGACGTAATATTCGCGCCGCCGCTGTCGATAATAGCAACCTGGGTCACAGTGCACCCTTCGTTGACGGCAGTTCCGTACCGCTGCGTGCGATCGCCTGTCGCAGCGCGCGACCAACCGCCTTGAAGCAGGCCTCAACCATGTGATGAGTATTCTCACCTTCTACCTTGATATGCAGTGCGGCACCGAGGGATTCAGCGAGTGATCGGAAAAAATGTTCGACCATCTCGGTCGCCATCTGCCCCACATTGTCGCGGGGGAAGTCTGCGGAGAACTCGAAGGCGGCGCGCCCGGAAATATCGAGCGCAACCTGCGCTTCGCTTTCATCCATCGGTAGAAGGAATCCGTAGCGACCGATGCCGTGCTTGTTACCCAGGGCCTCGCGCAGCGCCGTGCCGAGGCAGATTGCGGTGTCCTCCACGGTATGGTGTTCGTCGACCTCGAGATCGCCCTCACAGCGTAAAGTGAGACTGAAACCGCCGTGTTTGGCGATCTGCTCGAGCATATGGTCATAGAAACCGATGCCGGTGCTGATCGCTGTGTTATTTGCCGTATCGAGATTCACCGCGGCGCTGATACGCGTCTCGTTCGTGTTGCGTGTAACTGTCGACGTGCGTTCCGAGTGACAAAGTCGTACGACGATTTGCGGCCAGGTAATGGCCTTTTCGTCGCCACAGTTGGTGAGGATTCCCTCCACGCCGATCCGGTCCGCCAGCTGCATGTCGGTCTGGCGATCACCAATCACGGCGGAGCCGGACAGGTCGATCGTGTGTGCCGCCAGGTATCGGGTCAGAAGGCCGGTTCGCGGTTTGCGGCATTCGCAGTTGTCGCCGGGCAGATGGGGGCAAATGAAGACCTCATCGAAAACGATACCCTGCGATTCAAACAGACTCATCGCCAGGGTGTGTGGCGCGTCAAATTGTTCCTGCGGAAAAGCGTCGGTTCCAAGTCCGTCCTGATTGCTGACCATAACAAAGCGATAGCCGTGTTTTGCCAGTTCAAGGAGTGACGGGATCACATCGTCGACAAGCCGCACCTTGTCGACCGCATCGACCTGAAAATCATCGGGCTCGACGATTAGCGTCCCGTCGCGGTCGATGAACAGAATCTTCTCAGCCATTGTTGGTGCCTTTCAGCGTGTCCAGAGCACGCAGCAGTTGATTGTTCTCGTCACGGCTACCCACGGATATACGAATGCACTCATTGAGAGCGCCGCCGAAGTGCCGAAGCAACACGTTGTGCTCCTGACAGCGTTGCATGACGCCCGCAGCATCATCAAAGCGAACGAGCAGGAAATTCGCATCACTGGGCCAGATTTTGCGCACGAAATCGTAGTTCATGAGCGCGGCGGCCAGGCGTTCGCGTTCGGCGACTGTGTCCAGCACAGCCTGTTCGGCAAGCGCCAGTTGCTCATCCTGGAGAGCGTCCTCGACGCACTCGACGACGGGTGTGGCGAGCGCGTAGGGCGCCTGCACGGCGCTGAGGATGCGAATCACTTCCACAGGGCCCGCGACTGCGCCGCAGCGGGCACCAGCGAAGCCCAGCGCCTTGGACAGCGTTCGCAGCACGAGCAGGTTCCTGTAACGATCCAGCAATGCGGTCGCGGACGGCTTGTCACCAAACTCAATATAGGCTTCATCAACCACAATCGCGGAGGCGTCGCTGCGCGCTACGAGCAGACGCTCGAGCTCGTCGCGCGCGAGCACCGTACCCGTCGGGTTATTCGGTGAGCAGATGAAGATGAGACGCGTCGAGGCCTGGCACGCTCCGAGGATTGCGTCCACATCGATTGCGAAGTCCTGCTCGGGCAGTGTCTTGACCTCAATCAGATCAGCTCCTTGCACCTCGGCATAATGGCGGTACATCGAGAACGATGGCGAGGTCACGAGCACGCTGTCCTCACCAGCTCTGCAGAATGTTCGGATGACGAGGTCTATCGCCTCGCTGGAGCCACGCGTGACGAGCAGCTGGTCCGCACGGCAGCCAAAGCGGTCGGCCAGGGCCGCCTGCAGTTTCTGCGGACGAACCTCCGGATAGCGATTGAGGGGGCGACGAAAATGGCCAATCGTGCTGCGCCGCGGCGACTCGTTGGCATTCAGACGGATCGTATTCTCAACCTGTTCAGCGGCGTCATATGCGTGCATCGCTTGAAGCTCGGGCCGAACCAGTTTGGTGATGCTCACGAGCTGACCTTCAGGCGCCGCGTGACGGCTGCGGCATGACCATCAAGCCCTTCGAGTCCTGCGAGGCTTACAACAGCATCGCCAAGATTCTCAAGTCCTTCGCGCGACAATTCCTGCACGGTCATTTGCCGCATGAACTGATCAACGCCCAGACCGCTGTAGGTCCGTGCGAACCCGTAGGTGGGCAGTACGTGATTTGTACCACTGCAATAGTCACCGACGGATTCCGGCGTCCACTGTCCCAGGAAGACCGATCCCGCATTGCGCAATTGCGGCAACAGGCTACGTGGGTCGACAACCTGGAGGATCAGATGTTCGGGTGCATAGTCGTTGCTAACGGTGATCGCTTCCGCAATGGAATCGACCACCAGTATGCGCGAAGATTTCAGTGCCTCCGCCGCTATGTCGGCGCGCGACAGTGCCCTGAGCTGCTCGTCGACCTCCATCGCTACAGCTGCCGCAAGCTGACCGGAGTTGGTGAGGAGGATCACTTGTGAATCGGTTCCATGTTCAGCCTGAGACAACAGGTCTGATGCAACGAATTCCGGATTCGCCTTGCCATCCGCGATTACCAGCACCTCGGAAGGGCCTGCGGGCATATCGATTGCGGCGCCTGAAGGATCTCCGCTTACCAGAGTCTTTGCGCATGTTACCCATGCATTGCCCGGGCCGAAGATCTTGCAGACTCTGGGGACAGACTGGGTTCCGTATGCCATGGCGGCGATCGCCTGCGCGCCACCGACCTTGAAAATGTCGTTTACCCCCGAGCGCGTTGCAGCAACAATGACTGCGGGGTCGGCCGTGCCGTCAGTTCGTGGCGGCGTACACAGAATTCGAATCGGACAACCCGCAATATCCGCAGGAACCGCCAGCATGATAGCGGCCGAGGGCAGGGGGGCCGTTCCGGCCGGCACGTACAGTCCTACGGCGTCAATTGCGTGACTGTGCCGCTCACACACGACACCCGCCATTGTTTCGACTCGTATCGACTCCGGCAACTGGGCGCGGTGAAAGCTGCGCACGTTACGAATGGCCAGGTCGATGGCGGCAAGCTGTGGTGGCGACATCGCCTCTTGTGCGCGGTCAATTTCATCCTCGCCGACTTTCAGCCCAGTAAAATCGGCGCCGTCAAACCGCTGGTTGAACTGCCGCAAAGCCGCGTCTCCGCCCCGGCGAACCTCGTCGATAATTGCGGCGGTACCATCGCGTATCGCCGCATCGCCGGCCACTGCAGGTCGCTGCAGCAGGGCGAGACGCTCTGTCGCCGTGAGTTCCGACCAGGTGTGGATGCCGAAACTCATCAGGCCAGCATCTTCTCGAGCGGCAGGACCAGCACTGAACTCGCACCCGCTGCTTTCAGGTTTTCCAGCGTCTCCCAGAATACGTTTTCGCGGCACACCGCGTGCACGGCCACTTTGTCGTCGACGCCGTCCAGTGCCAGCACGGTGGGTGCCTCGGACCCGGGCAGAAGGTCGCGAATTTCAGCAAGTGCGGACTTCGGGGCGTGTAGCATGATGTACTTGCTCTCACGAACCTGCAGCACGCCGTCGAGGCGCTGGAGGATTTTGTCGACGAGGGCCTGTTTCTCTTCCCCGAGGGGTTTCATCGTCTGGATGACGATCGCTTCGCTCTCGAGCAGTAACGCTTTCTCAACGAGACCATTCGCCTTCAGGGTGCTACCTGTGGAGACGATGTCACAAATGTATTCGGCGCGTCCAAGCTTGGGTGCAATCTCGACCGCTCCGGAGAAGAATACGGCCTCTGCGTTGACGCCATTCGACTTCAGGTAATTATTAAGAATCCCCACATAACTCGTTGCAATTCTTGTATTTTCTAATGATTCCGGCCCTTCGAATAGGGTGTCTTCGGGTCCCGCCAGGGAAAGCCTGCAATGGCCGAAATCGAGTTCAAATACGCGCTTGAACTGTGTGGGTCGGCCCTCGGCTTCCCGGTTAAGGCGTTTTTCCTCAACGACGTTCAGCCCGACAATGCCGAGGTCGCAGACGTCTTCGCTGACGAGTCCGGGAATATCGTCGTCCCTCACCAGCAGGAGGTCGATCGGCATGTTCTCGCCATAGCAAATAAGCTGGTCTTTGCTCTTGGTGATTTTGAGGCCACAACGTTCGAGCAAATCGATTGAGTGATCGGTCAGACGACCGGTTTTCTGCACCGCAATCTTGATGCGCTGCTCAGAGGGTTCCATGGAGCTGTCCTTATTCGGAATGGTGGATACGTTCGATAGCGGTTTGGTAACCGCCGAAACCGTCAGTCAGGAAACGGGCGACGCGCCCGATCGTGGTTACGCTGACTCCTGTCAGTTCGTGGATTCTTCGGTAGGGCAGGTCCTGCTGCAGACACTCGACAACCTGCCAGCGATCGACGAGCGCCTGAAGTTCTGCCGGCGTACAGAGATCCTTAAAGAAAAGCCGACATTCCTCAACGCTATCGAGGCTGTCGATCGCTGCGAACAGGGCGCTTTCAGCGCTTGCCTGCTGGCGTCGGGATTCATTACGGTTCGGTTTCATTTGTGTAGTACTGTATTAACACGTTAGTACGCTATTACAAATAGAAAGCAAATGCAAGCGCGGTGATCATCAAACCTGGGTAAAAGCTGGGATTGCCAGGTTGCTGTTGATAGTCTCTCGCCATGACTGAACGACTCAACCTGTTTGCAACCCCCATATTGAAGGCCTCGCCACCCGATGCCGAGGCGCTCAACGCCGAACTGCTGGAAGCGATTTCGGTGCAGCGCTCGAAGCACCCGGGAATCCAACGTTCAAATATCGGTGGCTGGCATTCGGATACCGATATGGCAGCGTGGGGTGGCGAAGCAGGTCATACACTGGCCGATTTCGCCGTTAACACCGCCAGTTCCCATATGGTGGACATGGCGCCGGGTGGCAAGCGGCAATTCACCTGGTCAATTGAGATGTGGGCCAATGTGACTCCGCCAGGTTGCTCTAATCAGCTGCATTGTCATCCCGCAGCGTACTGGTCGGGGGTGTACTACCCGGATCCTGGCGGGTCCGAAATTGAGGGTAACGGAGGCGAGTTGCTGCTGGAGGATCCGCGCTATCCGATGGCATACATGACCGTTCCCGAGTTGCTGCTGCGCGATGAGAACAGTGACCCGATGCAGTCGCAATTCGCCCTGCGGCCGGTGGCCGGTCATATCGTGATGTTTCCCTCCTGGCTGCGTCATTCCGTCCGTCCTCACGAAGGGGATCGTGACCGAGTATCGATAGCGGTCAATCTCATGCTGATAAGTTCAGAGCAGCACCCGACACCGGGCTGAGCACTGGAAGTTGCGCTTGGTCGCTTGACCTTTACCGGGTTCCGCACCTAAACTCGACGAAACTCATCGAGACCGGTCGAGGGATAGGCCCGACGACGCCGGGGCAACCAGCGGAACTAACCATTTCGAAAAGGTGCCAACTCCTGCGATGTCTTCGGACATCGAAAGATGAGGGTTATCGCAACACCGGTAACGGTGCAGGGCGGTAAATTCCCTCCCTTGCGGGCTTCGCAGGGTTCCGATGAGTAAACCGGAACTATTTAGCGGAGACCGACAATGACTTCCTCAGTTTGCAAAGCCACCAGCGCCGTGCGCGCGTCCATCGAATCCGATACGCAACATGGTGCGGTCGTACCGCCTTTGCACCTGTCCTCAAACTATGCGTTTGCAGGATTTGGCGAACCGCGGCAATACGATTACACGCGCTCGGGTAATCCCACACGTGACGGACTCGCAGATGCACTGGCCGAACTGGAAGGCGGGGCGGGCGCTGTCGTGACGGCATCAGGAATGGGAGCGCTCACGGTGCTCACGCAGTTCCTGTCACCGGGCGACACCATTATTGCACCGCATGATTGTTATGGCGGAACTTACCGACTCTTCGACCAGCAGTCGCAAAAAGGTCTGTTCAACGTCGAGTTCGTAAACCAGACCGAACTCGAGACGCTGCGTACCGTGTGTGCTGAGCTCCGGCCCAGGATCATCCTGACTGAATCTCCGTCAAACCCGGTGCTCCGCATTTCCGACCTGGCGAAGATCCGGGAAATCGCCACTGAATGTGGGGCATTGTTTGCCGTGGACAATACCTTCCTGTCGCCTGCATTGCAGAATCCGATCGACTTTGGTGCAGATCTCGTTATTCACTCAACCACCAAGTACATCAACGGCCACAGCGATGTTGTGGGTGGCGCACTGGTCGCCGCAACGGACGAGCTGGCGGAGCAATGTGCATACTGGGCCAATGTCATCGGCATCACCGGCGCGCCCTTTGATAGCTTCATGACGCTGCGCGGGATTCGCACGTTGTACCCGCGTATCCGGCAGCATCAGGAGAGCGCCGCACTGCTCGCAAATGTTCTATCTGAGCAGCTGAATGTTTCCAGGGTTTACTACCCCGGACTCGAAGGCCATCCGGGTCACGAGATTGCGAAACGCCAGCAACGGGGATTTGGCGGGATGATCAGTTTTGAAATTGACGGTGGCGAAGCGGCAGTCCGCGCATTCGTCGAGAACCTGAAGTATTTCTCACTGGCTGAGTCGCTTGGCGGCATGGAAAGCCTGGTTTGCCATCCTGCCTCCATGACGCACGCACCGGTTTCGGCGAAGCGCAAAGCTGCCGCTGGCGTGACCCCGACGTTGATCCGCCTGTCGGTGGGACTGGAAGCTGCGGAGGATCTGCAGGAGGATCTCCTGCGCGCGCTCGACGCCGCGCGTGCAGCGACGCTACTGAAACCTGTGGTGGCGGCCGCCTGCTGAGCGCTCAGGATTGGCGGGCCGGGGGCTCAGGCAAGGCAGGCGATAATCCTGGCGGTCATGTCATCGGTTGACAGGCGCGTGTCGCCCTCTGCAACGATGTCCGCAGTCCTCGCACCAGCTGCAATTGCGGCAGCCATCGCCTGTTCCACGGCCAGTGCTTCGCTCTCGAGGCCCAGACTGTGGCGCAGCATCATGGCAACGCTCGCAATGGCGCCACAGGGATTCGCAATTCCCATACCGGCGATGTCCGGCGCCGAACCGTGAATGGGCTCGTACAAGCCCGCTGAGCCGTCGCCCAACGATGCCGAAGGCAACATCCCGAGGGAGCCGGCGAGCATGGAGGCCTCGTCCGTGAGAATGTCGCCAAACATGTTTTCCGTGACAATGACATCGAAGTCAGACGGGCGACTGAGAAGGTGCATGGCGGCGGCATCCACCAGGAGCGTCTCCAGCTCGATTTCCGGAAATTCATCCGCCATCACGCGATTCGTTACGTCTCGCCACAGGCGTGATGTTTCGAGGATGTTTGCCTTGTCAACTGAGCACAGTCTGCCGCGTCGTTCAGTGGCGAGCCTGGCGGCCACCCGCACGATCCGCTCAACTTCTCCTACCGTGTATTCGCACAGGTCACTGGCTGAGGTAGCGGTTCTTGTCTTTGCGCCAAAGTAGATGCCCCCGGTAAGTTCACGAATGACGAGCATGTCCACGCCGTCGAGAATTTCGGCACGCAAGGGTGACGCACCGGCCAGTTCCGGATAAATCCGGACGGGGCGCATGTTCGCGTAGACACCGAGTACCGAGCGTAGCTTGAGCAGTCCCTGTTCAGGGCGGACCTTGTCGTTCGGGTCCGACCACTTGGGGCCGCCAACTGCACCGAGCAGCACCGCATCCGCCGCTTTGCACGCGTCTACGGTAACGGCGGGCAACGGTTCGCCGGTGGCATCGATTGCAGCACCGCCGATCAGCGCTTCCTTGTAGTGCAGCGTATGACCGTATTGCTTTGCTACCGCGTCGAGGACTTGCCTGGCGCTGGCGGTGACGTCCGGTCCGATACCATCACCGGGCAATAAGGTAATTACGGCTTCCATGAACGTGTTTCCTCAAACTTTTCAATAGTGTTCATTTGCTTGCAGAGAAAGCCCAGCTGGTCGATACCCGCGAGGAGACAGTGCCGCGAGAAACCGTCCATACTGAACGTCACGGTCCGATCACCCGGTAGAGAGATGCTCGTACTCTCAAGGTCGATGGTCACAGCTACACCCGGGTTTGCCAGCAGCCAGCTATGCGTCTGCTCGTCGACGATAATCGCCAGCAGGCCGTTCTTCAGTGCATTGCTACGAAAGATATCGGCAATCTCCGTGGATATCACCGCTTCGAAACCATAGTCGAGCAGGGCCCACGGCGCATGCTCGCGAGACGAGCCGCAACCAAAGTTGTTACCGGCAACGAGAATGCCGCAACCTTTGGCGTCTGGCTTGTTAAGTATGAAATCGCTCTTCTCGCTGCCGTCCTTGTGGTAACGCAGGTCATAGAATGCGTTCTTGCCAAGGCCCTCTCTTGACGTTGTCGTAAGAAAGCGCGCAGCGATGATCTGGTCGGTATCGATATCCCGGGTCGGCAGGACTACGGTTTTCGACCGAACGGTTGTAACAGGCTTCATAGGTAGTTCCTTGGATCAGCGATTCGCCCTGCGACCGCTGAGGCGGCCGCGGTAGCAGGACTCGCCAGCACGGTGCGTGCCCCGACGCCCTGGCGCCCTTCGAAATTGCGATTACTGGTGCTGACGCTTAGCTGGCCTGGTTGGGCAATGTCGCCGTTCATGCCGATACACATCGAGCATCCGGCTTCACGCCACTCGCCACCGGCAGCTTCAATTATCTTGTCGAGTCCCAGCGCCTCCGCGTCGGCCTTTACCTGGTCCGAACCCGGAACGACCAGCATGCGCACACCAGCGGCGACCTGACGGCCCTCAAGCACCCGCGCTGCCTCTTCGATGTCCGACAGGCGGCCATTGGTGCAGCTGCCCACGAAGACGACGTCGACGGAAGCTTCAGTCATTGGCTTGCCGGACTCCACCTGCATGTAGTCGAGCGCCTTGCGAAAACTGGCGTCGTTACTTTCCGGTACCGGCTCGTTAATTCCAACGACCATGCCGGGATTCGTGCCAAACGTGACCATGGGTGTCAGCTCCCCGGCATTAATGGAGACCGATTTGTCGAAGCGCGCATCCGTGTCCGTGCGCAGCGCCTGCCAGCGCGTGACGGCGGCATCCCATGCGGCGCCCTGGGGTGCGCGCGGGCGGCCTTGCAGGTAGTCGATCGTCGTGTCGTCCGGAGCAATCATGCCTGCACGTGCGCCGCCTTCGATCGACATGTTGCAGATCGTCATGCGTTCCTCCATCGAGAGCGCCGTAACAGCGTCGCCGCGATACTCGATCACATGGCCGGTTCCCCCATCCACACCAATTCTGCCGATCACTGCAAGGATGACGTCTTTTGCGGTGACGCCAGCAGGTAAGGTCCCGTCGACATTCACGGCCAGCGTTTTTGGCTTGCGCTGCAATAGGCATTGCGTCGCGAGCACATGGCCGACCTCGGTCGTGCCAATGCCAAAGGCGAGGGCACCAAATGCTCCATGCGTACTTGAATGGCTGTCACCGCAGACAATCGTCTTGCCCGGCTGAGTGGCGCCGAGCTCCGGTCCGATGACATGCACTATGCCTCGCTTGCCGCTGCCATAACCGAGCAGGTCGAGCCCGAACTCCTCGCAGTTTTGCTCCATTTGCCGAACCTGGTTGGCTGCGCCTTCCCCGGCAACGAGAAGGTCCTTGAAGGTTGTCACTGGCGTCGTCGGCGTGGAGTGATCAAGTGTTGCCAGCGTCAGGTCAGGGCGCCGCACGGCAAGGCCGTTGGCACGCAGAACAGAGAACGCCTGGGGCGTGGTGACCTCATGGACGATGTGCAAATCGATATACAGGACGGCCGGCGTGTCTGGCGTCTCGTCGACGACGATGTGGTTTGCCCATACCTTTTCAAACAAGGTCGTCGGAGTATTCAATGGTCGGCTTCCGTTATTGTCTTGCTGGTTAAATGGTGGCGCGAGTTGAATCATCGGCGGGTGTGCCCGCTGCGCCGCGATCTTTGCGCCGCAGGATGCGATTCATGACTTCCAGACAGGCCCGGCATCCGGCTTCCACGATGTCGACGCTGGCGCCCCTGCCGCGGAAGCTCTGGCCGTCGTGTTCCACGCTAACCGTCACTTCGCCCTGAGCGTCCTCGCCGATCGATGCGCTGTGCAGCTCGAAATTCTTCAGTACGAGCTCCACGCCGGTCGCGTGCTCGAGCGCCTGGAACGCGGCCGCTATCGGCCCGTCGCCGTGAGCCGACTCGCTGACCTCGCTGCCGTCTTCAAAAATCAGGTTGACTGCCGCCGTGGCCGGTCGGTCGGTGTGAGTCTGTATCTCGAGCGACTGCAGCGTCCATGGCCCGGAGGAGGTGCCGCCCGCACTCATCACAAGCGACTCCAGGTCGCCGTCATAGACATCTTTCTTCTTGTCCGCCAGTTTCTTGAATTCCTGGAAAGTGCGATTGGTCTCGAACTCGTCGAGTTCAAAACCCAGTTCAATAAGACGGTCGCGAAATGCGTGTCGGCCACTGTGCTTGCCGAGTACCAGACTGGACTTAGCCAGACCGATATCTTCCGGGCGCATGATCTCGTAGGTGGAGGCGTGTTGCAGCATGCCATGCTGGTGAATACCCGCTTCATGCGCGAATGCATTCTCACCCACTATCGCCTTGTTGCGTGGCGGATGCATGCCGGTGATATTGGATACAAGACGGGATGTCGGGTACAGGCGCGTTGTGTCGATACCGGTTTCGACGTTAAAAAACTCGGCGCGAGTCTTGATGGCCATGACGGCCTCTTCAAGCGAACAGTTGCCCGCACGCTCACCGATGCCATTAATGGTGCATTCGATCTGGCGAGCACCGGCACTGACGGCCGCGAGGCTGTTTGCGACGGCCATCCCCAGGTCATCATGGCAATGGACGCTAAGCGTAATCTCCTCAATCCGGGCGACGTGATCATTGAGGTAGCGGAACAGGCGATCAAACTCGGCCGGCACGGTATAGCCGACCGTGTCCGGGATGTTGACAGTCGTTGCGCCGGCTTCTATCGCAGCGGACACCACTTCGGCCAGGTAAGAGAGCTCGGTGCGAGAAGCATCTTCGGGAGAGAATTCAACATCGTCGACCAGTTCGCGGGCCAGCTTGATCGCGCCAACGGCGCTCTTGATGATTTCTTCCTTGGCCATCTTGAGCTTGTGCTCACGATGAATGGCGCTGGTTGCCACAAACACGTGGATACGATGTTTTTCAGCATGCCTGACCGCGTCATAGACTTTCTGGATATCCGCGGTATTGCAGCGCGCCAGTCCGCAGATCACCGGGCCGAAATTCTGTTCGGCGATGGTCTTGACCGATTCGAAATCGCCCGGTGACGCGGCTGGAAAACCAGCTTCGATTATGTCGACATTAAGTTCCGATAGCGCTTTCGCAACGCGAAGCTTTTCCCTGAGGGTCATGCTGCAGCCGGGCGCCTGTTCCCCATCGCGCAGGGTCGTGTCGAAAATCTTAATGTGCGTGTCGGACATTATCCGCTCCTCTTGTGTATTCCTGTGTCTTACTCTGACAGCCAGTCCATACGGCCGCGGAGATCCTTACCGACTTTCTCGATCGGGTGCTCGAGATCCGCCTGCATCATGCGCTTGAATTCCGGCATGCCATTTTCATTCTCTGCGATCCAGTTACGCGCGAAGGTGCCGTCTTGAATATCGCCCAGCACGGCTTTCATGGCGGCGCGCGACGATGCGTCGACAACACGCGGGCCGGAAATCATATCCCCCCAGGCAGCCGTGTCGCTGATGTACTTGTGCATTTTGGCGAGACCACCTTCGTGCAGCAGGTCAACGATTAGTTTCAGTTCGTGCATCACTTCGTAGTAGGCGACTTCGGGCTGGTAGCCGGCTTCGCAAAGCGTTTCGAAACCCGCCACGATGAGTTCGGTGGCACCGCCGCAAAGTACGGCCTGCTCACCAAACAGATCGGTTTCCGTTTCCTCCGCAAACGTCGTTTCGATGACACCGGCACGCGCTCCGCCGATGCCGGCGGAGTAGGCCAGGGCCTTCTGCAATGCAGTCCCCGTCGCGTCCTGGTGAACGGCGACCAGGCAGGGCACGCCATGGCCTTCTTCGTACTGGCGACGTACCAGTCCGCCAGGTCCTTTCGGTGCTATCAGGGCAACGTCCAGGTCCGCACGCGGCTCCACCTGTCCGTAGTGCACCGCGAACCCGTGCGCAAAGAGCAACAGGGCTCCTTCGTCGATATCGTCGACAACGGACTGGTAGAGCGCCTTCTGGACCATATCCGGTGTCAGGAACATCACGATTGCAGCGCCTTTGACGGCTTCGTTGGGTTCCTGGACCGTCAGGCCGTCGGCCTCTGCGTTGGCCCAGCTTGCGCCGCTCTTGCGCAGACCGACGATGACGTTGAAGCCCGAGTCCTTCAGGTTGAGCGCATGAGCACGACCCTGGCTACCGTAGCCAAGGACCGTAACCTGCTGGTCCGCCAGAACGGAGGTATCTACATCTGCTTCCGAATACATTTGCATGGTGTTTCCTGTGCACTAAATTAGTAGTTTGATAAAAAAAAGCCCCACCATCCTTTGGGATGCGGGGCTTACGATGTCCGTTTTATGGATACGCGCTACCCGCTCTGCCTCCCAAGGAGAAGCAGTTCAAGCGAAATAAGCACGAGCGTGATGGTGTCCATAGCGGCGAATAATGTTGTAAGGCCTTATTGATGTCAACAGCTTCTTAGACGGTTACGGCTGATACCAAATAACCTGTCTTAGAAAGCCTTTCTAAGCCACTAATTAAAAAAGAATAATCAGCTCTACACATCGGGGCGTGCTGCGACCTGTGTAAATGGCTGGCAAGCGTATCTGAAGATCCAGCGAAATTATCAGCTGCCTGGCAACCACACGGCGACCTCAGCTGGTGCTGAATCGCTACCTGAATCAGATACATAAAGCTTGCACGTTATGTTCTTCAGAGGACTGGCACTCGGTGAAGCATGTGTTATTCTTTGGCCGTAACGAAGGGGACCTGACGCAGTAAAATGCAGAATTGGCGGGGAAGCTCGGGGTAACCCGGGATAGCTAGAAAAATAGAGACAGACAAATAAGGGTTCCAAATAAATTCAACGCCGCGCGGCGTAGGTGGAGAGGGTCGCGTGCGCATTTGGAGGCACTCTCTGTGTCGCCGTTCTCATTTGTGCATGTATTGAGCAGATACGTCGCATCCCTCTCCAATAACTTTTAATAAAACAACGACCTTTAAGGAGCGTTCATGAAACGGTGCATAAGCAGCAGTCGGCGTCTTGCCGCCGCATTTATTGCGGTTTCGGCTTTGACGATTTCCGGCGGCGTTTTCGCCCAGACCGTCGATCAGATCTTGCAGGCTGATCAACGTCGGTTGAACCTGGCTCAACAATCGCAGGAACGAATCAACAACATTGTTGAAGGTACTCGTTCCCTCGAAGACCAGTACCGGGCTATAAACAAGGAAATTGACGGACTCAAGGTCTACAACCGCCTGATGACGGCGCAGGTTGAAGGTCAAACGGCAACTCTGGAAGACATCGCCTTGTCGATGGACCGGGTTGACGTCATTAACCGTCAGATCTTTCCCCTGATGGAACGCATGATTGACGGCCTGGACCAGTCCGTGGCCCTCGATATTCCGTTCCTCTTGACCGAGCGCACCAAGCGCATCGGCGATCTGAAGGCCATTATGGAGCGCTCCGATGTCACCGTTGCTGAGAAATTCCGCAAGGTGATGGAGGCCTACCAGATCGAGAACGACTACGGCACATCGTCGGAATACTACGAAGAGTCGCTGACAATCGATGGTTCGACGCGTTCATTCAACATGCTGCGTATCGGTCGTATCGGTTTGTACTTCCAGTCTGACGACACCAAGATCACAGGGCGTTGGAACAACAACATACGTGACTGGGAAATCGATAACTCGGCGCGTAACGAAGTTCGTAAAGGTCTGCGTATGGCACGCCAGCTGATCGCTCCTGAACTGATCGTTATTCCTGTTCCTTCCGCGGAGGCTTCATAAATGAAACGCATCACACTCATTATTGCGGCCGGACTGCTAAGTTTCGGATTTGCTACGGCAAACGCTCAACAGGACGATGCGGCTGCGGCTTCCATGTCCGAATTACTTCGCCTGATCGAGCAGGGACAGGCTCGCGACTCACGCGAGGCCCGTCAGCGTGAAGCGGCATTTGCCCAGGCGCGCAACCAGCAACAGTCACTGCTGAATCAGGCTCGTGCCGAACGTACTCGCCAGGAAAACATTTCCTCGCGTCTTGAAAATCAGTTCGAAGCTAACCAGCAGCAGATCATCACGGCACGCCAGGCGCTCGACGAGCGGATGGGCGCGCTGAAAGAGCTGCTCGGTGTATTGCAGACCGTCGCAGGTGATACGCAGGGTCGATTTGCCGCTTCGCTGACGAATATCGAGTACCCGGATCGCAGCGGCTTCCTTGTTGAGCTCGGCAGCAAACTTGCCGGTGCGAGCAACATTCCGGAAATTGAAGAAATCGAGCAACTCTGGCTGCTGCTTCAGCAGGAAGTTGTGGAGTCGGGCAAGGTCACGCGCTTCAATCATCTCGTCACACGTGCCGATGGCACTGAGGAAGAAATGGAAGTTGTTCGTATTGGCTCGTTTAACCTCGCGTCGGACAACGGCTACCTCGAGTTCAACGACGACGGCACGATTTCGGAGCTGCTTCGCCAGCCGGATGGCAAATACCTTGGCACGACGGGCGACATGATGGGCGCCGGGTCGGGCGAGGCGGTTGCGTTCGGTGTTGACGTCACGCGCGGCGGTATTCTCGCGCTGCTGGTCGAGTCTCCCACGATCAAGGATCGTATCGAGCAGGGCGGCATCGTTGGTTACTGCATTATCGCGCTTGGCCTCATTGGGCTGCTTATCGCGGTAATGCGCTGGCTGGCACTGTCGACGGCCGATCGCAAGGTTAAGGCTCAGCTCAAGCGTGAGACGGCCAGCACGGACAATCCGCTGGGACGCGTACTGGCTGCTTACGAAAGCAACCGGGGTGCTGACACGGAAACCATCGAGTTGAAACTCTCGGAAGCGGCGCTCAAGGAGATGCCGAATCTGACCAAGGGTCTGCTGTTTATCAAGGTGGTCTCAGCGGTTGCGCCGCTGATGGGTCTGCTCGGTACGGTTACCGGCATGATCAAGACCTTCCAGGTCATCACGCTCTACGGTGCTGGCGATCCGAAGATGATGGCAGGCGGTATCTCGCAGGCACTCATGACGACGGTCCTGGGTCTTGTCGTGGCGATTCCGATGGTGTTGCTGCACACGGTTGTCAGTGGCAAGAGCCGCAAGATCGTCAACATCCTTCAGTCGCAGAGCGCTGGTCTGGTTGCACAGCACTCAGAGAATAGTCACTAACAAAGAGGAGTCGCCATGCTTTGGCTTGCTGATTCAATAGAAGCCATTCGTGACTTTATGAGCCTCGGTGGCCCGGTTCTCCGGGCCATCGCGGTGACTATCTTCCTCATGTGGGTGCTTATCGTCGAGCGGATTATTTACTTCCGCTCGTCAATGAAGAAGATGTCGCGTGATATTCATGACAAATGGGAGTCGCGCCAGGAGCGCCAGTCCTGGAATGCCAAGCAAATTCGCGAGCTGATGATTTCGCGTTTCAGCGAAGCATCCAATAAAGGTATCAACATTATCCAGACATTGGTCGCCCTGTGTCCGCTGCTTGGCCTGCTTGGCACGGTAACGGGCATGATCAGCGTCTTCCAGGTAATGGCTGTGTCCGGTTCGGGCAACGTACGGGCTATGGCAGCCGGCGTATCCCAGGCCACGGTACCAACAATGGCGGGAATGGTTGGGGCGCTCTCGGGCGTGCTGCTAATAACGTTGCTGAGCCGTCGTGCAGCCCACGAGGTCGAGTTCCTCGAGGACTCGCTCACGATGGATCACTAGGGGACTATCGCCATGAGAAAACATCTGGATGATATCCATGTCGACGAAGAAGAAAGTGAGATTAACCTGACGCCGATGCTTGACGTCGTGTTCATCATGCTCATTTTCTTCATCGTGACTGCCTCGTTTATCAAAGAAGCGGGAATTGACGTTAACCGGCCGGATGCTCCGATGACGGAGAGTAAGCCGGAAGACGCCAATATTCTCGTGATGATCAACGCCAATGACGAGATCTGGATCGACCGTCGCCTTATCGACCCTCGTGCAGTGCGCGCCAATATTGAGCGCCTGCATGCAGAGAACCCCAGCGGGTCTGTGGTCGTCCAGGCGAACAACAAGTCGAGCAACAAGATACTCGTCGAAGTCATGGACTCAGCGCGGCTTGCCGGTGTCTATAGTATTTCAATTGCAGATACGCGTTAGGCGGGACCACGCCAGGCGGGATTTGGAAGGACTGAATTAATGGCTAGAAAACACGGCTCTTTAAACGTCGAAGAGGAAGAAAATGAGATTAACCTGACGCCGATGCTCGACGTCGTGTTTATCATGCTCATCTTCTTCATTGTTACGGCAACCTTCATCAAAGAAGCCGGTATTCAGGTTGAACGACCGAATACCTTTACTGCAGATACCCAGGATGACGCCGCTATCCTGATCGCCATCAGCCCCAACGATGAGATCTGGATTGATCGTCAGGAACGAGACCCACGTGCCGTGCGCGGCATCATCGAGCGCTTGCATGCTGAGAACCCCAAAGGTTCGATCGTCATCCAGGCCGACGAGGGCTCGACCCACGAGATGCTGGTAATTGTGATGGAAGCAGCGAAAGCGGCTGGCGTTACCAACGTCGCCATCGCTACGGATAACGATTAGGAGCCCGGGAGGCTTATGTCTGTCGTAATAGAAACGAGGCGGGTGGCACACGAAGCGGCTATTCCGCTCAGGAGAACAGGACCATGCTAGGTCGTTATGTAATTTCAATTGTTGTCGGCTCGGCCGTGACGATAAGCCTGCTGTTCGTTATGCAGCTACTTATCGTTACCGGTAAGCAGGCCCTCACGGATCCGCGCGAGCGGCACAAACTGGAGTTTGTGCGCGTGAAGCGTAATGAAAACCTCAATGTCGAGGACATCATTCCGGAAAAGCCGCCCAAGCCCCCCGAAACTCCGCCAGAAACACCGCCTCAGGATATGGATAACATTAATCCGGATGCGCCGTCGATTAACGTCGCACCGCCGTCGGTCAGTGCAAATACCGACATCGGCGGTCCCGGCGGTATGAATATCGCTGAGGGTGACTATCTGCCGATTGTGCGCGTTGCTCCGGTTTATCCGGCCCGCGCATTATCGCGTGGTCTTGAAGGTTTCGTGGATCTGTCCTTCACCGTAACGACCGCAGGCACCGTCGAAGATCCGATCGTCCTGCAGTCCACAAGCAGCTTGTTTGAGCGCGCGGCAATTCGCGCGGTGCTCAAGTTCAAGTACAAGCCGCGTGTGGTAGATGGTGTGCCGGTCAATGTGCCTGGTGTCAAGACGCGAATCTCATTCCAGCTCGAAGAATAGAGCCCTGGCATGTATAGGCGGGATGCCGTTCATGAGGAAGTATCGAAATGAAATCTAGTCGTGGAATTACTTTGAAACTCTGCCTGGCGGTGATCGTCGGTGTCCTGGCGTTTGGTAATGCTTCCGCACAAAAAGCGAAGCGGGCTGATGCCGATACGGATACCACCAAAACCAAGCAGGCCCAGGCCGTCAGCAAGGAAGTCTATGAGCGTATTCAGAAGGCTCAGGAGATGGTTGATGCGAAAGATTATCAGGGGGCGCTGAAAACTCTGAACAGCCTGTATAACCCGGATAAGCTCACCGAATACGAGCAGGCAAACGTTCTCAACTATATTGGTTTCGTTTACTACAACATCGACGATGTCACTAACGCTATTCGTACCTACGAAAGAATGCTTGCATTGCCAACGCTCGAACCGCAGATGGCCAAGCAGACGACGTACACCATGGCGCAGTTGCTAACCATGGAGGAGAACTACGCGAAAGCGCTTACAACGATAAACAAATGGTTCACTCTTGAAACGAATCCGGCGCCTGAGCCCTATATACTCCAGGCTCAGCTTTTTTATAACCTCAATCGCTTCAAGGATATGATTCCTTCGATCGATAACGCAATGCGGGTTGCAAAAGAACGTGGCAAGCCAGTTAAAGAGGACTGGTGGAACCTCTTGAACTTCGCGTATTTCCAGCAGGAAGACTACCGCAAAGTTCGGGATATACAGAAGACGCTGCTGCAGAATTGGCCAAAAGCTCGTTACTGGAAATCACTGGCCGGCGCGTACACTGAACTCGGCGAAGATGAAAAGCTGATCTACGCTTACGATGCCGCACATACGCAGGGTATGTTGGTCAAGGACACTGAGTTTGTGACGATGACGCAGCTCTACCTGCAGGCCGAGGTTCCCTATAAGGCTGCCACGCTTCTGCAGGAGAAGATGGACGCCGGAATCGTGCCGAAGAATGAAAAGCACTACCGGCTGCTGTCTCAGGCATGGATGCTTTCCATGGAAGACGAGAAAGCCATCCCCGCGCTGCAGGCTGCCGCGAAGCTCGCGAATGACGGTGAACTCGACCATCGACTTGCGAACGCCTTCCTCAATGTTGGTAAGTATGGCGATTGTGTAACGTCAGCCAACACAGCTGTTCGTAAAGGTGGCCTGAAGAATCCGGATAATGTTCAGATATCGCTCGGCATGTGCCTTTATAACCTGCGTCGTTACCCGGACGCCAAGGCGGCGTTCAGAAAGGCATCAGAGGCGCCACGGTCACAACGAACGGCCGCGCAGTGGATCCGGGTGATCGATGCGGAAGTCGAGCGTAACAGGCAGATTCGCCTCGCTGAGGAAGCGGCACGCAAGAAACGCCAGCAGCTTGAGGAGAAACGAGCGGCCGTAAGCGCGCCTTAGAACACATTAATGCCTATGTCGGGGCGTTGACCGGAGACGGGCAACGCCCTTATCATTTTGCGCTTTTGTAGAGACCGGATACCTGTAATGCCCAAGATTACTTACATAACGCCCGATGGCACCCGCAACGAAGTAGAAGTCGCCAATGGCTACTCAGTGATGGAAGGCGCTATCAATAACAATATTGACGGCATTGTTGCCGAATGCGGCGGCGCCTGCGCCTGCGCAACGTGCCACAGCTATATTGATGAGGCCTGGCTTGAGAAGATGCCGACGATGGACGACATGGAGGACAGCATGCTGGATGCGGCCTTCGAGCGTAAGCACAACAGCCGGCTTACCTGCCAGATTGAGGTATCCGATGAACTGGATGGCCTGGTAGTGCACGTGGCGGAAAACGATTATTGATACTGGAGTGTATTAGAAAATGAAAATTTCGATTGGCAGCAATATGCCTGAGGGCACCTTCGGAATCATGACCGATAGCGGTCCAGGTTCCATTTCTACGAACGAGATGTTTGCCGGGAAAAAAGTTGTCCTCGTCTCCGTGCCAGGCGCCTTCACGCCGACCTGTTCAATGAACCACCTTCCAGGTTACGTCGATCTTGCAGACGAGTTTGCAGCCAAGGGAGTCGATACCCTGGCCTGCATGGCCGTAAACGACGTGTTCGTCATGTCCGCCTGGAGCAAGGACCGTAACGTCGGCGACAAGGTGATGATGCTCGCCGACGGTAATGGTGACTACACGCAAGCTCTGGGGCTTGAACTCGATGCGCGTTCATTCGGGATGGGCATACGTGGACAGCGTTTTGCCATTATCGTCGATGACGGTGTGGCAACGCACGTGGCTGTCGAAGCACCCGCGCAGTTCGAAGTGTCCAAAGCCGAGACTATTCTGGCTGTTTTGTAAGGGGAAAGGTAAAACGTGTCCCCGCTTGGTCTCAGCTGAGCGAAACCGGGGACACCTTTCCGGTATCCCCGTGTGCACCAACCTGTAGGGTCGCTAGTTCACCGCGTCAATTAGTTCCGGAAGAATCTGGAACAAATCTCCAACCATTCCAATGTCCGCCACTTCAAAGATTGGGGCTTCCTCATCTTTGTTGATGGCCACAATTGTCCCGGCGTCCTTGATGCCTGTCACGTGCTGAATGGCCCCGGAAATACCGATCGCAATATAGAGGTCCGGCGCAATGATTTTGCCCGTCTGGCCAACCTGCAGTTCGTTCGGGCAATAGCCCGCGTCGACAGCGGCGCGGGATGCACCGACACCGGCACCCAGCGCATCGGCCAGCTGATAAATAAGGCCGAACTGCTCCTCGCTGCCCAACGCGCGTCCACCGGCCACAACTTTAGCTGCGGTCTGCAAATCAGGTCTGTCGGACGCCGCCGACTCCAGGCTGACGTAGCGCGTGTGCATCGGTAGCTCAGCGGCAGCGTCAAGCGGGGCAATTGTTGCCGAGTTGCCGCCGTTTGCTGCCTGCCAGGATGCAACACGCACGGTTGCGACAACGGTACTACCTGCCGGGGCCTCAACGGTCACAATCGCATTGCCGGCATATACCGGCCGCTTGAATGTGTGACTGTTTTCAACCGTCATGATGTCACTGACCTGGTTGACGCCCAAAAGGGCCGCAACGTGGGGCATCAGGTCTTTGCCAAAGGTGGTAGACGGTCCCATTATATGGCTGTAGTCGCCCGCAATTGCCGCTATCTGCGGTGCGAGCTTGGCCGTGATCGGCTTTTCGTTTTCTGCGCGCTCGATGGTCAACACGCGAGAGACGGCTTCGAGTTCCGCTGCCTCGGCTGCAATGCCGGTCGTATCGGCCGCCAGAACGGCTATGTCGATTTCTGCGCCATCGATTGCGGCGGCACAGCTGACACACTTGGCGGTGCTGGGGTTAAGAGCCGAACCATCGTGTTCAGCAATAATCAGTACTTTAGTCATTACACGAGTCCCTTGTCTTTTAGCGCTGCAACCAGGCTGGCGACATCATCAACCGTCACACCACGCTGTCTGCCCTCCGGCGCAGCGTACTGAAGCTCCTTGATTACCGGTCCGGGTTCAATGCCCAGATCAGCGAGCGGCATTTCATCCAGGGGTTTCTTCTTCGCTTTCATGATATCGGGGAGTTTGACGTAGCGCGGCTCATTGAGACGCAGATCGACCGAGAGCACAGCGGGGAGGTCGACCTCGACGGTCTCAAGGCCTGCGTCAACCTCACGTACGACTCGAGCCGAGTCGCCCTCAATTGTTACGCCCGATGCGAATGTAGCCTGCGGACGACCCCATAGCGCGGCGAGCATTTGTGCAACCTGGCTGTTATCGCCGTCAATCGCCTGTTTTCCGAGCATGACGAGTCCGGCACTCTCTTTTTCGGCGAGCGCCTTGAATACGCGGGCAATACTCAACGGGTCGATATCGCCATCAACCGTCACCAGGATAGCGCGGTCGGCTCCCATCGCGAGGCCCGTGCGAAGCTGCTGCTGAGATTCGGACGTACCGATCGAAACGGCGACTACTTCTGTCGCAGCACCACTTTCCTTGATACGAAGCGCTTCTTCCAGTGCGATCTCGTCAAAGGGGTTTATGCTCATTTTGACGCCATCGGTTTCGACACCGCTACCGTCGCTCTTGACCTGGACACGGACGTTGTAGTCCACAACACGCTTCAGGCCGACAATGATCTTGTCCACTTAATTGACTCCCGGTTATCGGTGGAGGGGGCGGGATAATACCCGCCGGGCTGGTATTGTCCAAGACTGTGGGACCGTGTACAAGTACGTGAATTCTGTTATGGCATACATGGTATCCCTGTGTCCCCGCAACGAATTCTGATCGACGCACCAACATTGGCCAGCCTGCTCGAAAGTGAAGGCTGTGTTGCCATCGATTGCCGATTCGATCTGGCGCATGTACAGGCCGGTCGGCAGCTGTATGACGAGAGTCATATCCCGGGTGCAATTTTCCTGGATCTGAACCGTGATTTGGCAGGGCCAGTGCATCCCGATACCGGTCGGCACCCTTTACCCGACGTCGAGCAGGTCAATGCGACTCTCGGGAGCTTGGGCATTGGTCATTCAGATACGCTTGTGGTGTACGACGGGGGGAACGGTTCGTTGGCAGCGAGGGCGTGGTGGATACTGCGTTGGCTTGGGGTTGAATCCATCCGCCTGCTCGATGGTGGATTTGCTCAATGGGTCGCCCTGGATCTGCCGCTTGAAAACCTCAAGCCAACACGACTGCCAGTAGTATTCAACGGCAAGCCCAGGGATGCTCTGGTACTCACGACTGCAGAACTGGCCGCGGAACGGTCATCTATTCTCGCCCGTAATCTGGTGGACGCTCGGGATCGTGAGCGCTTCCTGGGTGAGTGCGAACCTATCGATTCTGTGGCAGGGCACATTCCGGGTTCTGTTAATGCACCGTTTAGCGAGTTCGTTACCGGGGCAGGGACCTGGAGACCATTGGAGGAGAGGACGGCATTGCTTGAGGCAGTGCTTGGGACGGATCGAGAGGCGGACTGGAGTGTGATGTGTGGGTCGGGGGTAACGGCGTGCCATCTGGCTATTTCGGGGCTTGAGGCCGGTTTCAGGGAGCCTCGGCTATATGTGGGCTCCTGGAGCCAATGGATTCGGGACTCGGACCGCCCGATCGCTACCGGTCAGGGCTGAAATAAGGCTCCTGCTAATGCGGATTTGGCGTAAACTTTCGGGTGAATCCTGGTCTATTTAAGCAACGGATGAGTGCTGGTGACGGACGTCTTACCGTGTTTTCACCACGAAATAAAATGCGTATAATATGCTTTTAAAACAATTATTTATTTTATTTATTTCATGTTTTTTATTAGCTTGTGCGAGCGCCCCAGAAGACAATGAAACGGTCGCGGACGACGGCGGATCAAACAGCAACGATTGCATCCACAAGCCAAGTATCCGAGGATACATCGTTCTGGATGAGCAAAATCTCATCGTCGATGCCTCCAGTCGCCGTAGTTACCATGTTGTTCTAAGGCGCAAGGCATACGGCCTGCAAAGCAGCCTTTTTATTGAATTCGAGACAACAACAAGTCGAGTTTGCGCCAGATTCGATGGCATCAGGTACGACGACGGTATGAGTCGTGACATAGGTGCAATACGGATCGCGTCAATACGGGAGCTGGGACAAGAAGACAAAGATCATCTATTGATCCAGTACGGCAGGAAAAAGCCGGAAATCGAACAAACACCAGCGCCCCAGGACGTAAAGGGCGCTGAGGTAGAAGAGCTGGACGAAGCCGCCCGCGAGTAATCGCCGGCTGACTACGTCACGCGATCCGCAATCTCCGTGCGGACCCACCCGGCCAACCTTTAAGGTTGGCCGGGTTTTTTGTGGCCGACGGTTATCCAGCTTCGTTAGTCCGGTTGGCCGGGTTTTTTATGCGCTCGTTTTGGGTACCCTGTGCGTACTATGACGACTGCATTAGAAAAAATCCGCGTCCTGGACATGAGTCGGGTGCTGGCGGGTCCCTGGGCAGGTCAACTCCTCGGTGACTACGGTGCCGATGTTGTAAAGATCGAACGGCCGGGACAGGGCGACGATACTCGACAATGGGGACCACCCTGGCTTGGGCGCGAATCGGCCTATTACTTGTCCACCAACCGAAACAAGCGCTCCGTAACCGTCGATATTGGGACCAGCGGCGGTCAGCGGTTGATTCGTGAGCTGGCCAGCGGCGCGGATGTACTCCTTGAGAACTTCAGGGTGGGAACGTTGGCACGTTACAACCTCGATCCCGCGGAGCTTATGGCCGACAATCCCCGGCTCATCATCTGTTCAATCTCTGCTTTTGGACAGCAGGGGTCTCGCGCGGACAAGCCGGGATACGATGCAATGATTCAGGCCGCAGGTGGCCTGATGAGTATCACGGGTCCGCCCGATAGCGAGGCGGGTGGACCACAGAAGGTCGGCGTTGCTATCGCGGATATTATGGCGGGGATGTATGCGACCACCGCCATACTGGCGGCGATAACAGCGAGAACCACTACTGGTCGCGGACAGCGGATCGATGTGCCCCTGTATGATAGTCAGGTCGCATGGCTTGCCAATCAGAATATGAATTACCTCGTTGGCAATGACGTGCCGCGCCGCATGGGCACAGCGCATCCGAACCTGGTGCCATACCAGGCGTTTGCAACCAGCGACGGTGATCTGATTCTTGCGGTCGGGAATGATCGACAGTTTCGTCAGTGCATGGAGATCGTGGGTATGCCTGAGCTGGGTACTGATACGCTGTACGCGAATAATGCCGCGCGGATCACGAATCGCGCGAAGCTCACCGGGCTCCTGCAGGAACATTTGCGAACCAATACCACGGCATTCTGGCTTGAGGCATTTGCAGCAGGCGGCGTTCCGGCGGGACCGATTAATGATATTGGCGAGGTGCTGAGCAACGCACATGCCCGCGAACGCGAGCTGGTGCGGCATTTGCAGAATACCGCGGGCGATTCCGTCCCGACGGTATCGAATCCTGTCGCTTTCGGTGACACACCGGTGCACTATGAACGTGCGCCACCGTTGCTCGGCGAACATACAGATGAGGTTTTGCGCGAGTGGTTGGGGTACTCTGCGAACAGAATCGCGGCGCTCCGAAATGACGCCGTGATCTGATTTTCAACCCTCTAATACAGCTCCCGTTATGGAACAACCTATCCAGACCAGCACGGTTCTCAAGGATGTCCGCTATGAGATCCGCGGTCAGCTCGCCAATCACGCCCTCGAGCTTGAAAAGCGCGGCTACGAAATCATATCGTTGAACATCGGCAATCCCGGTCTGTTCGGTTTTCGCACACCAGAGACCATGCGGCTGGCGATGATCGAGAACCTCGCCCAAGCCGAGCCGTACTGCCACCAGAAGGGCATCTTTCCGGCACGCGAAGCTGTCGTAATGCAACAGCAGGATCGCGGCGTACACGGTGTCACAGCGGATGAAGTGTTCATCGGCAATGGTGTCAGCGAGCTGATTGACCTCTCGCTGCGAGCCCTCCTGAACCCGGGCGATGAAGTCCTCGTGCCGAGCCCCGACTATCCACTGTGGAGCGCCGCTGTTGCTCTTAATGGCGGCGTCGTCAGGCATTATGCGTGTCGTCCCGAAAATGACTTTATGCCCGACATAGACGATATGGAGCGGCTGGTCAGTGAGCGCACGCGTGCGGTCGTTGTCATTAATCCGAATAACCCAAGTGGCGCTGTGTACAGCCGGGAAACGCTGGATGCCATCGTGGCCCTGGCTGAGCGCCATGGACTGGTGGTGCTTGCTGACGAGATTTACGATCAGATGCTGTACGACGGTGCGGAGTTCATCCCGATGGCTACGCTCGTACACAATTCGGTCTGCCTGAGCTATTCAGGCTTGTCCAAGATTTATCGGGCGTGCGGTTACCGCGTGGGATGGTGCGTGTTTAGCGGCGATCTGGAACGCGCCAGCGACTATCTACATGGCATGGAGTTATTGGCAGCGCTGCGTTTATGCAGCAATGTGCCATCGCAATGGGCGGTGCAAACCGCACTGGGCGGTTTCCAGAGTATTGTCGAGCTGGTTAGTCCGGGAGGGCGACTCTATCAGTCGCGGCAAGCCATTATCGATTGCGTGGCAGCCAGTGATTACCTCAGCCTGCAGAAGCCAATGGGTGCGATGTACGCTTTTATTCGCCTGGATCCGCGATTCGCAGGCAAACTCGACGATCAGGCCTTCGCGCTTGAGTTACTTGAAAAACAGCATGTGCTGGTGGCGCCGGGCACCAGTTTTAATACGCCTTATGCCGATCATTTCCGCGTAACGACGCTGCCGGACCCGGAGACAATAAACACCGTTTTCGAGCGGATCAACGCCTGTCTGGCGCCACACGCCTGAGCATGTACGATTGGTTGCCTGCAGCGCTCGGTGGGACATCGACCGTCATTACGGCGAACAGGCGTCTTGCACGAGTCCTCAAGCAGGAGTTTGCTCGACGACAGGTCGACGCCGGCGTGCTGGCCTGGCCGAGCCCACGTATTTTTGCGTGGCCTGACTGGCTTGACGCGCAGCTACGCGATGCCGGCCGGCAGGAGGACCTGCCAACCCGAATCAACGCGTATCACAGTACTTTGCTGTGGGATCGCTGTTTGCGCAGGGAACTGGGAGAGGAAGCCGTCGGCGTTGGCAACCTGGTACGTCTTGCTCGCGATTCCTGGCAGAGACTGTCCGACTGGGACATTTCGATTCGTGACGTTGCAAGGGCAGCGCTGAGTCCCGACCACAAAGCGTTCGCGGCAGCGGCGGGACGCTATGTTGGATTGCTGCAGCGCGAGTCCTGGAGCGATGATGCCGGGCTTGCAGCGCTTGTAGCCAAACTGATTACGGATGGTGAAATTGCGGCGGCCGGGCGTTACACATTTGCCGGATTCGATCGGGAAAAACCCTCGGCAACGCAGATCAGGTTGCAGCTTGTTGAAGCAAGGTGCAGCGTCAGCGATGCCCCGGTTCCGGTTCGGTCTGGCCAACCTGATTTAGTCCCGTTCGCGACCAAAGAAGACGAATTACGCGCCGCCGGAGACTGGGCAAGAGCACGCCTGCAGGAAAACCCCGAGCAGTATATTGCTATTGTGGCCAACGGCCTCGACAGGGACGCGGCACGAATGGCCGGGCTGGTGCGTGAAGGACTCATGCCAGGCTATCGGCTGTCGCCGACGCCACTAGCGGATGCACTCAATGTGTCATACGGCCGCAGGCTCTCGAGCTACCCGCTGATCTCCATTGGCTTGCTCTGGCTGCGCTGGCTGGTACGAGATCTTCGTGCAACCGAGGTTTCGCAATTGCTTAGGTCGCCACTGATCGTAGCAGGTCCGGGCAGCGGTCGCGCACGGCTGGAATTGCGGCTGCGAAGGTTGCCGGACCGCCACTGGTCGCCATCGATGATCACGTCGGCACTTCAGGGAAAAGACGAGTCGCCCGATGCGTCGGAGTGGCTGCAACGCGTTGCGGCCATCACCAAGAATCGGAGGGACCTGACTGGCGCGGCTTCGCCTGCGCACTGGGCTGTGACTGTTGATGAAGTCCTTAAAGCCGCAGGGTGGCCCGGCAAACAGCGGCTCAGAAGTGCTGAGTTTCAGGCCGTAAATCGCTGGCGCGATCTCCTGAATGACCTGGCGCGCATGGACCTCGTTAGTGCGCGGATGTCTCTCGAGACTGCGCTGAATCAACTTGAGAGCATGGCCGCCGATGCGGTGTTTCAACCCGAATCCGAGCACGCGCGCGTGCATCTGATGGGACCGCTGGAGGCGTCCGGACTTGAGTTCGATGCGCTGTGGCTGACTGGCGTTACCGCGGCGCAGTGGCCGCCGGCAGGCAATCCTTCAGCGCTCGTGTCCAGGCGCTTGCAGGAACAACATGGTATGCCGGATGCAACGCCTGATGACACGGTTGCGTATGCCCGGCGCTTACTCGGGTCTCTTTGTGCGGCGGCTCCGGTGATGGTTTGCAGCTATCCGCTGACCGAAGATGACGCAGAACAGACGCCGAGCGACCTCTTGCCGGCGTCGAAACTCGCCGCCGCTGACGCGTTTCCTGCCCCAGGTTTGTTTGCCGCAAGTATGGCCGGAACCGCAAGTCTTGTAGACCTTGCAGACAGGGTGCCACCGATTGGGCCTGACGAGCCGCTGTCGGGCGGAGCCGGCACGATTCAGAATCAACTGACCGATCCCATAGCGGCGTTTCTTGGCGGACGGCTCGGGGTACGCGCTCTCGACGAACAAACTGATGGTCTGCCGGCATTACTGCGCGGCAACCTGATACACGACGCACTCTATCAACTGTATATCGAAAAACCCTCGCGTGATGACATCCAAAGATGGACGGATTGCGAACATCGTATTGCCGGCGCAATCGACTTTGCATTCGGTCGTCATGAGAGGCATGCGGACCGGGTGTTACTCGCGCTTCTGGCTATGGAGCGCCGCCGAGTTGCCGGACTGTTGCACGACTTCATCGCTATCGATATTGCACGAGACGCTTTTATCGTCGACAGCGTCGAGCGCAGTGTTGAGTTTGCGGAAGCAGGGGTGAGGTTGAAGCTGCGTGTCGACCGTATCGATCGCCTTCCCGATGATGGAATAGCGATCCTTGACTACAAGACGGGCGCCGAAAAGAAATTCCTAACGGCCAAGGGCGAGCCGAAGGAAATCCAACTGGTCGCCTATGCTTGTGCGGTCGATGAACCGGTGGCGGCGCTGGCGCTCGTCAATGTGGATTCACGGACGATGGGATTCAACGGTGCGGGAACAGGATACACAAATCCGGAATTATGGCCTGAACAGCTGGTGGGCTGGTCGAACCTCGTGCGCAGTGCCTGCATTGAGCTGACCGCCGGTGATGTGCGCATGAATATGTCGATGACCATGGCGGATGCGAGGCCTCTCAACCTGCTGACGCGGTTCACGGAGTTGCGCAGTGACATCTGAACAGCAACTGCTGGACGACGATTTCAAGGCGCGCCATGAGGCCCTGGATGAAACGCGTTCGTTTATCGTCCAGGCGCCGGCGGGGTCCGGTAAGACCGAGCTTCTCATCCAGCGATATTTACGGCTGTTGGCCGTGGTGGATGCGCCGGAAGAGATTATTGCGATTACATTCACACGCAAGGCGGCGGCGGAAATGCAGCATCGGGTGCTCACGGCACTGCGCCGCTCGGTGCGCGGTGAGCAGCCCGAGCAGGAGCACCTGCGCCGAACGGCGAAACTGGCCGCTGCCGCATTGCAGCGTGATGCGCAAAACGGCTGGCACCTGCTTGCCAATCCGCGACGCATGCGAATCCAGACACTGGACTCTCTGAACGCCGCCATAGCCCGTTCGCGACCAATCAGTGCGCCTGCCAGTGCAAGCGGCGTCCGAATTGTCGTCGATGCCGAAATGCTTGCTCTGCATCGTGCCGCTGCCATGGCGACGCTGGACTATGTGGCGATGACGGGCGCGGTGCACGATGTTGCAGCAGAAGTACTCGGCCACCTGGACAACAACACCGGCATTTACGTCGACTATCTGGCACGCATGCTGGGCACGAGGGATCAGTGGCTACCCTTTACGGGAAGTGGCTCGTTATCGCCGCAAGAAGCTGCTGGACTGCGGCAGAGGCTCGAGGGCAACCTCGAAATGGCTGTGGCAGAACACCTGTCGCTGACGGCTGCATCGTTTCCATCCACAGTACGCCACGAGCTCGCGGGGCTGCTTGACTACGCAGGCAGTAACCTGCAGGAACAAGGCAACACAGAACACCCAATTTGCGCGTTGGCCGGTATAAGCGATCTTCCCGCAGGCGAGGCCGCCGCTGCCAGGCAGTGGCGGGGCGTTGCCGAGATGTTGTTGACCTTGTCAGGCACGTTCCGGAAACAGGTGGATAAACGCCAGGGATTTCCTCCTGAAAACAAAGCACAAAAGGACGCGCTCAAGGAACTCCTGGCAGAGCTCGCGTCATGCACCGAGCTGGCCGAACTTCTGCACAACGTGCGGGCACTGCCGCCGGTTCAATACACTGACGACCAGTGGGCGGTACTGCTTGCGCTATTCCGCCTGCTGCCGCTGGCCAGTGGGGAATTGCGACGGCTTTTTGCAGAGCAGGGAGTTGCCGACCATATTGATATCGCGATTACGGCAGACGACGCGCTCGGCACAGCCGAGAATCCGGGTGATATAGCACTGCTGCTGGATTACCAGGTTCGCCACCTGCTCGTGGACGAAATGCAGGATACGTCAAGTGCGCAGTACCGCATGCTCGAGTCCCTTACGGGCGGATGGGAACCTGATGACGGCAGAACACTTTATTGCGTCGGTGATCCGATGCAATCGATCTATCGTTTCCGCAACGCTGAAGTGGGTCAGTTCCTTTTGGCCAGGAAGCATGGTATCGGTAACATAGCGTTGGAACCGTTGATACTGCGCAGGAATTTTCGTTCCGGCGAACAACTCGTCGACTGGTTCAATTCCGTATTCCCGGCAGTCCTAGCGGCACAGGACGACCCGGGCAGCGGTTCGGTGCGCTATTCAGAGGCTATTGCGGTTCCGCAGTTGAGCGGTATCGGGAAATGTATGGTCCACCCCGTCTTCGGCAGCGACAAGCAGACCGAAGCACAGATTGGCTGCCGGGTAATCGCAGACACACTCAGGGAACATCCTGACGACGATGTGGCGGTCCTGGTACGTGGTCGTAATCAGTTGCCGCAGCTGCTTGCTGCATTGAGACAGGACGGCATTGACTACCAGGCCATTGAGATCGACCGGCTGACGGATCTCCCTGAGATCATAGAGGTCATGGCGCTAACACGCGCTGCTGCGCATACGGGGGACCGTATCGCCTGGCTCGGCCTGTTGCGTGCTCCCTGGATAGGGCTGGACTGGACGGACCTGCATACACTGGTGAGTGGAGCGCCGCAGGCAAGCATCGTTGAGTTACTGCAAGACGAGGCCCGCTTGGCGACGTTATCGCCGGCAGGGCGTGATGCTGTGCTAAGGGCCATGCCCGTGCTCGCCAAACTTGTCGCACCACGACTCTTAACTTCACTGCGCGATCTTGTGGAGGATTGCTGGCTATTGCTGGGTGGCCCGGCATTGCTCACCGATCAGTATGCCGTCGAGAACGTTTATCGATATTTTGATGTGCTCGCAAAGCACGAGCAGCATGGATCGCTGCAGGATGTCGCCGCACTTGAGTCATTACTCGACCTGGAGCGTGTCTCCACGAATGGCAGCGCGCGTGTGCAGATCATGACTATGCACAAGGCCAAGGGTCTCGAATTTGAGCACGTATTACTCTACGGGCTCGGGAGACTCCCGGGGCAAAGCGGCCGGAGCGTGCTCTCGTGGTTTGATATTCCCAATGAACATGGAGACGAGCGAAAAATCATCAGTCCGGTCGGACCACGAGTAGAGGTTGAGAAGGATCCGGTACATCGATTTATCGAAATGACGGATGGCGCCAAGGATAAACACGAACAAGCGCGCCTGTTGTATGTGGCATGCACGCGTGCGCGCAAGTCCCTGCATCTTCTGGGTAACACGCTGGCCACAGAAGATGGGTACAAGCCACCGGCGAAAAGCAGTCTGTTGCGTATGTTGTGGCCAGCCGTCGAAGAAAAATTTGCCCGCGCCTTCGATAGCGCAGACATCGCCATGGCGGATAACGACGATGGTTTATGGCGTGTTCCTCGGCTGCGACGATTCGCACGCCCCTGGGAGGCGCCCGCAGTGCCGCCTCTGCCTGGACCGCAATCACCTGCAGCCGACACGGATGCCGCCGATGAAGAGGTAGAGTTCTACTGGGTAGGGGCGGAGGCGCGTATCGCAGGAACGGTAGTCCACCGCTGGCTGCAGGTGCTCGCCGAGGGGCGAACTGACGTGGACCCTGCCGACAGTGACGGTCAACAGCAGGTGACGCGGCGCTGGCTGCGGGAAATGGGTATCGGCGACGAGCTTCAGGTCGGCATTGAGGCGCGGGTGGCAGCGGCACTGGACGGCGTCAGAAAGGATGCAAAAGGACGCTGGATCCTGGCCGGGGAAGGACGGGCAGAGTTCGCGCTAACGGGATTATTCGAAGGTGCCATCGAATCTGTGGTCCTCGACAGGGTGCGCATCGATGAGGATGAGAATCACTGGATTATCGACTACAAGACCAGTACCCACGAAGGTGGCAACCTGCAGGGCTTTCTCAAAGCCGAAGTAGAACGTTACACACCTCAGATGGAGAAGTACGCGGCTTTATACGCGGCCTATTCCGGGCAGCGCCCGCGCTGCGCATTGTATTTCCCACTGCTGCAGGAATTTGTCGAAGTCTAATATTGCCCTTCCAGGCTCAATTCCTGCTGCCCGCGATCGTTCGTTGGAAGATAGCGCATTTGGTTCCTGAGACTATCCGGGGCATCGGGCTTCGCTACGACCTGACCGCGAAAAGCGTAAGTCTTATCCGGATTCAATTTCAGGCTGCCGGCAACGTCCACTACGCCGTCCGTATCCTCAACGCTCGCAACGATGCCGTTGTTCTGGGTATAGAACTCGGCCCGATATCCTCCCAGCGACATATTACCGATAAGCGGGACCAGGAGATTCGCTATGTCGACCGTGCCGTCCATGGCGGAGGCACGACCGGCCGCCAGTTCCAGCCTTTCGAATTGCAGGCTGGCGGTACCTCGAAGTCCCACAATGTTGGATGCTTCTTCAAACATTTGCAGAGGTACCGAAGCAGAGAGATTACTGAGAGCAAGCGTTCCCCCCAGGCTTAACGTCACCTCGCTTGCGAAAAAGCCTGAGACGGGCGTTCCGCTAATGTCGTAACGTGCTTTGCCTGTGAACAGTGCAAGCGGACGCATATGCCAGGTCAACTCGCGGAGGTACACACCGTTGGTCGCAAATTCGCGAGCGCCGCCATTCCAGACGGTGCCGTAAATTCCGCTGATCTGCACAAAGGGTGGAGACATCCATTTGTAAGCAATGCGGGCGGGAAAGGTTATGACCAACGCAACCACCATCGTCAGAACTGTGAGCAACAGGAGCCCGCGGTTGCGCATGATCAAAGACTGCGCTCCAGCGTCAGCGACGCGTTTATGCGCCCATCACCGACCGCGTCGCCATGGGACAGGCTGCCGGACTGGACGAACATCGCATGATTATCGCTCAGGTCGCCTAACCAGAGCATCAGATCGTCAAACGCCACTTCTTCGAACTCAACGCGGATGCCGTTGCTGGTCGTTGGTTGACTGCGACGGCGGAACTGCTCCAGACCCCGGCTTCGCAGCGTCTGCGAAACGACGATGATTGGCGCCTGCTGAGCGGAGCTTCCGCCCGCAGATGTGTTCAGGCCTCCCGAGGCCACCAGTGCCTGCAACGGCCGCAATTCAGCCAGTGAACGTTCCCAGGTCGCCACGCGGGTCGCTACCTGGCTATGATTCCGGTCAAGCGGGGCCCAAAGCACGTAGTAGATCAGCGCAACACTCACAAAAATGACGCCGATCAGGACGAAAACCTGCTCCCGTGCTTCCAGATTGTCGTACCAGTTCCTCATGAGCCTGCCTCCCGAATCTGGATACGACTGTTGATGCGGTCGGCCACTTTGTCCGTTGACTGGATCGAGGCTACGAAGCGACCGGATGCGTTGAGTGCTTTTTGAATGTTGCCGACTGTTTCAACATCAGGCGAGATGACCCTGATGTCCACCACGCCGGCGCGGTAGCTGACGGCTTCTAGTTGCGCTTCCGAATATTGCTGCATCGCTGTCGCCAGTTCGCGAATTGATGGCAGAAAAACCTGTGGTGCCGTCGCCGTACCCATGGACCGTTTCATTGAGTTAACGATGGCCATCGGGTCAACGATATCGGTCGAGGCGTTCGGATTAAATTGTTGGTACTCCTGCGTGAATTGCGCACGTAACGCCGCTTCCTCCTGCGTGAGTCGATAATAATCGACGCCCTTGCCGGCGAAACCAACAATGATCAGCGTCAGCAGCAGGATGGCGGCTTTACTCCAGGGGCGCAGCCAGGACTGGTAGTCTGTTTTCGGTCCGTAACGTCCCTGCAGCAGGTTGACGCCCTGACCGCTGGCAACGGTAACGGCAAGGCGGGGCAGCGCCCCATCGGCCAGAAGGTTGATATCGACGCTATGCAATTCGTGACGCAGCGCAATCCAATCGTGCGACAAGCGCTCTTCATCCGCGGCATTGCAATACACGATGAGGTGTCCGGATTGTTCGGGCGGTGCATCGTCATCTGTCCGGTCGGCCAATTTTCCCGCGGCGACGAGTGCGTCGCTGGGGTTCGCGCCCTGCATCACAAACTCGGTGTCCTCACCATCATTAAAAAAGACACAGTCGTCGTCGACAAGTACGCTCATTGTTCCGGGTATGCGCGCCAGTCCGTAATTCTCCGGGATAATCTTCCATGGATTAATGTCGACTTCCTCGAATCGCGCCAGCCATGCGTCGAGCTGCGCGCGGGATACCGCGGCAACCGGCCGAATTCCCGAATCACGTTTGTCTCCCGCCGCAAACTGCATGGTCTCGATGTCGGCTGCGACCTGTTCCTCCAGGGCATACGGGATGGCTGCGTTGAGTTTGGATCCGCCACGCGCCGGCAAATTCACCGTCGTTGTGAGCGCTTCGGTAGACGGAATCAGCGCGATTACCGGTCGACCCTGCACCAGCGCTGCCGCATCTGCCAATGCGCCACGAAAGGGCTGGCTGCGACATGTGCCACTATCATCGGCAACGATCCACTCAACCATTGGATCGTTTTCTTTTCCTAGTCGAATGACGACAAAATCTGTCATGTCAGATGGTTCCCAGGCTGCGGAGGATGGGTGTTACTTCACCGGATCCGGAGACCCGCTGAAACACTGTAAATAGACTAACGCGAACGGTATCAATCTGTACGATCGCCTTCAATTGAAAAAACTCGGATGTCTCACTAAAACCTGCTTGAGCGAGGTCGGGAGCCACCAGCGGCGCAAAAGTACCACTTATGTCCGCAAATCCTCCACCTTCGCGCACATCGATGAGTCCCTCGGCGGTCGACAGGTCAATGTTGGGACCAAGCGACTGCAGGACCTGGAGGCTCGCGGTATTGACGTTAATCGCAGTCTGACCGGGTAATGCCGTGACGTGCGGCAGCAGAATCTCGAAACTGATGCGGTCCATGCCGTTGACTGCGGCCAGTTCCGTGATATTGGAGATGGGACGATCGGCCGTGCGATAGGCGGGTACGAATCCAGTATACATAGGGTCTTCAGCGCCGTTCGGAATGGTCTCTTCCTGGTCCGGATCAAGCCAGTCCGCGGTCGCATCCGCGACGGCCGGGTCAAGCCCCAGCGCTGCGAGCAGGCGTTGAAACTGCTCAAAGTAGGCCTGGTTGACCTGGCCGTCAGCGTCGATCAGGTTATTGACGTTAAAGCGTCCCTGCAGGTCCTCGAGCTTGCCGTAGATCTGTCCCTGGACGTTTTCGGAATCGATTGGCAGCGCGGGAATGTCGGTTGCCCAGACCTCATCGAGGTGATCGGTTTGCGTCTGCAATGCATCATCGCGCAGTATCGTCCTTACCCAGCCCTCAGAGCCGACCGCGACCTGGATCGCCTGATCCCGATGCAACATGACCATGGTGCGCCGCACATCCAATGCATTGTCCCACGCGAGCCCCGCTGCAACCGATCCTGCAAGTGTGGTCAACAGGAGGGCGGTAATCAGTGCCACGCCGCGTATGCGTATCATGGGGCAACCTCGACGATACGGATCAATTCGCCTTCATCGGGCAGCACCAGGGAAATAGCGACCGCGCGCGGCAACGTCACCGTGTTCAACGTCGTCTGGAGGCTGATCGGGGGCCACTGATCGGTCCACTCACCGTCCACCTGCAGGAAGCGGAACGTCAGACTCTCGACATCCGTCATCATCACCGTTGTGACGGGGACGTTATTCACCGTGCGGTCGAGCACGTTCCAGTGATAACGCATGAGTTCGTCGTCCTCAATGCGATAAGCGGTTCGTTGTTGAGTACTGCGTGGAACGCCAGCTGAATTTGGCCAGCCACTGTGCGTTAGTTGCAAGGCGAAATCCGAGGAAAAGTTGGATACCATCGCGGGCTCGTACTGGCCGAGATCTGCGCGCACCGATCGTGGCGCGGCCTGGAGTAATTCCGACGACAAATAGCTCATCGTCCTTTGGATGCTCTGCAGCCGATCCATACGTTTGGTTAGCAGGTCCGAGTTGCTTAGAGTTTGCGAAAGCGCGCCGTAGGCCAGCGCCGTCAGGATGCCGAAAATGGCAAGCGCGACCATCACCTCAATGAGCGTGAAGCCTCTTTTTAGTTGTCGGGACATCATCTGTAAATCCCGTTACGGCGGCCGATCTCGATCGGCTCGCCAATAAATCCGGTCACTGTCAGTATGACGTATTCCGCACCGTAGTGAGACACGGAGACATCGATGCGCCGGAAGTTTTCGATTCCGGTTTCGGATACGACAGCACGCCATTCCCACTCAGTATTACCAAACTCGATTTCACCGCTGGTCGCGCTTACTTCGGGTATCGCGTTGGCCAGACGCATTTCTGTAATTTTATTCTGGGCAATCCAGCTTGCGAAGGTGCGCTCCCGCAGGGTGTTCGCGGCATCGATCATCTGGTTCATACTGGCGGTGAGAGCGGTGAGCGAGAACGCAACGATGATGAGCGCCACCATGACCTCCAGCAGCGTAAAGCCTCTAGATCTCATCGTCTTCCCCGAATTTGAGCTCACCGAGAATATCGCCGCGCATGATGATTTCTTTCCGTGTTTGCGGTCGAAGCAGACGAAGTTCGAAGGCGGTGCCCTCGCCACTGGCGAAAATGAAGAGGTGTGGCACGAATACTTGGGTGGTCGCGGTCATGCTGGTGCTGTCGGGGTCCTCGAATTCTTGCGGATCACTGTTGAGCTGGATGCGTTTGTCATCAATATAAAGCTCAAATTCGATGCCTTCAGGCAGGTCGCGCAATCGATAGAGCTGGTCATCGGGCACGTCCATCCACTGCCGCGTCAGCGGATCGAATTCAACGAAACGATAGGCTGAGGTCATAATTTCTAGGCCGAACTCCCGTCCCTGCATCATCGCCTCGTCCTGAACCGTCTCCATCAGGGCGGTGATGCGAATCCGCTCTGTCAGTATTTCTTCATCGTCTGCGATTAGACCCGTCGACAAGACGACGATAGCGAGAACGGTCCCCACAATAATAATGACGACGAGGATCTCGATCAGAGTGAAGCCGCGGGATTGTGGCTGACGGAGCATCAGGATCTCGTCCTGCGGCCGACTAGTCGTCGTCCCAGTTACCCAGGTCTGCGTTCAGCTTCTCGCCACCGGGTTGCCCGTCTGCACCAAGCGTATAGATGTCAATTTCCTTATGGTTCCCGGGATTCAGGTACTCGTAGGGGTTGCCCCATGGATCTTTGGGCATGCTATCCAGGTACCCGCCCGGCTTCCAGTTCTTGACCATCGGGTCATTCGGTTTGGTAACCAGCGCCTCGATACCTTGTTCAGTCGATGGGTACTGAAAGTTATCGAGACGATAGAACTTCATTGCGTTTTCAATCCCGGCGATGTCGGCCTTCGCTTTGGTGACCTGGGCGACGTCAACATTGCCGATAACATTGGGCGCGACAATAGCGGCAAGGATGCCAATGATGATGACAACCACCATGATTTCGATAAGCGTAAAACCGGCCTGGCGTAGCTGCTGCACTGGCATATTCTGATGTTCCTTCACAAGCGATGCTCCACGCGGTCCGCAAACCAGGCGGATCCGCTGAATTGACACTGAATTAGCGTAAACGTCAGTATACCAAACATGGGGTTACACAAACTTGCGTTAAATGCGAATAAGCGCCACTGCTGGGGTATGGCGGCGCTGGTTGCAATTAGCTCCATCGTATTGGAGTTGGGGGGGGACCCCGTACGCGCAGCGCTGGCCTACACGCGCGAGGGGGTGGCAGCGGGTGAATGGTGGCGATTCCTGACCAATCACCTGGTGCACCTGGGCTGGACTCATATGTGGCTCAATCTGGCCGGTATCGCGCTCGTCGCCTGGCTTGTCGGCGGGGTATTTGACTGGCGTCGCTGGCTGGCGGTCGCCGGAATCACTGCGCTGGTCATCGCGGCGGGCTTTTGGTTCCTGTATCCCGAGCTTGAATGGTACGTCGGACTCTCCGGACTGGAACACGGCTTGCTGGTAGGCGGCTTGTACGCCGGCATCCGGGCGCGGAACAAGGAAAGTATTGTTTTATTGTGTTTTGTGCTGGCGAAAATCGCGTGGGAGCAGTTTAGCGGCGGGCCGCTGCCAGGCTCTGCAGCAACATCAGGTGGCACGGTGATTATCAACGCGCACCTGTATGGCACGATCGGAGGGGCACTGGCCGGTGTCCTGTTATGGCGTAGAGACGGGCAGGCCACGGCGATATAATGCGCGGCACCCGCAAGGGCCATCAATCAACAAAGGACATTTCATGAGTCAGCTTTTTAATGCCAATGCCCTCGAGGGCGAAATCGCACTGGTGACGGGGGCTTCACGCGGGATCGGTGCCGCCATCGCCGCCGCTCTTGGCGCTGCTGGCGCCACGGTGGTGGGTACCGCCACAAGCCAGGCCGGCGCAGACGGCATCTCCGCCGCACTTGGGAAGCAGGGGCGAGGCATCGTGTTGAATGTCGCGGACCCGGATTCAGTGCAGGCGGCCGTTAAGAACGTCCAGGAGAACGAGGGCGCAGCATCGATTCTCGTCAACAACGCCGGTATTACGCGTGACAACCTGCTTATGCGCATGAAGCAGGAGGAGTGGGACGACGTTGTGGCGACCAACCTTACGGGTCTGTTCGCTATGAGCAAGGCGTGTCTGCGGGGCATGATGAAGGCCAAAAAAGGCCGGATCATCAATATCGCTTCAGTTGTGGCCACCATGGGCAATCCGGGCCAGGTGAACTACGCGGCGACCAAGGCCGGAATGGTCGGGTTTTCGAAATCGCTCGCCAAAGAAATCGGGTCGCGCGGTATTACGGTCAATGTCGTCGCGCCCGGTTTTATTGATACGGATATGACCAGGGACCTGCCTGAAGAGAGCCGCGCCGCCATGCTCAAACAGGTGCCACTGGGGTGCCTTGGAGCAGGCAACGATATCGCTAATGCGGTGCTGTTTCTGGCATCGGAGGGCGGTGCCTACATCACCGGCGAGACTTTGCATGTAAATGGCGGCATGGTGATGACTTAAAAGGCTATAGATTGCCGAATACTATTCACATACAATACCCACCCACGCCCGGGGGGTACCTTGAAATATCAAGCACTTAGAGCAGAATTGGGCGCATAAATCAGCGGCATAACAGGCTCCTAAGGGCGTCTGGCTGTGAATTTTCTGAGTCTTTTCAGGAGTAATAAAGACTATGAGCAGTATCGAAGAACAAGTGAAAAGTATTGTTGCAGAGCAACTCGGCGTAAAAGAAGACGAGGTGACCAACGGTGCTTCTTTTGTCGATGACCTTGGCGCTGACTCGCTCGACACCGTCGAGCTGGTGATGGCTCTTGAAGAGGAATTTGAAACTGAAATTCCCGATGAAGAAGCGGAGAAGATCACCACGGTCCAGCAGGCCATTGACTTTGTAACCGCTCGCCAAAGCGAGGGTTAATGATGCAGGCGCGGCTATTTTCCGCCGCGCCTCATTTTCCAGTTTCGAACGGCAGTCCTGCCTTCAACTGACGGATAGATTCTTGAACAAACGACGCGTCGTAATAACCGGAATGGGCATCGTCTCACCGGTAGGTAGCACCTTGGATGATGCCTGGCGAAATGTTCGTGAAGGCAATCCCGGCACAGCACTAATTGACGAGTTCGATCCCAGTGCCTTTCCCACACGTATTGCGGGAATGGTTAAGGGCTTTGATGTCGATGACTATCTGTCTCGGAAAGATCAGCGCAAGAACGATCCATTTATCCACTACGGTGTTGCCTCGACGATCGATGCGATCAGGGACGCGAACCTCGAGATTACCGAGGAGAACGGCCATACAATCGGGGTCGCAATGGGTGCCGGAATCGGTGGCATCAAAACCATCGAAGAAAACCACGCCAAAATGCTGGCTGGGGGCGCCCGCAAGGTGTCGCCTTTCTTCATTCCCGGCAGCATTATTAATATGACCTCGGGCCAGGTCAGTATCATGCAACACATCACGGGCCCGAATATTTCAATCGTTACGGCGTGCGCAACGTCAACGCATTGCATCGGGCTTGCGGCTCGCAGCATTGAGCATGGCGATGCCGACGTCATGTTGGCGGGTGGTTCGGAACATGCCACAACGCCGCTGGCAATGGCCGGTTTCTGTGCGGCACGGGCTATGACAACGCGGAACGACGACCCCGCAGGTGCCAGCCGCCCTTACGATATCGACCGGGATGGTTTCGTCCTGAGCAACGGAGCAGGCACCGTGGTGCTCGAAGAGCTCGAACACGCCAAAGCACGTGGCGCAAGAATTTACGCTGAACTCGTTGGGTTCGGTATGAGCAGCGATGCGTATCACATTACGTTGCCGCCAGCAGACGGCGAAGGCGCGCGCAAGTGCATGGCCGCAGCGATTCGCGATGCGGGCATCGATGCGACCGATATCGACTACATCAACACGCACGGTACATCGACACCAGCGGGGGACATTGGCGAGACGACTGGTATCAAGCGCGCATTTGGCGATCATGCGCATAAGCTGATGATCAGTTCGACAAAGTCGACAACCGGTCACATGCTGGGTGCGGCCGGGGTTGTTGAAGCCATTTTCAGTGCAAAAGCGCTCCAGGATCAGGTGATTCCTCCGACGATCAATCTGGAAAATCAGGATCCCGAGTGCGATCTGGACTACACACCAAATGTCGCACGCGATGCGAAGGTACGAACCATTCTCTCCAATTCCTTCGGGTTCGGCGGCACTAACGGAAGCTTGATTCTTCGAGCTTTTGACTAATCTCATTCGCGAGATCACGGGTCCGGAGGACCTGCGGCGATTACATCGCGAGCATCCCGCGCGATACCCATTTCTTTTGCAGAGTACGTCTCCCGGCGGTTCACTGGGGCGCTATGACATTCTGTTTGCGTTCCCGGGTGAAACGCTGGTCGCTGGCGAAGTGCCTGACTTCCTCGGGGCGCTTGACGAGCATTGGCGGACAATCCGGGTCGCCAAGCGGAAGCTTGACCTGCCGTTTACGGGGGGATGGTTTCTCTACCTTGGTTACGAACTCGACGCAGAAATAGAACCAGGGATTGCCATGGCCCCGGATCCGGTACTGCCGGCGGCTTTTGCTGTGCGCTGTCCTACCGCACTTATCTACGACCACGTGGCTGCTGTCTGTCATCTTGTCTGCGAAACGCCGGGCGGCGCGAGCCGTGAGCGACTCCTGACAGACATTGACACTCTTGAGCGGCCTCGCGCGGGCACCACAGCCAGCGTTTTGTCGGTGACAGAAGAAGATCCTATTACGTTTACAGATGCCGTGCTGCGGGCCAAGGAGTACATTTCGGCCGGAGACGTCTACCAGGCGAACCTGTCGCGCCAGTGGTCTGCGAAAGTGTCTCCAGGCGTCGAGGCCAGTGACATTTATGCCGCGCTCTGTGGGTCGAATCCAGGGCCCTTCGCCGGTATGGCTCGCTGGCAGAACATCGAAATTATCTCGTCATCTCCGGAACGTCTGCTACAAATTCGCGACGGCATTGCGTCTACGCGGCCTATCGCCGGAACCCGCCCGCGGTCACTCGATGCCGGTGCCGATGAAGACCTTTCCGCCGAACTGTTTGCACATCCCAAGGAACGTGCAGAGCATGTCATGCTGATCGACCTCGAGCGCAACGATCTCGGGCGTGTGTGTGCAGCCGGGTCTGTTGAGGTTAACGAGCTAATGGTTCTTGAAAGCTACGCACATGTGCACCACATCGTCTCCAATGTGCAGGGTCGGTTGCGCAATGACGTTACACCAGGCCAGACGATCGCCGCCGTATTCCCGGGCGGCACCATCACCGGCTGTCCGAAAGTGAGATGTATGGAAATCATCAGTGAACTGGAACGCGGACCGCGCGGCGCGTATACGGGTTCCTTCGGCTACCTGAACCGGGACGGCAGCCTGGATTTGAATATCCTGATTCGCACGATGGTCATGGGCGGCAACAGCGTGACGTTCCGCGCCGGATCAGGCATTGTCGCAGACTCTGATCCAACCGCCGAGCTTGAGGAAACGCGAGCAAAGGCAGAAGGTATGTTGCGCGCAATTTCACGATGACCGAATGGTATGAAGTAAATCGCCAGACCCGGGCGGTCGATCCGTCTGACCGCGGCTTTCAATATGGTGATGGTCTGTTCGAGACGATCGCTATTCGTGACGGCAAGCCGCGTCAATGGCAATACCATGTGGAGCGGCTCAACGCCGGCTGTGAACGGCTCGGACTGGAATTGCCAGGGCCATCACTCGAACTCGATCTCGGTGTTGCGCTTGCTCGAAGTAACCATGACAAGTCTTTTTGTATCGCGAAGATCATCGTGACCTCGGGCAGTTCCGTGCGGGGCTACGGCCGGATGTTGCCGACCCCGGGCGAGGTTTATATCGGTGTGTTTTCAGCGACACCTCTGAACAAGCCGGCCTATCTCAACGGGGTAGCGACGATGCTCTGTGAAACCCGGCTTGCCACAGGGTCTCCCGTCGCTGGCATGAAGACGCTGAACCGTATTGAGCAGGTACTCGCGAGTTCGGAGTGCCTGCCAACGGGTGCGTTTGAAGGGTTCACGCTTGACGTCGAAGATCGCCTTATCTGCGGTACCATCAGCAACGTGTTTATTGTGAAAGACAAGATTGTGCGCACGCCGTCCCTCGACCGTTGTGGCGTCGAAGGCACCATGCGGCGCCTGGTTGTCAGGCTGCTTGGTCAGGAAGGCCATAATGTTGAGATCTGCGACCTCATGGAGGAGGATCTGGCCACCGCCGACGAGGTGTTCATAACCAATAGCCAAATGGGCGCCGTGCCTGTGCATCGCTGCGGTAACTACAAATGGTCTATTGGGGAGCAGACGCGTGAGGTTATGCGCCTGCTTGCGAATAACGGCATCGACGAGTGTCGGGAATGAAGCGCGCAGTCCCGATAGCCCTGTTTGCTTTCATACTGGCGACGGTAGTAGGTGGGGCAGGCTTATACAAAATGAACCGATTCCTGGATACCCCCGTTACGCTGCCGCAGCAAGGAGCAACGTTTGACATTGCTCCGGGCAGTTCATTCAAAACGGTTGCTGCCGAGTTGGTTGCACAGGGCATTATCAAAGACGATTTCTGGTATCGAGTTCATGCGCGTCAAAGCGGGAAAGCGGGCGGCATCCACGCAGGCGAATACAGACTCGAACAGGGCGCAACGCCGCGCAGCATGCTCGAGCAGTTCTTGCGCGGTTCGGTGCGACTTTATTCTTTCACTATTATTGAAGGCTGGAATCATCGCGATCTGCTGCAGGCACTGCATGCGAACGAAGCGATCGTTCAGTCTTTGTCCGATGAGGACTGGCCAGCGTTTCTTGAATCGCTTGGCGCTGCTATCACGCACCCGGAAGGGTTGTTCCTGCCCGAAACCTACCGCATTCCCCGCAACACAACGGACAAGCAACTACTCACTCAGGCCTATGAGTTGATGCAAACAGTATTGGCCGAGGAGTGGCAGGCCAAGGGCGAGGGCGCCCCCGTCGATTCACCTTACGAAGCGCTGGTACTGGCGTCGATTGTCGAAAAGGAAACGGCTCGTGCCGATGAGCGCCCGCGCATAGCCGGAGTGTTTGCGAGGCGGTTGGAGAAGCGCATGAGGCTGCAAACAGATCCGACCGTGATCTACGGAATCGGAGCCGGCTTTGATGGCAACCTGACGCGTAAGCACCTCCGAACCGATACACCGTACAACACCTATACACGACATGGACTGCCGCCGACGCCAATCGCGATGCCCGGGCGCGCAGCGATCAATGCGGTGCTGCACCCGGCAGAGGGCGAGGAGCTGTTTTTCGTGGCAACGGGTCTCGGTGATGGCAGCCATAAGTTTTCAGTAACCAAAGACGAACACGATGCTGCGGTGGCAGAGTACCTGGCGCGCTTACGACAACAACGCAGGGAAGGGCGCTGACATGGAGCGAGGCAAATTCATAAGCGTGGAAGGCATAGAAGGCGTTGGCAAGTCGACGAACATCGACGTCGTTGTCCGCCGCATCGAAGCGGCAGGCCACAAGGTTCTGACAACACGAGAGCCCGGGGGCACGCCATTCGCTGAAGATATTCGCGAGATCCTGATGAATCGGAATGACGAGCCGATTCCCGAAATTGCCGAGGTGCTGCTGATGTTTGCAGCGCGCTCATTCAACGTTAACAACGTCATCGTGCCGGCGCTTGAGGCAGGTACCTGGGTCGTTTGCGATCGCTTTACCGACTCGAGCCGGGCTTACCAGAGCGGTGGCCGCGGTATTCCTATGGAGACCATTGATAGGGTTGCGGACTGGGTTCACGGGGACACGTGGCCGGACGTAACGATTTTGCTCGACGCGCCGGTCGAGGTCGGCATGGAACGAGCCGGTAAGCGCAGCGCTCCGGATCGCTTTGAGCAGGAACGACATGACTTTTTTCAGCGCGTGCGCGAGTGCTATCTGCAGATCGCAGCGAGCGAGCCCGACCGCTTCGTCGTCATTGACACGACCGCCGATATCGACGCAGTCAGAACCGACGTGGCCAACCTGATCGATGAACTTCTCCGTGGGTAAGATCGCATGGAACTAGACTGGCTGGAGCAATTCGTCGATAGCTGGCAGGACCGGATTTTGCATGACCGTGTTCCGCATGCCGTGCTGTTGGCGGGGCCAACTGGCGTGGGTAAGCGGGCGGCTGCACACTGGATTGCGGCAACCACGCTGGGACTCAAAACGTCGCGGCTACCGGTCTATCCGCAAGCTGCCGACGAGCACCCGGACCTGCGTTGGGTTGCACCGCTCGAGGACAAGGAATCCATCGGCATCGATCAAATTCGTGAGTTGGTGCATGCGATGGCGCTGACCAGCTACGAAGGCGGCGGCAAGGTCGCTGTTATAGAGCCCGCTAATGCCATGACGGTGAGTGCTGCGAATAGCCTGCTGAAGACCCTGGAGGAACCGCCGGGCGATGCGTTGCTTGTCCTGGTAGCAGACCGGGTCGGTAAGCTGCCAGCCACTGTATTCAGCCGGTGCCAGCGTATTGACCTGCCGGCACCTGCGGAAACGGTGGCGCTCGCCTGGCTGGACCGCGTCCAGCCAGGAGCACCCTGGACTGAGGCGCTGCGAGTGGCCGGTGGAGGGCCGTTGGCAGCTATCGCAGTGGCAGATGACCTCGAAACCAGCGCAAGCATGGCGCGGGATCTGAACGCGTTGGGTAAAGGGCTGGGATCCGCGGTCGAGGTTGCCGCACGCTGGACGAAGATAAGGCCTGGATTCGTCCTGAACTGGCTCGCGCAACAGGTGAAACTGTGCGTTATCGCCTGTTCTGCAGGGCGTGAGCAGGCTCCGGGGCTGGCAATTGAGGATTCTGTGGTCCGCCGCATGGACAGGCGAAATCTCTTCTGCTATCTAGACATAATCAATGGGCTGCGCGGGCAGTCGGGTGGCTCGTTCAACGTTCAGGTGACGCTTGAGGCGTTGCTAATTGACTGGGCCGATGGTCTGCAGGACTGCGGACCGAATGTGCCCATGGATGGAATGAACTTAATGCTGGCCGGCCGATAGACCCCTATAAGGTAGAGAGATGAACAAACCTGGACTGCTGACACTGACGATCAAGGACAAGAGTGCCTTGTACCTCGCGTACATGCCTTATGTGATCAATGGCGGTTTATTTATTCCAACCAACAGTTCGTATCGACTGGGCGACGAGGTTTTCATGCTCCTGAACCTGATGGGGGAGGAGGAGAAAATTCCGGTAGCCGGTACGGTCATCTGGATGACGCCGAAGGGTGCGCAGGGCAAACGCACAGCAGGTATCGGCGTCCAGTTCTCGGACCAGGATCAGGGCAACACACAGAAGAAGATCGAAACCTACCTGGCCGGCGCGCTGGGTGGCGACAAGCCGACCCACACGATGTAGAAGTGCCTCAGGCTTTTGCCGAGTTGATCCCGCCCTGCAGCACGTAGGCCTGGAAGCCACGTTCGCTGAGGATGTAGGCGCCTGCTGAACTTCTACGCCCGGTATCGCAACACAGAACGTACTTCTTGCTCTTGTCGAGCGTGGATATTTTCAGTCGAATAAAGTACAGCGGAATATTGATCGCGCCATCGAGATGCTGGTTTTCAAACTCGCTGGGCAAGCGGACATCAAGCCACTGGCCACCGGTTCGAACAATATCCTCAGCCTGCGCGATTGACAGCCAGTCCAGCATCGGCTCATTAAGCAGTTTCTTGAAGTCGTCCTTGCCGAGCCGCATGACGGCCCCGTCTGATTGCATGGTAACGGTGGCGTTGCGTTTGGCTTCAGATATCAGCGCTTCTTCACCGAAGGTATCGCCAACGTGCAGTTTGGCCAGCTTGATACCTTCCTTGCTCAGTGGCGTCTCGCGCGTAACCAGTGCAGAACCCCGAATCAAAACGTAGAAATAGTCACCTTCCGCACCTTGCTTGAGAATCACATCGCCGGAGCGATAGTTAATCTGCTGCATGCGCATGAAGATTGCCTGGATGTTGGCAGGCGGGATCTTGTGAAATGCCTTCGTCTGTAACAGCATTGTCATCCAGTCTTCGCCGCCCTGGTCTGACTTGCCCTGCAACTCGGAGACTTCATAGGTACCCGTCTGGTCCCAGGTCAGCATGACGTCAAGAAGATCGCTGTCGATAGAGATAAACTGCACACGGTCTCGCGCCTTCGCGGTCACACGGCGCGGATAGACAGGTGCAACGGGATTGCGCGCGTGCTCACTGCCACCTTCGATTTTGCCGACAATCTTGGCCTGATCCACCAGATCCAGAACGCCCGATACCACGTAGATGGTGCGTTTCTCGGTATCGCCTTCTTTGAACAGCATTTGGCCGGGGGATAACTCACGGATTTGCACCTTGCGGGCTAACGCCGCAAGGTTATCGCGCTTAAGGCCGTCAAGCGGTGAAAAACCTCTGAGCAGCTCTGTGCTTACCTGCTCACTCGCCATTAGTCATCCTGTTGAGATCCCTGAGTATCGCTCTTTGAGTTGGTATTACGTCAAGAGCGCATTCTACCTTCAATTCAACGACTTCCGGTACCTTCTGTAGCAAGCATCGTGAAGCACCGCACAGTTTCCTGATCGCCCCCTAGGCATGTGTGACCGGCGTCACAGGTCGGCCCACCCACTGTGTGGCCTAAATCGCTCACCGTAGTGTGACTCAAGTGCCGTTAGTGCTGCCACGACGGAATCAACGCCGCGTTCGCGCGCATAATTCAGTGGTCCACCACGAAACGGCGCAAATCCCGTACCAAAGATAACGCCGGCATCCAGCAGGTCGGCGTCGGCGACAACCCCCTCACTGAGACAGGCCATTGCTTCATTCATCATGGGTAGCATTAAACGGTCCTCGAGATCGTCGGGCACTTTCGAGCCGTCGGACGCGGGTTTAACCGCCTTGCCATCTTCCCAACGGTAGTAGCCCTGACCCGACTTGCGCCCCAGGTGACCCTTCTCGACCATGCCCGCAATATCCGTGTCGGGCATCGTGCGGTTCGATTCGGTCGTCAGGATCCCGGCGACATGCTGCGCGATATCCAGTCCAACGCTGTCGACCAGTTCGATGGGCCCCATGGGCATACCGAACCGGACTGCCACCTTGTCGATCTCGGCGAGCGGCACGCCTTCTTTTGCCAGCGCCATGGCTTCGCCCATGTACGGCGCGAGAACGCGGTTAACGACGAATCCCGGTGCGCTCATACACTCAAGCGGAAACTTGCCAATACCCTTGGTAAACGCGAATCCGATATCCATTGCAGACTGATCGGTATCCACGCAGCGAATGACCTCCACCAGCGGCAACATGGCCACCGGATTGAAAAAATGCAGTCCGATGAAACGGGTCGGCTCATTCAGGACGGAGCGCAATGCCTCGAGGCGGATGCTCGACGTGTTCGTTGCGAGCATGGCGCCGGGTTTCATCTTCGCCTGCAGAGTTTTATAGAGATCCTGCTTTGCTTCGAGGTTCTCGAAGATGGCTTCGATGATGAGATCTGCCTCTGCAGCGCCATCGCCACTAACGTCGGCTCGTAGTCTGCCGCTCGTCGCCTCGCGTTGCTCTTGGTCGCGTACTTTCTTACTGAACAGTTTCTGTGCGCGTTTGAGTGCCGGGTCGATATATTTTTGCTCACGATCCTGCAAAGTCACGGTGTGCCCGCGGAGTGCGCACCATGCAGCAATGTCACCGCCCATTACACCTGCTCCCACAACATGCACATGTTTGACCTTTTTATCGGTCTTATTTCCCTGTTTCTTGAGTTTGCCCTGCAGGAAGAAGACCCGAATCAAGTTGCGCGATGCGCTCGTCATCATCATATCGCCGAAGCTTTTTGCTTCCGCGACATAGCCGGTCTTTGTCGAGGCACCGTGCCTGGTCCACAAATCAATCATTGCGTACGGGGCCGGATAATGTTCTCTCCGCGCTTTCCCGGAAACCTGCTTGATGAGCATGTTGCGTACGACGGGCCGCAGTGGTCGCAGGCTCATCAGGCGATCTACAAACGGTGCGCGCCGTTTGGGAGGCTTCGTCGTAATCAAATCCACCGCCACGTCGCGCCAGCCATCGTCTCCTGCGATACGATCGAGGAGACCGATCTTCAGGCCCTTGCGAGCATTGACGGGATTGCCGGTCAGCATCAGCTGCATACCTGCACGCACGCCACATAAGTTCACGGCGCGTACGGTGCCTCCAAACCCTGGGTGCAGTCCGAGTTTCACCTCCGGAAGGCCCAGGATGCGGCTGTCGCTTTCCGGTCCGATGCGAAAGTCACAGGCCATCACCAGTTCCAGCCCACCGCCAAGGCAGACGCCATTGATGGCCGCTACCGTGGGACAGGGGAGAGCCTCGAGACGATCGAACAACTGCTGCCCAAGGCGCGTCAGTTCAAAGGCCTTTTCCGCCGTTTTGATGCTCGTGAATTCGGTTATATCGGCGCCCATTACAAAGCTGCCGGGCTTACCGGAGTATAAAACCAGACCGAGCGGTGGCGCTGCAGCCAACGTATCCATGACCTCGTTGAATTCCGTCAGGACCTCGGATGACAAAACGTTCGCGCTCGCCTCCGCTTTATCTATACACAGCCAGGCAATCCCGGCCTCGTCGGTTTCCAGTTTCCAGTGTTGCATCATGGTTCTCTCGTGAATCAGGCCAGCTCGAAATCGCAAACGAGCGGCAGGTGGTCTGAATGGCGAACGTCGGGGACCTCAAACCTCGTCACCTTGATGCCATCCTGGTAGAGCACGAAATCAAGTTCCTTGCGCGGAGCTCGACTCGGGTATGTCGGAATGCTGTCGGTATTGGCGGAGGTCAGACCCGCTGCTTTCATGAACAGGTAAATCTCATTCTCGCCCCAGAACGTGTTGAAATCACCCGCGACCACGACCGGCTTCTTCGTTTGCTGGATCAGGTCATAGAGGCGGCGCAGCTGTAAATGCCGATGACGATACTTGAGGGATAAGTGCACCAGAAAAATCGCAAAGTCATCCATTTCGAGTTCGATGATCAGTCGCTTTATGCCGGTATCGAAATAGTGAAAACGCTCGCCGTGCACGCGTGGCGCGGCCATAAACGCGTTGCCCTGCTTGCGCACGATCGGCAGTATCTGGTTAAACGACTTTTCACCGTACTTGGTCTCGTACGAGGAGTTCATTCCGAGGTCCGCGGCAATCTTCTCAGCCTGGTTGATATTGCGGCTGCGGATGGAGCCCGTATCGACCTCGATCAGCCCGACGACATCCGGGTCGACAGACTTAATAAAGCGGGTAATCTCCGGGAGAACCGCCTGATTGCCAAATACATAGCCAGCTCCAGGAATCGGCATGTGCATGCTAGCACCGCCGCCGACAGCGTACCGGATGTTGTATAAAAGAAGCCGCATGCGCCGCTACGATACCGAAACGCCCATACTATGGGAACAGGTCCGAGCGGCAGCGTCATGAAACGGCTAAACTCTTGACTAAACCCGTAGGGAAAGGAGTATTTTTTGTCTGAAAGTAATCCGATCCGCGTATTCGCGACGCATTGTTTTGACGAAACCGATGACTATCTGCGCATATTCGAATTTCTTGAGAGCGTGGAACGCTTTTACTACGTCAATGTCAGCCAGCCTGAAAACCTGCCGACAACCGGTGGGGCACAGGAAATCCGGGACGAGTTGATCAAGCAGATCAAGGCGTCTGAGGCGATGATCGTCCTGCCATCCACGTTCGAGCAAAACAGGGACATGACCAACTTCATGATGGATGTGGCCGAGGCCAACAACATCAGCATGATCACGATCCGTCATTTTGGCGGCATTCATGAGACACCGCCCGAACTGGCTGAGCGCTGTGCCGAGCACATCGAGTGGAATGACCGTGAGATGGTTGACGCCCTCAAACGACAGGCGCGCGGCGAAGATACGGCACGTTGGGAAGTTCTCGACTTTCCGGGCTTTGATGAGAACGGACCTATCGAATGAGACCCGTAGTCATAGCGCATCGAGGGGCCTGCGGTTACCTGCCCGAGCATACGCTTCCCGCCAAGGCACTGGCCTATGCGATGGGCGCTGACTATCTTGAACAGGATATCGTCGCAACGCGCGACGACCGGCTTATCGTCGCACACGACATACATCTTGATCGCGTCACGAATGTAGCCGAGCGGTTTCCGGGCAGAGCCCGTGCTGACGGCCGTTACTATGCACGCGACTTCGATCTTGCCGAAATAACGACACTCAGGGCCCATGAGCGGACCGACCGGCACGGCAAGCCGGCGTTTTCCGGCCGTTTCCCGTCTGCCGGAGAAAATTTCCGAGTGCATTCGCTCGAACGCGAGCTAGAACTTGTCGCCCACCTGTCCGTGCATGGTGCCCGTCCCGTCGGTATCTATCCCGAGATTAAGGATCCGGCCTGGCATCGCCGGGAGGGCGTTGATATCTCACTGCTGGTCCTCGAGACGTTGGCGCGCTTCGGTTACGACGATCATGCCGCTCCCGCTTACCTGCAGTGCTTCGATGAAAATGAAGTGCGGCGTATTCGCCATCAGCTGGGCTGCCGCCTGAAGCTCGTGCAACTTATCGGTGAGGATGACTGGAGTCCGGAACCGACCAATTTTGCCGCAATGCGAACGAAGAAGGGCCTCGCCTTGCTGGCTGGCACCGTGGATGGCGTCGGGCCATGGTTCAATCGGCTGTACAAATTACGCAAGCGTGACGGCCGAATCAGCGATAGCGGCTTCGTGACACGGGCGCATGAGCAGGGGCTTGTTGTCCATCCCTACACATTTCGGAGTGACGCGCTGCCACCCGGGTTTGCGAGCTTTGACGCACTTCTTGAGTTCAGTATTAATGGGCTTGCCGTTGATGGCCTGTTTACGGACTTTCCAGACCAGGTATTTCGATTTTTGCGGAGCATTTCCTGACAGACCGCCTCTAACCCAGGTGTGGGGGACCGAAGTCCGAATAGACAGGGATGAGAGTAATGCAAAACGCAGCGCGTATTAGATCGATTCTACTGACACTGTTGCTGACATTCTCGGCAGCCACAATGGCTGAAGAGACCGACTCAGCGGCACTTGACCTCAGTCAGTATCAGGGTGACGTCGTGGTGCTCGACTTCTGGGCCTCCTGGTGTGGTCCCTGTCGGCGGTCATTTCCGTGGCTCAACGAAATGCATACCAAGTACCAACAGGACGGACTCGTTGTGATCGGTGTCAATCTCGACGCCAGACAGGAAGATGCGGCGGAGTTCCTCGAGGACTATCCAGCCGCATTCAAAATTCACTTCGATACAGATGCCACGCTTGCCTTCCAATACGGTATCCAGGCGATGCCGAGTTCAGTGGTCATTGGACGCGACGGCGAGATAAGGGCCAGCCACAGTGGGTTCAAGGTCAAACAACAGGATGAATATGAAGCGATCCTCGTAGACGCGCTGGGGGAAAAACCGTGAAGATGAGAATCGCCGCAATCGCTCTGCTACTGGTTTGTTCAGGATGTTCATCAATGGGCGTACAGCCCTGGGAGCGCGAGATTCTGGCTCGCGAGGACATGCAGTTGACGACCGACCCTCTTGAGGCGGCAACGGACGATCACATCTATTTTAGTAAAGAAGCTTCTAGCGGCGGTCGCGGATTCGGGGGCGGTGGCTGCGGGTGTAACTGACATGACAGCGACAACAAAAAAAAATGAGCGCTCTGTGTCCGCAACACTGGCTGCAGCGACCTGCGCACTGCTCGGCACCACCGCAATGACGCCGGTCGATGCACAGGAAGAGCCGAAGTGGGATTTCAATACGTCACTGCTGTACTACGGCGAGGATGAAAACCGGGTCCAGGATTTGAGTCTGAAGTCCATTATTCGTCGCCTGTTTGCCGATGACCGAACGCTGACGCTCGGTCTGACGGTGGATTCGTTGACGGGGGCAACGCCTAGTGGCGCGATTCGGCAGGATGTGCCGCAGTCGTTTACGCGCCCCTCCGGCAGCGGCTCCTACATCGTACCTGCCGGTGAATTACCACTGGATGACACATTCAAGGATACGCGACTGGCCATAACCGCCGGCTGGCAGCAGCCCACTGGTGAGAAAGGACTGCTAAGTGCCGGCTTCAGCGCATCGAAGGAATACGACTACCTGCACACCGGCGTCAACGCGAGCTATGCGCACGACTTCAACAACCGCAACACGACGGTATCTGCAGGGTTTGCGTTCGCCAAAGACAGTATCGAGTCGGTGGGAGGTGCACCGATCCCGCTTACCAGCATGCTGGACGTGGGCGATATCAGTAACCGGGTGGGTGATCAGGACAAGGACGTGCTGGATGTGGTGTTCGGCGTGTCACAGGTGATCTCGAAGAATCTCCTGGTGCAGGGCAATTATTCGTTCAGCCAGGCGGACGGCTATCTCAACAACCCCTACAAGGTGCTGAGCCTGGTCGATGGCGTAACGGGTGACACGTTGCCGCGCATTCCGGGAAACGAGGGCGGTCCGAGCGGTGTCTTCCTGTTTGAAAGCAGGCCGGACGAGCGGACGCAGCACAGTCTTTATACCCAGGCCAAGTACTACATGAACGGCAAAGTGCTGGATGCCTCCTATCGATACATGACAGATGACTGGGAGATCGACTCGCATACGCTCGACGTGCGCTATCGTTGGCCAATAGGGGGCTCAAGCTATATTGAACCCCACGTCCGTTACTACACGCAGACGGAGGCCGAGTTCTATCGGCTGAGCCTGGATGATTCTGCCCCATTGCCGCAATTTGCATCGTCCGATTACCGCCTTGGTAATTTCGATGCGATCACGGCGGGCCTGAAGTACGGCTGGAAGACGCGCAATGAGAATGACATGAGTATTCGCGTCGAGTGGTACACACAGTCGGGCACGGTTCCCGCAGGACAACTCATCGGCAACCAGGCGTCGCGCGACAATTACCCCGACCTCAATGCCTTGATCGTCCAGTTCAGCTACCGGTTCTTGCGCTGACGTGACGCATCCCAGGCCCGGAAGGCATGTCCAGCTGGTGGCCACAGAGCATGGCTGGGCAGGGCACTTTCCAGCCATGGGCAGCCCCTGTGAGGTCCTGACAGATGGCGGCGACAAGCAGCTCGCCGGCAGGGTCTCACTGCTTGTCGCCGAAGAAGCCTGGCGCATCGAGGACAAATTCAGTCGCTATTTGGACGGCAATATCATCCATCGAATCAATACGTCACAGGGTGATCCGGTAGAAGTCGATGCTGAAACGGGCCATCTGCTCGATTTCGCGGCGACGCTCTTTGATATCAGTGCTGGCGGCTTTGATATCACCTCGGGCGTGCTGCGCGCTGCCTGGGTTTTTGATGGCACTGACAATATTCCGGCCCAGGCGGACATCGATAACATCTTGGGGCGGGTCGGATGGCAGCATGTCACTTGGGCCGATTTGCGCCTGACGATGCAACCCGGTATGGAAGTGGATCTGGGGGGTATCGGCAAGGAATACGCTGTGGATCGATGTATGGCAATGGCCCGTTCCGCTACGAACGTTCCCGCCATGATTAATTTCGGTGGCGACCTGGCAGTCACAGGTCCACCGGTTACGCGGGAGGCCTGGAAGGTAGGCATCGAGGGGCCAGGCGTCGATGCGGCTGGGAAACGGGTCGCTCTGCGGCAGGGCGCGCTGGCTACAAGCGGGGATGCGCGGCGATTTCTGTTGCACGATGGGGTGCGTTACAGCCATATTCTCGATCCAAGGACCGGATGGTCGGTGCCAGACGCACCCTCCTCGATAACGGTCGCGGCGGATACCTGCACCCAGGCGGGCATGATGAGTACGCTGGCGATGTTGCGCGGCACGGAGGCCGAGCAGTTCCTCGCCGCCCAAGCGTTACTCCACTGGTGCCGGCGATAAGTTAGAAATAGTATTATAAAAAGATAATAAATTATTGTTTTTCTTGTATATAATTAAATTATTGAAATTTAGGCCGCGACCATTTATGGTCATTGTGACTCGGGGCGGTGCTTCTGTATTGAGATCTCTGTCCTTTCATAGATGACGAAACCGAATAATCATTAGCTAATGTTTGTCGACCTTCCGCAAGAACTGATCCTGTACACGATTGGCGCCTTCCTCTTGGGATATCTGCTGTCGTCGGTCTTTTCCCGATTGGGTTCTCGCTATCGAGAGAGAAAGCGTGATCCTCGCGACGATCGGATCCGAGAACTGGAAGCCGAATTACGCATTGCACAGGGCAGTTCCGAGAAGACCATCAGCCAGATCGAGCGCCTTGAGGAGCAGCTGAAGGAGGCAACGATTGGTATAGAGCGTCGGGATAATGTGATTTCCGATCAAGCGGTCAAGCTCGACCGTGCGCAGATGGACCTGAAGGAATCGGTGATAAAGACGCGAGAATTGCGGTCTGAACTCACCGAACGAGCCACTGAAAACGTGCATGCCGAAGCCAAGATCCGAGAAGTCGAGACGGAGCTGTCTGTTGCCCAGGCCTCAACGGATCTGATGGCGACCGGCGTGCTGGATTATTCGGTCGCACCCGACAAGGAAGACGGCGGCGCCCCGGTGAACGAGAACCAGCCGGCCAAAGTCAGCAAGACTGCGACCTGATCTTGCTGCTAAGACCTTTCGCCGCGCTCACGGCGGCCGCGATCTGCGCCTCCTGCAGTCAGTGGGACCAACCCGTTAACATTCCTTTCGTTGCCACCTGGCAGGGCGGACCAATCGATTGCCTCAGCGAGGAGTCGGCGCTTACCGATCTGCGTTTTTACGTGAGCAACGTGCAGCTGGTAGACGCTGAGGGTCAGGGCCATGACGTCAGATTCGCAACAGAAATGACCTGGCAGAACGACGCCGTGGCCTATATCGACCTTGAGGACGGAACGGGCTCCTGCCGGAACGGCACCGCAGATACGTATGACCATGTTGTCGGGGTTGCAGGTGTCAGGGAATACCACGGCCTGCGCTTTTCCATCGGTGTGCCGTTTAGACTGAATCACGCCAATCCGCTGACGGCCAAACCACCTCTGGATGACCCCGACATGCACTGGCACTGGCGTTCCGGATACAAGTTCCTCCGTGCGGGGGTCAGGACCGACGATGACGGATTCTGGATTCATGCTGGCAGCGCAGGTTGTCAGGGGACCGTTGGTAACATCACTGACTGTAAATTCCCGAACCGCATCGACGTGTTCCTGCCCGATTTTGTGGTTGGAAAGGACTCGGTGAACATTGAGTTGACTGAATTGCTCAGGGGCGTCGACCTTGGAGATGCCACGCGGAGTGATTGCTCTTCGGGTCCGCCGGAAATATCGTGCCGCGGGCCATTTGCTGCGCTTGGCATCGACTTCACAACAGGTGAACAAAGCGGCGCACAGCGCGTATTCTCGGTGCAATGAAAAGGACCTCTGCACTTACCGCCGCCGTGGTTGCGGCGAGCCTCGTGTTCGTGTGGTTCTCGCGCGACCCTGATTGGGAGTGGGGTCTGCCAGGTGACGTGCCGGCCCCGCAGGTGCCTCCTGACAATCCCATGAGTGTTGCGAAAGTGGAGCTGGGCCGCTGGCTGTTCTACGACACCCGTCTGTCCGGTAACGAGACGATGTCCTGCGCAAGCTGCCATATCCAGGCGCTGGCGTTTACAGACGGGGTCTCGCGGTCGATTGGTGCAACCGGGGAAGCGCATCCCCGCAGCTCCATGAGTCTCGTCAATGTTGCGTATGCAAGCCGACTGACATGGGCAAACCCGTTACTTGATCGTCTCGAAGATCAGGCCCTTACTCCGTTACTTGGCGACAGGCCCATCGAAATGGGTCTGAGAAACGGCGAGCAACGGTTTGCGGAACTGCTCGGTTCTGAGCCCAGCTACAGCGAACTGCTGCGGCAAGCGTTCCCGGGCGATGCAGATCCGCACTCGCTGCTCAATGGGGTGCGCGCCATCGCAGCGTTTGTGCGGACCATCAACAGTTTCGATACGCCGTACGATCGCTATATGCGAGGTGATGCGCTGGCTATGAGCGAATCCGCGCAGCGTGGTATGGATCTGTTCTTTTCTGAACGCCTTGAATGCTTCCACTGCCACGGCGGGTTCAACTTTACCGACAGCACGACGCATGCCGGCAGCGGTATAGCTCGCGTCGGCTACCACAACACAGGGCTGTACAACCTTGACGGGGTCGGTGCTTATCCCACCGACAATACAGGCCTGTTTGATATGACCGGCGAGCCTCGGGACATGGGCCGCTTCAAGGCACCGTCGCTACGCAATATTGCGGTTACCGCGCCGTACATGCACGACGGCAGTGTTGCGACGCTTGAGGATGTCATCGCGAACTACGAGCGCGGCGGACGGCTGATAGCGGACGGCGAACTGGCGGGTGATGGCCGTCTGAGTCCTTACAAATCAGAATTCGTTACAGGGTTTGAACTAACCGCTGGGGAGCGCGCGGACCTGCTCGTCTTCCTGGAGTCGTTAACCGATGATGCTGTGCTGACGGATCCGAAATTCTCGAATCCGTTTGATCGCTAGCGGGTCGAGAGTGCGACGCTAAGCCGCGTCTTTCGCCAGGAAATCCACAAGAGCACGAACCACACCTGCATCAGGAGCGAGGCGATCCACTCGATGCGATTTTCATTGCTGTTGAGCGTCCCGAAAACCGCTTTCTGCACCAGGTTGATAACGCCCAGAGCCCACGGCGTCACCGTGATCCAGACCATTGCGCGCTGCAGCGGTGAGCGGTCGAGTGACAACGACAACACCAACTGGGCCAATGCGGTACCCCCGAAATACAAATAGACGCCATAGCGGCGCATGATTTCGTAGAACGGGTCGTTGCTTGCCAGGTAGGAGACATACAGCACCAGGGCGATGGCGCCCACAACGCCCGAGACGAGGATCACGGGCCCGGCCTTAGTCGTCGGCTTTAGCGACCTGAGCCAGAGAACGGCGAAATACCAGGTCAATGCAAGGACCGTCGACTGGGGTAACAGGATAGCCCTGAATAACCGGTCTCCCGGGGGGTAACGTCCCGTTGAACTGATCGACGTGCAGCCGTCGAGGTAGGGAATACACGATGGCAGGACATCATTATTTGCCCCAATCCAGTACGCGATATTGATGCCTATCAGCGGGGCAATTGCAGCGATAAGGGGCAGAACACGTACAAGCATGGCGCCAGCATAACCGATGCGCAGATGACAAAACCCAGCATTTACCGCAAAGTAGGGGAGGTGATGAATAACAACGCTACTAATCGGCAGCCCCCTTCGGTTGACTTGCTCAGCGCCTTTTGCCTGTGTTTGCTGCTGCTCGCAGCGTGCTCGGATCCGCAAGCAGAGGAGCAGCCGAAGCCCGAGATCGAAGCGGTCGCAAGCGACGCGGCAGCGACCACCCCGAAGTCGGAATCCACAGAGTCTCAGGATGAGCCGACCAGATCATTGCCGTCGTTGGATGACTTGTTGCCGGAACAGTTCGGCGACCTGACCGCCCCGTGGTTCGGCGATCTGGATGGCATGATCGAACGGCGCGTCATCCGGGTACTGGTGGTTCCCGGCGGGCCACAGTTCTTCTATTACAACGGCAAGCCCCGCGGCATGGTAGCCGAACTCCTGCATTTACTGCAGGAAGAGCTGAACGTCGGACTGGATCGCGGGCTGGACCAGGTTGAGATTTTGCCGATGCCAGTCAGTCGTGACCGGCTGATCGCGGCGTTGCTAAGCGGCAAGGCCGACATGGTCGCCGCCGATCTCACGATAACCGAAGCACGTTCGGAGCTGGTCGATTTTTCTATTCCATTTGCCCGTAACATCGACGAAGTGGTCGTCTTCGCACCAAGCGAGGGTGATGATGTTCTGTCACTGGACGATCTGGCCGGCCGTAGCGTGTATGTCCGTAAGTCATCCAGCTATTTCGAGCATCTAACCGAGCTTAATGTCGACCTCGTTGACCGCGGGCTCGCGCCCGTCCGGATAGATCTGGCCAATGAGCTTCTGAGATCTCAGGATATTCTTGAGATGGTCAGTGCCGGTCTGGTTACAGCCACTGTTGTTGACAGCTACAAGGCGAGTTCCTGGTCAAAGATCTTATCTGGCCTGCGAGTCAGAGACGACCTGGTGGTGCACGGTGGTGGGTCGATTGCCTGGGCATTTCGCAAAGACAGTCCGCAGTTGGCGGCTGTTGCCAACGATTTTGCTCGCGGTCATCGGCAGGGCACTTTGATCGGTAACGTGCTGATCAATCGATACATGGAGAATCTCAATTGGGTTCGAAACTCGACATCGGAAGTTGGCGTTGCACGACTGCGCCCACTCATGGAACATTTCAACGCCAGCGGGGCCGGGAATGAAATTGATCCGCTGATGCTCGCAGCGCAAGGCTACCAGGAGTCAGAACTTGAACATGATCGGGAGAGCCCCGTAGGCGCTCGTGGCGTTATGCAGATTAAGCCGTCGACCGCCGCGGACCGCAATGTTGGCATTCAGGACATATCTGAGCCGTCTGACAACATAGAGGCGGGCGCCAGGTACATGCGCTTTCTGATGGACAGGTATTTCGCCGATCCCGACATGGGGGAATTACAGCAATGGATGTTTGCATTGGCAGCATACAACGCCGGACCTGCCAGAATTCAACGCTTGCGCAGGCAGGCTACCGCCGAGGGATACGATCCCAACCTGTGGCTGGACAATGTCGAAATAATTGCGGCGCGTAAAATCGGGCGAGAGACGGTCCGCTATGTTCGGAATACACTAAAATACTACGTCGCATACCGATTGACGTGGAAAGAGCGAGAGCTACGGGAATCGCTTGTGACTGGTGTGCCTCAATCCAGACAACTACTTCCAGTGATCCGTGATGAACTCGTCTACCTCTGGTAGACCGCCCTGCAGGATCAGATAGCCATTGTGAGGCTCACGTTCAGTGATTTCATGGCTAACCGGATTGCGCATCATCGCCATGACATCATCGTGCTCGTCGGTGTGGCCGAGAACCCAGCCAAGCTTCATCAACGCGGTTTCGGGCAGCATGTTATCGAGTGGCACCACGCCGATATTGAGCAGGTCGCGCCCGGTATCGTAGACGTACATCTGCGCAAAGCCCCACAGGGTCTGCACGGTCATGACGACATGGACACCCTGATCGATCGCACGCTTGAGGGCCGGGAAGAGTGGTTTGTTCACATGCCCAAGGCCGGTGCCGGCGATGACGATGCCGCGATAGCCTTTTTCCACGAGAGCATCGACCAGATCCGGCTTCATCCCCGGGTAGTAGTAGAGGATGGTGACCCGGTCGTCATGACGAGTGTCGATTCGGACTTTGCGCGTGCGATCACGTGGCAGATAGTCGGGGTTGATCGTGGTAAAACCGTCTCTGTCGACGACACTGAGCGGAACGTCGCCGATGGTTCGGAAGGTCGAGCGGTAGGAGCTGTGCATCTTGCGGCAGCGCGTGCCCCGGTGCAGCAGTCCGTAGCGGTCTGACGTGGGCCCGAACATGCAGATTTGTACCTCGGCGATATCGCCGCGGCCCGCGGCCGAGACGGCATGTATCAGGTTCAGGGCGGCATCGGATGATGGCCGATCCGAGGATCTCTGCGAGCCGACGACAACGATCGGCACCGGACTATTCTGCACCATGAATGACAAGACGGAAGCGGTGTGGCCCATCGTATCGGTGCCGTGACCAATGACGATCCCGTCGGCGCCGCCCTCGATCGCCTCGCCGACCGCTTCTGCGAGCGTAACGTACTCGACCCAACTCATATTTTCGGAGAAAACGCCGAAGATCTTTCTGGTAGTCAGATTACAGAGCTCCGCAAGTTCCGGTACGGCCCCGTACAGTTCGCCCGGCGTAAACGCCGGAATCACGGCGCCGGTTCGGTAGTCGAGACGCGAGGCGATTGTGCCGCCGGTGCCAAGCAGGGTCACGTTCGGCAGGTCGGGCGTAACCGGAAACGCCTTCTCGGGGATCTTGTAGACCGCTTCCTTGAAACCAAGCTCCTCGATCGACTCGATACGATCGACGTGGATGCCGACGTTGTAACCGGTCTTTAGCTTGAGCACGACGTGCAGATCGTCAAAGGTCTCGCTGCGCGGCAGGATGACGCCTTCGAAGGTGCTGCCTGCCGTATTCCTGACGCGAACGTCGCCCCACACCCGCATTCCCCAGTGTTCGAGGCGGGACCGTGCAAGGCCGCGATAGCCCTTCAGGGGGTCCTTGGTGTCACTCATGTCCGTGCCTCCAACTCAGATGAAAGCGTGGAGGCGACCTCCACCGCAGGTACCAGTCCCCTTAGCCCGGACATCAGGCATCCCATCAGGAATCGCTCGAACTGACCATCGTTGTAGGTCGGCTGCTGAAAGGGCTCGGTTTCGACCGCCGCTCGAACGCTCTCGGGAAGATCGTCCCACCGACGATCGAGCCCGAGACCGGTCAGGACCGTGTCGAGATCGGGCGACTCGGCGAGGCCCGAGACAATTTCCTTCCACGCATCGCGTAGCGCCGGTTGCTGGCGAAAGCTATTGAAGAGCGCGAGCCAATCCTCGTCCGAAATCCGGTCAACCGGTACGCCGGAACGGCGCAGGCCCTTGAGGCGCTCACCAAAGAAATAGCAGGTCCAGGCGAGGTCGCTACCGCAATTTTCGACCACGAGATCGACCAGGCGTGCGCCGCCGCGTCGAATCAGAAAGTGGATCGTTGGCAGCGGAATCCCGACTTTGCCATAGCGTTTCTCACGTTCCCAGGGCGGCTCAGGCAAGGTGTCCTGCAGGCCTTGGACCCGACTCCGGGTCAACGCCTGCGGGGGAGAGTCGGTGTCGGGGTACATGCGGTCGGGTCCGGGCAAAATACGCTCGAAATCGGTCGATCCGTCCGCCTTCGGTTGTCGTGTTTCGTTCGGCACACCGTCGAGGGCATCGACATAGCGCAGCCGGATTTCGTCAGCTGCGGTAAGGGTGTCCTCAGCGGCTCCCCAGATGACGATCAGCGCATCATCGGCGCCACAGTCGAGCCCACTTCGGAGTCGCTCGAGCTCCTGCTCTGAGCCCTCGTAATCGGGCCAGTTCTCGTTGTGGACGAAAGTTGGCTGCTGATCGAGGCAGGCGATCACGCGGACCCGGCCCATGAGTTCGTGCGCGAAGGTCAAACCCGGCTGCGTTGGCCAACTTAATGTTCGCGCCAGGCCTTGCAACACCACGGCACGCACGCAGAAATCGCCGCGACCGTGCTCAAGATCGGACCCGGGATCCGCGGCCCGTGTTGCACGCTCGCTCTGCCAGGCCGCGGCGCGAAAGTGATCCAGCCGCGAGTCCGCGACAAGCTGGGTGACGTCCTCGTGGCGGATGCGTATATCCCCGGCCTCGTGCAGCCCACGGCCGCGCAGTTCATCCCGCAATTCCAGTAAATTGACTTGTCGAGCTGCCTCGCCGTGAACCAGTGCAGGTGCCAGACCGGCCTTGGCGACCCCCTTGATCTCGACTCTGCGCCCGCCGGCGACGGAAACGTTGACATCCTGACGGCTTGCTCCCATGCCGACGCGAACATGCCCGGTCGAACGGCAAACCCTGCCAATACACAATATTGCCTCTTCAACTTCCTCGGGTGTTCTCAGGTCAGGCCCCGTCACCGTCTCGATCAACGGCATGCCGAGTCGATCGGTACGCCAGACGATGAGGTGACCGCGGTCAGAAACCTCGCGGCAGCTGTCCTCTTCGACGCTGATCTGCGTAATCGAGATGCGCCGGTCCCGGAAGGGAATACTCCCCTCTACGCCGACGATCGCGGTCCGCTGGAAACCCGTTGGTATCGATCCGTCGAGATACTGCTTGCGAGCAATATGAACCTCGTCGACGATATCGCAGCCAAGCATCAGGCATTGCTCGATAGCGATATCAATGGCTTCCTGGTTGATGGGAAAGGGTGGGGTATCGTCCATCTCATAGGTACAGACGTTCGACTTGTGGAGCAGATAGACGACGTTTTTTTTCGTCTTGAACTCCATTAGCGCGGTGCCGTCATATTCCCCAAGTTCCGACAGCGTTGGCCGCATGTGCCGCAGCACCGCACCATCATGACTCGTGGTATAGACCCCGGCGGGGCAGTGGCAAAAGAGTTTTCGCCGGGTATCGAGCTGCTGGTGGACCTCGAGTCCGACCCGCAATCCAATTTTTTTGTAGTCCAGTGAAACTGTCATCGCCCCAACTCTCCGGCCCTCGACAAAGCGCGCGAATAATAGCATTCCGGACCCATGGATCGAGCAACGTATAGGTTAGGCCCGCGACAAATCCTGACGCCCACCCAGACACCCGTGTGGGGGAGGGGACTTTCGTTGGTCAGTCTTGTCTACGGAGCTTCGAATCTAACGCGGTGTATCGTCATATCCCCACGGCGCCGGAGGTGCTTCGACGGGCTTGGTCAGATCGAAGTCGACCCTGAATTCCCGCCCCTGGCGGATCAGTCGGTAGGTAAATCGTTCAGGGTAGATATACATTTGCCAGGTATTGCCGACGGATTGCGGAATGGCATTATCGACAAACAGTTCTTTTGAATACTGGTCGGCCGGGAAAGACTGTACCTGCGCCCACCCGGCATCGACCGTATGGCCACCATACTGAGTCAGCGTGTCCTCGGTGCCATCGCTGTGTCGGTGATCGTGCTTGAGCGACAGGCCGGACCCCGTCCTGGTAATTAGCCAGGTGCGAGAGGCATCTTCACCGACGTGAAAAGGAATCTGCAGTTGCGTCTCGTCACAGTGCCTGACGTGCATGATGAGTTTCTTGTTCGCAAAGCTATCGCTGTCAGCGTTATCGACGGTGACTTTTCCAGAATAGGCTTTGCCGCAGAGTTCGCTGATCGCGCGGAAGAATGCATCCTGCGGCGGACTCGATGGAACGGATGCTTGTGCAAAACCGATTACGTAGAAGAGAGTCGAAAGTACAACGAGAACTGGCAATTTCATGGTTATGAATCACATCAAGCGAGGAACTACGGTCAGAATACCTTAGCAAGGTCGCAAATGAGAGGTGATCCTAGAAGTTTGATACCGACTGCTCCGACGAAGAAAGTGTACGACATCTCTAACAATACCTTCGATCATCCAGATTCGTCCATCCCCGGCGTTTGGGCGAGGCAGATTACATCGTTGTCTGCGGAGGTTAAGGCCCAACTTTGTGTCAGAAGTTAAGGACAATAGATAGGAATGAGGCGTAAGAAATCGCCCGCACCCAGCGAGCTTGGCGATGTTTCCGCACGGGAATTCGTCAACTTACGGCAGGGCGTCTAACATTCGTTGCGCGGATGCGCGTATCGAGTCGTCAGATCCAAGTTGGGTAGCTTTCGTGAGCGCTTCCCTGGCGGTCTGTGTATCGCCGGTCTCGCTGGCTACATAGCCCAGCGTCAGCCAAATACGCTGGTTGCTGGGATCGATGTCGATTCCTTGCCGGAGCCAGCGCCGGGCCTCGTCGGAACGACCCAGGTACTGCAGCGTGATCCCGAGGTTGTTATGGACCTCGACATTCTGCGGATCAAAGCCTAGCAGCCGCTCATAGAGCATGGCCGCCTGGTCGTACTCTTGCGTCGAAAAGTAGGCGTCCGCCCTGCGTGTGATTTCGCGTGGATCAGTCAGATCGGCGATAGCCGACGCGCCGGAATTCGACAGGGCACGGTCTGCCATGCTCAGCATTTCGTCCCAGTTCACAGCGCTGTTTTCCACCGTCGGTGTCGTATTGATCGCCGGTGCCGAAGACGTCCTGACATCCGCATCGGTTTGGTAGGCGTCACGCGTGATCGCGAACACGACGAACCCGAAAGCAAACTGAAATATGAGGAGCGCGGTCCAGAATCTGACGTTTTTGGGCATCCGGAGACAACCTGTGTTTTGAGTGGTGCGTTGGTCGGTGAGATTTGATATTACCGCAATGGCCCACAGTCTCCACGTTAGTTCTGACGATGTTGGCAGTGACGCTGCCTGAAATAGCTCATGCGCAGTCGTACTGATCGCAAGAGGCGTACTTCGCAGAACTTGAAGTTAGCAGGATGAAGTGCAGGCCGCAGCGGTGCCTTCCAGGGTTCTCAGCCTGCGAGTAATCGTTTCAGGGCACTCTCGTGGCCGGGTTACTTCGGGTTTTGGTGCCATTGCTACGTCTTGGCAGAGGGACGCGAGCGAAACCGGAGCAGGTCGCTTTCTCTGGGAGTTCTCTACCCACCCGATACATGATTTAACATAATATACATTATACGCATATCTCGAGGAAGACTGGCCAAGTAACCGCAGCACAGGACCTCTATGGAGTACTATCGGCTTATGAAGCTGATCGGGCCGTACCCAGCAAAAAATCTCACCTGCCGACAATCGGCGGGAATCCACGGGCGCGCTTTTTGTTTTGGTCTGATCATGGTCGGTCTGTGTTTGCTCAATACGGCTGACGCGCAAACCCAGATACACAAGTGCACGGACGCTGAAGGCGGTGTTGTGTATTCGCAGCTACCGTGTGTGTCTCTGAAGTCAGTTGAACCCGAGAAGACAGAACCTGACCCGAAAACTGAAACCGCCTCGCCGGTAGCCGCAACACCAGAGCTCTCTATCACTGATATCCCGCAACACGGGCCCAAACCGGGGCCAGGTGCTTCAACGTGCAAGAAACACTATCGTGATGCAATCGACGCCATCGACGCAGAAATTAGCCGCGAGTACTCGCCTGACAAAGCTGAACAGTACAAACAGCGGTTGTTGCTGTTGACCCGCAAACTCAGACAGTGCTCCTGATAGTCATGTCTCAACCCACGCTATAGTGCCCTCTCTCCAGTACTTAGCGAAAGGCCCGTACCCCATGACTCTACGCAGACTCGCGGTATTCGTTCTAGTGTTTTTCGTCCCAATGCTCGCCAGCAGCGAAGAGTTGGAAGGTAATTTCCTGTACAAGGTTACGACAATTCGGGCTGCGACCGGCGCTCTGGCGGACCTCCTGGATTGGGAGGCGCAGCTGAGTGCATCGGACTATTACGATGAAGCGGGACAGCAGCGCCCGCTTCTCATGCGCCATTCGCAGGGCGATCAGTGGGACCTACTCGTGATCGTCCCGATGCAAAGCTGGACCGACTATCACTCCGTGGCGGCAACACAAAAGCGCGACAATGCAGCTGCTAAACACGAGGCACTGATAGCCGCTGGTCAGACATTATTCGCGTTTTACGAGGACCACTTTGCCTACGGACCACCCTGGTCATCACTAAAGTCCGCCTATGCAGCAAACGGTTTTTTTCACATTGAGATGTTCGAGGCAGCCAGTGGCAAAACACCTGAACTTCTCGAACAGCGTCGCATGGAAAACACCTATCTTGAATCGACCGGCCAGACGCCGAACATGATTTTTCGTCGGGCGGCCGGCTCTGACGTTGATGTTTTCACGATTGGATTCCACCACGACTTGCAAACGTTCGCCGCACCGGCCGATGTCACCGTCGAGGAAAAAGAGCTTGCGGCAAAAGCGGCCGGCTTCAAAGGTCTTGAGGACCTTTCATTCTACCTTCGCTCACTTATCTCCGGCCATCAGGACACGCTGGCCGTGAAAGTGGATTAGTTACGCTACCCGTGAGCACAGGCGCTCACCGACCCCGAACGTCCAACCACCGCGGTCGACCCGTTTGTTATCATGGCGCGTCCATATCACGGTGCCTCTCTGTATGAATCAAGCTGATCAACGTTTTTCCTCGCGCCTGGGAATGATTCTTTGCGTGCTTGGCATCGCCGTCGGCACGGGCAATATCTGGCGTTTTCCACGCATTGCCGCCCAGAACGCTGGTGAGGACGGTGCCGGCGCATTCCTCGTCGCCTGGCTCGTTTTCCTGTTCGTCTGGAGCGTGCCGTTGATCATTGCGGAGTACGCACTTGGTCGCAAAGGTCGTATGGGGGTCGTCGGGACGTTTGCAAAACTGGCCGGGGAGAAATTCGCCTGGATGGGTGCATTTGTCGGCTTTGTTGCCACCGCCATCATGTTTTATTACTCCGTGGTTGCGGGCTGGTGTATCTACTACCTGATAAAAATGACCGTCGCTCCCCTGCCCCTCAGCGCGGCGGCCTCACAAGGCGTCTGGGATGGCTTCCAGAACGGCGGGTTTCCAGTCGGTTTTCACGCACTGGCCATGGGGCTCGGCGCCGTTGTCGTCTGGAATGGAATACGCTCGATCGAGCGCGCGAACCTTGTGCTGATCCCTGCCCTCCTGCTCATCGTCCTGGTCTCGCTGGCACGTACACTGACACTTGATGGGGCATCCGAGGGCATTGCCTTTTTGTTCACACCCGACTGGTCTACGCTCGCGCAGCCGCGTATCTGGCTGGAAGCGCTAACGCAGAATGCCTGGGATACCGGCGCGGGCTGGGGCCTTATTCTGACCTACGGCGCTTATATGCAGAGCCGGCATGGCGTCGTAAAAAACGCAATCATCACGGGCGTTGGCAACAACACGGTCTCACTGCTCGCGGCCATCGTCATCTTCGGCACCGTTTTTGCAATTCTCGGCACCCAAATGAGCAAGGGCGAGGTGCTGGAGGTGATGCAGACGAGCGGACCGGCAGCAACCGGGCTGACCTTTATCTGGATGCCGCAGCTGTTCGCGAAAATGCCGGGCGGGAGTATTTTCGCCATATTGTTCTTCCTCGGCCTCGCGTTCGCCGCTTTTAGTTCTCTCATCTCGATGATCGAGCTGAGCACCCGCATTCTGGTCGATTTCGGCATTGCGAGACGCCAGGCGATCCTTGGCGTATGCATCGTCGGCTTCACGCTGGGCATTCCTTCTGCAATCAATCTTGAGTTCTTCGCCAATCAGGACTTTGTCTGGGGAGTCGCCTTGATGATCTCCGGCGCATTTATTGCTTTCGCCGTAATTCGCCAGGGTGCGTCGCGGTTTCGTACCGAGAATATCGACAATCAACCGGATGACTGGAATGCCGGACCTATCTGGGATGCGCTTATTCGATTCGTAATTCCAGGCCTTGCCGCTGTGTTGCTTGGCTGGTGGCTTTATCAGGCCGCCGTCGTCTACGCGCCGGAACGCTGGTTCGATCCGTTCGACCCCTTCAGCGTCATGACGTGCCTGACGCAATGGGGCATTGTGCTGTTCTTACTTATCGTGTTGAACCGGCGGGTCGCCAAACGGACTCTGCGTGGGACCTAGCCACTAAGCACAACCCCGAATTGCGCTCCATTCGGCCGGCGTGCAGAGGAGCCGCATCACAAGGTCATTGGCGTCGATTGCCCCTACACCGGAGACGGTGAGGAGTTTTCGTCAGCCCATCTCCTTTGCGTCAGTCTGGGTAGCTGCATGTTACTGGCCAATGGCCGCAGCCGCCTGAACGCGGAATCAGGACTGGATAGACGAGACGCCCCCGTAGGCGACGCCGGTCAGCTGACACATGTCCGTTTTGAACGATGTCAGGTCGTCGGCGTTGAATTCGGACAGGTGCCGGTGGCCGGCCGCGCGCGCAACGACCTGCATTAATTCCACCGATGCCGCGAAGAATCTCGCCAGGCGTTCTGCCGCAATATCGACCGGCAGTCGCTCCCGCAAATGCGGCTTCTGAGTCGCGATACCAACCGGGCAGTTATTCGTGTGGCATGCGCGCATACCGAGACAACCAATCGCCTGAATCGCAGCATTGGACACGGCAATGCCATCCGCGCCCAGAGCCATAGCTTTCGCGAAGTCAGCCGGGGTTCTCAGCCCGCCGGTAATGATCAGTGATATACCCTGCGCGTCGCTGGCATCAAGGTGTCTTCTTGCCCGAGCCAGCGCCGGGATGGTCGGTACCGAAATATTGTCGCGGAAGATCAACGGTGCTGCGCCGGTGCCGCCGCCGCGCCCGTCCAGAATGATGTAGTCGACACCGACCTCCAGTGCTGCATCGATGTCTTTCTCGATGTGCTGTGCGGAGAGCTTGAAGCCAACGGGAACGCCGCCGGTTCTATCGCGAACCTCATCGGCGAAATCACGAAACTGGCTCAAGCTGTCCCACTCCGGGAACCGCGCCGGCGAGATGGCGGCCTTGCCCTCGGCCAGTTCACGGACTTCAGCAATCTTGCCCTTGACCTTGTTGCCTGGCAGGTGGCCACCGGTACCGGTCTTGGCGCCCTGCCCGCCCTTGAAATGAAAGGCCTGGGTTTTCTGCACCTTGTCCCAGGAAAACCCAAATCGTGCGGACGCAAGCTCATAGAAATAACGCGAATTGGCTTCCTGCTCCTCGGGCAGCATCCCGCCTTCACCCGAACAAATTCCAGTACCCGCAAGTTCTGCTCCTCTCGACAGCGCGACCTTGGCTTCTTCGGACAACGCACCGAAACTCATGTCGGAAACGAATAGCGGAATGTCGAGTTTGAGCGGCTTCCTGGCGTTCGGGCCGATGACTATGTCCGTGCCTACCGCCTCTTCGTCCAGCAGCGGCAGCTTGTGCAATTGTCCAACGACAAACTGCAGATCGTCCCATTTCGGCAGGCTATTGCGCGATACGCCCATCGCCGCTGAGGGACCATGATGTCCTACCTTGCTCAGACCTTCATTGGCGAGCTTGCGGATGAGCTTTACGTGCGGCTCATCTGCCGTGCCAGTGGGGTCCTGGTACGCGCCCTGATAACTGTTCCGATTGTAGGGCTGGGGATGATTCTTCGCCCAAAGGGCGATTTCGTCCTCATCCACGAAAACCTCGTCGCCTTCGAGCCAGGCATTGAATTTCGGCAGGGTCTCTGAGTTATCGTATTCGCTGACGCCAGTATCGAGGCGGTAGTCCCACCCATGCAGTCCACAAATGATGTTCTCGCCGTCGATATGGCCATCGGACATGAGCGCGCCACGGTGCGCGCAGCGTCCGTACAGCACACTGACTTCATCATCGTAACGAGTTACAACAAGATCGACGCTCGCGACGAGCGCGTGGGCAGGCACACGATCTTTGAGTTCGCGATGAGAAAATATAGATACTGCTTTCATAGCGTACGACCTCGAGTGATTGAATGATGTCCAAAAAGCGTCATTACGAGCGCCGTTCTGTATGGGCGTGCAATAGCGATGAGCGAAACCCGAATTGTCGCGGTATTTTTCATGATTCGTCAGGCCTCGTTACACCCATGCGCCCCTTCAACTCATGCTCCCATTCATTTTGCATCTCGCGGTATCGTGCTTTGAAGGGTTCGTTCTCGCTTATCGGCACATCGGTGTCGTAGAGGTCCGCGAGATCAGTCATTATCCTGCGATCCATTGCCTCGAACTCAGCCATCATCATGCCTGACTGATCCCTGGAGAAGCCGAGTGCCTCGAACGCCGACCGCCCTGCCCTGATTGAACTGTCATAGGTCTCACGAATAATGTCACGACAACCGATCGACCAAAGATCATAGACATGCATGCGATCGTAAGCGCGCGCGACGATGTGGACCTGCGGATGGCGTTCTATTACATACCGGGTCAGTTGCGTGACGGACTCCTTCCCATCAATGGCCACGACCAGCACTTTGGCTTCCTCGATACCCGCTGCCTGCAGAAGATCCGGACGCGTTGCATCGCCAAAGTACGCGCGCAATCCGAAACCGCGTAGCATTTCGAGCTGTTCGGAGCTGTAGTCAACCACTGTCGTTTCAAATCCTGCCGCACTCAATGCCCGGTTGACGATGCCGCCAAACCGACCGTGCCCGGCAATAATTATCCTGGCAGACGAATCTATCGCATCGGCTTCGCGTTCCTGTCGATTTGAATAACGCGGTGCGATCACTTTGTCGTAGAGAATGAACAACAACGGGGTCAGTAACATCGATAACGCCACGACCAGCAAGAGCAGATCGGCAATTTCGCCTGGCAATACTGCGTTTGCCACAGAAAACGTTAACAGTACAAAACCGAATTCACCCGCTTGCGCAAGACCGAGTGTGAGCAGCCACTTGTCGCCACCCTTGAGTCGAAACAGGTGCGCGAGACCGTACAGCACCAATGCCTTTATCAAGATTAAACCGAAGGTAAGCCCCAGGACCGTCCTGACATTGTCAGACAGCAGCGTAAAATCAATGCTTGCGCCCACCGTGATGAAAAAGACGCCAAGAAATATTCCTTTCAGGGGGCTGATGTCGCTTTCGATTTCATGGCGGTAATCACTGCGGGCCATCACTACGCCGGCAAGAAAGGTCCCGAGCGCCGGCGACAGGCCAACCATCGTCATGAGCAGCGCAATTGCGAGGACCAACATCAGGGCGGTGCTAACGAACAACTCCCGCAAGCGCGACCGCGACACGAACCGAAATATCGGATCGGTAAGGTAGTGGCCCGCCGCGACAACGACGGCGATCATGGCGAACGAGACGAGCGCAACCTGCCAGCCCTGCAGACCATCCACCAGGCTCAGGTTCAATCCGTGCTGCTCGGTAGTGCCATGCCCTGAAGCCGCGACCTGCAGCGTCGCATCGCGTAGCTCAGGCATCGCCAGCAAGGGGATAAAGACCAGCATTGGAATGACCGCAATGTCCTGGAATAGCAGGACGGAGAAGCTGGCGTGACCACCATCGCAGCGCAGCAAGCCCTTCTCGCTCAGCGTCTGATTGACGATTGCGGTCGATGAGAGCGCGAGCACCATGCCAATAGCCAGACCGACCGTCCATGGCTGCCCCAGACCCACCGCAATAGCCGCAGCGAGAATCGTTGTCCCAACCACCTGCAAACCACCCAGCAGGAAGATTCTCGAACGCATGTCCCAGAGGGCCGTGGGACTCAATTCCAGGCCGACCAGAAACAGCATCATGACCACACCGAATTCCGCGAAGTGCTGCAGGCGGGTGACATCCGTATCGGCCCAGTGCAGCACCGGGCTCAGCACAATGCCTGCCAGCAGATAGCCCAGTACCGAGCCAAGCCCAAGGCGGGACGCAATCGGTACCGCAATCGCGCCTCCCAGGAACAGGATCAGCGCAATCAGCATGAATTCAGGAGACAAAAATACCTCTCGCGGAAAGGGCTACTCGCCCTTGACCAGGATGACCTGGTACTCCGACATGTGGACCTTCCAGCCATTCGCCGTGAGCCGTTCGATGACAAGCTTTCCCTTGCCGCCGTTCGGCAGATCGCAGTCGTCGATCAATATGACCGTATCCTCGTGCAGACACCCCTCTATCGCCTTGATTTCATTGAGGTGATGATCCTGACTGGCGGTCTGAATCGCCGTATCGGTCTTGTGATAGTCGTAACTGTCCAGGTACAAGAAGTCGACCATATCGGTAAACTCGTCGAGATACGCTACGGAGTCCGAGGTCACCAATGTGACACTATCCGACAGATCCATCATGACGACGGCCTGCCCGGCCCGCTCCGTTGCCGCGGGGTCGATATCAACCGCGTAAAGATGGGCATCATTCTGCTTCGCCCACAGCCCGAATACGATCGTCGAAGCGCCATCTCCCTTCGACTTCTCCAGCCCCATGCGGGCAACGCCCGTTTCCAGAAGGGCTTTGGCACCGCGTTCGTCAAGCAGGCGCAGAGTTTCGCGCAGCGTGTCTCGTCGCTTGCCGAAGTTGTACCTGCGGGGCAGCAGCGGAGCGAGATTCTTGTGGCGAACCAGTTTGCGAACTACCGCCACAATAACCGCCACGACAATAAGAGTGAGAAGGAATTTCATTGAAAATCAGAGAGCTCCAGCTTCAGGTGCCCTAACTTTACAATGATCCCCCGTTCCGCGCGATGTCTTTTCCTATATGAGCCCGGTGTGTCGAAGCGCGGCCTGCAACTGTGACCAGCGCTGCTCCAGCGTGCCGGTATAGCCAATCGAGATGCGCAGCAGGCCCGGAGAGATACCGGCCGAGTCCTTGTCTTCGTCGCTCATTTCACTGGATGTGCTCGACCCGGAACAGGACATCAGGGTGTCGAAATAGCCAAGGCTCACGGCAAGGTACCCGAAGCGTTGCTCGTTTTGCAGGCACGACATCAGAGCGTTCGCAGTCTCCTCGTCGCCAACATCCAGCGTGAACACGCCCCCGTAGCCGTATTCGTCGCAATGCAGTTCCTCGAACAGCGCATGATCGGGATGATGCGGCAGGCCCGGGTAGGTAACCTTGAGCCCGAGCTCGTCCAGGCGTGCTGTTATTGCGAGCGCCCGTTGGCTGTGCGCGTTCATGCGTAAGGGTAGGTGAGGAATCCGCAGGCTGATGCCGGCCGCCACATTCGGGTCCATTGTCGGCCCGAGCAGCATTAGCGGGCCCATATGCAGGTCCATAAGCGCGCCGATGAAGGTCTCGCTGCCACAGATAGCACCCGCGATAACGTCAGAGGCACCGCTGATATATTTGGTAATGCTGTGCACCACGATATCGGCACCGAGCACCGCAGGGCTCAGGATCAGCGGACTGAAGGTGTTGTCGACAACCAGCGGTATCCCGCTTTCCTTCGCGAGGGCTGACAGTCGTGGAATGTTGGCCAGTCGCAGCGTTGGGTTCGAAATGCTCTCGGTGAAGATCAGGCGCGTCTTGTCCGTGATGGCATTGGCCACCGCGTCCACGTCAGAAATATCGACGAAGTGCGTGGTAATACCTGATTTGGCAGGTAGAAAGTCGTGCAGCAATGCGTAGGAACCGCCGTAGATGGCACTCGAAGCGACAACTTCGTCCCCGGCATTGCACAGGCACATAATGACGCCCGAAATCGCCGCCATGCCGCTTGCCGTGCAGTACGCCGCCTGCGTGCCTTCCAGCGCAGCCATCTGGCGGCCCAGGTTGTACACGGTCGGATTGAAATGGCGCCCGTAGAGGTAGCAGCCTCTGTCCGGACCCGCGCGACCCTGAAACAGGTCGGGCATGGTTTCTGGATCGATAACAGTGAACGTCGAACTTGTCTCGATGGACATGTTGACGCCGCCGTGTTCCCCGAACTCATGGCGCAGGTGAGCGAGGTCCTCGATGGGGTTTCGGCCACGCATGATTGTTCTCCCTTTTTGACCAGGCCGGCCGCTGGGGAATCAGGCGCTCTTTTTAAGAACCAGTAAATTACCCAGCAGGACCAGCGATGTTCCCGTAACAATCGACAGGTCCAGTTGTAGCCCTTCAAATGCTATTGACAGCATCAGGGCGACCACCGGCCACATGACCGACGCGTACCCGGCCTTGTGGGCGCCAATCCTGCCGAGCAGCGTCAGGTATGCACCAAACGCGACGACCGAACCAAATATTGCCAAATAGACCAACGACGCGATGTACGTAAAAGTCGCGTCAAAAATGAATTCATGACCACTGACGACAGCCACGATTGCGGTGACTACTGCGCCATAGAACATTCCCCAGGCGTTTCCCTGCATAACCGGCAGCGCCCGTTTCTGTGCGGCCTGTGAGACCATATTGCCGCCCGATGCCAACAGGGCGCCCAGCATTGCCAGCAAAAAGCCGAAGAACACCCCGTCATTAATCGAGACAGACTCAATGCGGGGCGCGAACAGGATCACAATCCCGACGATACCCAGCAATGCCCCTGCCAAAACGCGGGCGCCCGCCCGCGTGCCGAAAAAGACGCGCGACAGGATGATATTAATCCACAGCAACATCGAGAAAGCGATTGCCGCCAGAGCCGAAGTGATATGGACCTGCGCCCGATACGTCAGGATGTAGTTCATGCCAAACAGGAAGAACCCGAGCGCACCGAACCATAAGTGATCTTTTACTTTAAAAGAAAGCGATAAGTTTCTAATTTTACATGTAATAAATAGAATCGCCGATGCAAGCATGTAGCGATATACGATCGACACCTCCGGCTCCACCACGCCCAATTGAAATTCGATGGCCAGCCAGGTCGACCCCCAGATCAGTACCGTTACCACATACAGAAACGTGTTATTCATCAGCCGATGCACTTCTGTTCCAGCGTCGCGACTAACTCTTCATCGTTACTGGCTTTTTGGAAGAAGCGTTCCAGCAATTCGAGGCGCCGCTTGGTTTCTTTGCCGCCGGTAGCGGGCAGATCCTGGACCAAAGCGGTTATTTCCGCTTCTCGATCCCGGATGGCTTGCACTGCCGCCATAATCTGCAGATCTGGAATGCAATATCCGCGATAGCGGCGAACCCGAACACTCCTGATGCCCACACTCGGGTCGGGGCGCGCATATCGGGCATTCACGAGGCCGGCAAGATCGAAGTCATACGGAACCAGGTAGTGCATGCCCTCTTTCGCCAGCAGCGTGCCGTTATGGCAGCAGTGTTCCTCTCCAGTCGCCGTGACGAGTGACCAGTCGGTATTCGCTATCAGGTAGTGAAAGACAAACACCAGCGCCGCCTGGTCCGGCTGCAAAAGTGATTTCACGACATTGGGGGTTTCAGCGAGTTCAGCCTCAACTCTTGCTGCCAAATCGGTGGTGGGCTCAAGCAAAAAGCCATAGCGGATCAGCGGCTCACTCGCCGAACTGGCGGTGTCGGTGTAACTGATGCGCAGCAGGCGGGTGCGATACGCGGTGTCCGAAAGCAGCGCAAATATCCGGTATGCCGCGTATTCCGCGAGGACATTTTCTTCGTAATTGGCTTTAGCTTTGCAGTGCGTCACCAGTTTCAGCTTGTCATGGCCTGCGAAGACCCCACCCACCGCTGCGTCACTGCCAAACTGCAACCTGAGCGGTGGAAAATGGCATACGCGGGCTCTGCTGTTCCCACGAACGCGGACCGACACCGGGAACTCCTGACCATCCATCAGCAGCTTGAAGGGCCATGCCCTGCGTTCTTCCCTATCCTCGATGGTCTGCTGCAAAGGGCCCTGAAGTGACACCTCCAGCACCTTGTCACTATCAAAAAGTGCACCACCGGCGTGCGCCGTGCCGACCCAAAACAAGAGCAGGATTTGTGACCGCCAAACGAGATAGCGAGGGGGCATACGCGGATAATAACCAGATGTTCGAGGGGCTGCTCATATTGCCGGTTATCGTGCTGGGATACGCCGCGGTAGAGAACGACTACTACCTGGATATTCTGACGTACCTGGAATCGGCGGCACGGGGATTTGCGGGCCGGTTATTCACATCCTGTTCGCCTCCATTTGGGCGCATTGGATCACTCGGGCATGGCTGGCAAAAGGGCCGATCGTGGGGGCTGCAATACAGGGGTTCCTGCTTGCGTCCGGGCTGCATGGCATTTACGACTTTATGGTTTTGATGTATCCCATCGCCGCACTCCCAATCGCAGCCCTGATGATTGCGGTAATCTGGCTGTGGCGGCTGCGTCTCATGCGGCGCATGCATGAGGTCGCCATGCTTGACCCTGAGCCCTAGGCTTACTAGCCGCGGTCGTAAGGGTTGCCGCTATCTGGCGTCTCTACGGGTTCTTCGAGTGTCAGCTCAAGCTCGTCGCCTGAATCGAGCAGCAGCTCCGAGCAACGCCGCTGAACGTTAGCCAGCCTGAGAGTCACATTTGAGTCCGCGAGCGGTATGTCGTTGACATCCTTTGGCATCTTTCCTTCCATACTGTTACCTGTCTGTGTTTAGCGACAGGCTTCAATTTGCAGTATAGAGACAGCACCTTGGCCAAAGTGTGAACCAGTTCACACTAAATTGCGCCAAAATGCGGAATTTCAGGCAGTTATGTCAAAAACAGGCAAACTTTGCAGCCCGTCAATCTGCAGGTGGCTGCTGCTGTAGCACGGACATGAGTATTGCGATTCCTTCAAGGAAGTTGCCGAGTCGCAGATTTTCGTTGGGACTGTGCTGATTGTTGTCGATATTGACGGTGGGCACCGTTGCAGCTGGCAAGTCCAGAGCGTCAATAATTGGCGCTATCGGAATAGAGCCGCCCATCGTCACCACGACAATCGGCTCCTCGCCGAACAGATGCCGCATTCCTGCCCTGGCCATCCGCGCGGGTGGTGCCTCCGGGTCAGTCCGAAACGCTCCATAGGCGACCTCGTGGTCAAAACTGACAATTCGGGGGTAAGCCATGCGCTCGGCATCTGACGGTGCATGATCCAGCACCGTGAAGCCGAGATCTGCAATATGAGTCCGAACCAGGCCAATGAGGTGAACAGGATCCGATTCGACTACGAGCCGGATATCAATCTCGGCCACAGCGGTTGGTGGAATAATCGTCCTTGATGCCGCCCCTGTCCATGCGGCGGACAGGCCCCGGATATTCAGTGATGGGTATTGAATCGCTTCCTGCAGACTGTCGGCCACCGCGTCAGATTGAACCAGACCCATAGAAGCCAGGATTGCTTCTTCATCATCCGGAACGGCCTCGAGCATCGACCGAGTCTTGTCGTCAATGGCGACCCCATCATAGAAGCCGTCGATCATTACGACGCCGTCCGATGACTTCATCGATGCGAGGATCTGAGCGAGCGCCAGGGCCGGATTCGGTACGAAATTGCCGTAGTGGCCACTGTGTTGTGCTACTCGCGGGCCATAGGCGGTCAGCGTGATCGTCGCAATACCCCGCGCGCCAAGTGACACGGTCGGGCGATTCGACGCATGCGGCGGACCATCGAAGATCAGCAGCATGTCGGCAGCCAGTAGTTCGCTGTGGGCCCGGACGGCCGCCGCCAGGTGAGGCGATCCAAGCTCTTCCTCGGTGTCGATTAAAACCTTGAGGTTGTAGCCAAGCCGTCCATTGATACTGCTCAGCAACTCTATGGCCATCAGGAACTGCGTCATCGGTCCCTTCGAGTCCGATGCCGAACGGGCGAAGATGCGCCAGTCCGGGTTCAGGCTGCCCTGCACGGCGTCCCAGCTGATAGTCTCCCAGGCCCCATCAGCAGACTGCTCTTTAAGGACCGCCACGTAAGGGCTCGGCTGCTGCCAGGCCGCGGGATCTACCGGCTGGCCATCTGCCTGCAGATAGATAAGCACGGTCCTGGTGGCGCCAGCGGAGAGACGCTCGGCGTAGATCGACGGACTGCCGTCGGTGGGAATGAGTCGCGCAGTGAAACCGCGCTGCTCAAAGGCATGCTTTACCCACCCGTTCAGACCGACTATCTGGTCCGGGAAGTTCGCATCATTGGGCAACGACAGGAATTCCCGGTACAGGGAAATGGCCTCCAGCGCATGACCGCTGACCATCTCGCGGATCTGGCCGGCACTGATTTGGTCAGGATATTCCTCGCCCCCTGCCGACGCGGCCAGCAGCAGAGCACTCCAAAGCATGCCTCGATAAAAAGGCCGGAATCTTTTATTAATTAATAAGTTATACATCGAAATTAAAGTGGATTATCGGTATGAAGCCGGCCTGTACCGGTCCAAACTGATGCGGTTGCCTCAGAATTTGAGCATCGCCGAACCCCAGGTGAAACCCGCCCCGAAGGCTGCCATCAGGAGCGTATCGCCGCGCTTGATACGCCCATCGCGCACGGCCTGGTCCAGAGCCAGCGGGATCGACGCACCAGAGGTGTTCGCATGCTCATCAACCGTGGCGATGACACGCTCCATTGGCAGGCCGATTTTCTTGGCCGCCGCCTTGATGATGCGCATGTTGGCCTGGTGCGGCACAAACCAGTCAATATCGTCGATGTGCCCGTCCAGGTCCGCAATCGTCTCACGCGCGATGCTGTCGAACGTCGCCACCGCACGCTTGAAGACGGCATTGCCGTTCATTTCGATGAAAGCCTCGCCCTTGCGGGTGATGTCGTAACCAATAGAAACGCCCTGCTTCACGTGCAGAAGTTCCTCGTACTCACCGTTTGCGTGGATATGCGTCGCCATAATGCCGGGTTCGTCGCAGGCTTCGAGAACCACGGCACCCGCGCCATCGCCAAACAGCACGGCTGTGCCACGGTCTTCCCAGTTGGTAATGCGTGAGAGCGTTTCGGAGCCGATGACCAGGGCCTTTTGCGCGCCGCCGGTTTGCACGTAGCGATTTGCGAGGTCCAACCCGTAGAGAAAGCCACTGCAGGCCGCATGCACGTCGAAGGCCGGACCACCCTTGGCGCCCAGTCGGCGCTGAATAATGCAGGCGGTCGAGGGGAATACTTTGTCGGGCGTAGCCGTTCCGAGAATGATGAGATCAATGTCATCCGCACTGACACCAGCCATATCCATGGCCCGTTTTGCGGCTTCGAGCCCCATTGAACCGGTCGTCTCACCCTCACCGGCAATGTGACGACGCTTGATCCCTGTACGTTCCCGGATCCACTCATCCGAGGTTTCCATGATCTTCTCGAGATCTTTATTACTTACAACCTTTTCTGGCAGAAAGCTGCCAATTCCGGCGATGCGTGCGTACGTCATCAGGTGTCCCTCTTCAGGAACGCCGCGATCTCACGCAGCGTCGGGTAGTCGAACAAATCGCTGATATCCAGTTTGCCCGGGTATTTCTCGTCGATTGCCAGTACGACTTCGGTCAGTGTTAAGGAACTTACACCGACTTCGAACAGATTGTCATCTGCGTTGATCTTCCGATCTTTGGCCACTTCCCGACAAATCAGCTCGAGCTCAGCCACCAGCGGGTCGGTGTCGACCGACTCCTCCGCCGTTTCCGACGGCTGCAGCTCATTGAGCACAGCGTCATACTCCCCGTCGAAATAGGATTCCAGCAGCTTGCCGCGCTGCACTTTGCCGCTGGTTGTCTTCGGGATCTTGGGAACCGGGATAACGGTGTCGACCGCGATGCCGGTTTGCTCGCCGACGACGTCACGCACCGCATCGATTAATGGCCTGAAGTCGTCAAGATCCTGGCGATACAGAATGAAAGCCACGAGTTCCTCAGTTTGTCCGCCCTTGGGCGTAGCGCCGGCCACCACAACCTTGTTGAGGTCGAGGCCGTCGATTCGCGCGACAATGTCCTCGATATCATGAGGATAGTAGTTCTGCCCGTTGATGATGATGATGTCTTTCTGGCGGCCCGTAATAACGAGCTGGTCGTTGACAAAGACTCCACAGTCACCGGTCCGCAGCCAACCGTCCTGCGTAAACAGTGCGGCTGTCGCCTCAGGGTCAGCGTAGACGCGCTCAGTCATGCTGCCACCGTGTAACTGGATGTGACCAATATGGCCAGGCGACAGCTCGTCATCGTTGTCATCTGTGATCCGAATATCAACATCGCGGATCGCCTTGCCGACTGTCACGAAACTGACAGCATCGCTATCCGCTTCGTCCACAGCGCGGAACGTTTCCCCGATTTGCAGGCTGTGACGGTCCATGATGACGCGCGCGTACTCAGGTCCGAGCTCGGAGAACGACACGCCGACAGTCGCTTCGGCCAGTCCGTAGACCGGCAGCATGGTGTTGCGCTTCAAACCGTGCGGCGCCAGGGCTGTCAGGAATTCCTCGCAGAGATCCCAGGAAATCGGTTCGGCACCGTTGAGAATGCGTTTCACCGAAGACAGGTCAATGTCCGGAAGCCCTTTGCGCACAAACAGCTTGAGGAAATGTTTGTAGCCGAAGTTTGGTGAGCACAGCTGCGTCGCGCGCAGTTCACTGGCTTTACTCATCCACAGCAGTGGTCGACGCACGAACACGCTGGTGTCCATGACCGCGTGGTTCATGCCGGCGGCGAGCACGCTCAGGTGGAAACCGATCAGGCCCATATCATGCGTCAGCGGCATCCAGCTCAGCGCCTGGTCGTCTTCGCGCCAATCGGCACCCTCCACAATCGCGCGGATGTTTACGCACAAATTGCGATGCGTCAGTACCACACCTTTCGGATCGCTGGTTGAACCCGACGAATACTGGATGAAGGCGGTATCGTCGGGCGCCGCTGCATACAGTTCGCCATGCGCACCGGGCTCGACATCACTCATCAGGACCGCGTGCGTCTCCAGCAGCTGCGTAATATCAGCCAGCTCACGCTCCTTCGCAAAATCGAGCAGCCGCTGCAGCAGATCCATCTCGGTAAACAGCGTGACGTTCTCGAGCTGCGCGAGTATGCGGAACAGCTTGTGTTTGTGTTCATCGCTGATACCGACGGCGACCGGCACCGGCACGATGCCGCCCAGAATGGCGGCCCAAAACGCAATCACGAAGCTCCTGTTGGATTTGCTGAAAATAATCAGCTCATCGCCGGGCTTCATACCACGCTGTTGCAGCGAGCCCAGCAATGCGAGCGCTTCCTCCCACAAAGCGGAAAAACTGAGAACGGACTCGTCGTGTTCACCGTCGATGAAACGGATTTCCCGGTCGCAGTCTTTAACGTCCGACAACAGGTCGATCATGCTGTTATAGAGCTTCATGTGTTCCTTAACGTATGGAAGGTCGCATCTGGATATCTTCCGCCGAACGCAGGTTAATCGCCAGTTCAAGTTCCGGCTCCGCGTCATCGACGGGTTGCATGCGAAAACGCGGCAGCAGCAGTCCCAGGTGTACTTTCATTTCTAGAAAAGAGAAATATTCACCAAGGCAGCGTCGCGGCCCGAGCGAAAACGGGAAATACGGCAGGTCTTTTTTCGGCTTGTCCGTCGGTGCGAAACGATCCGGATCGAAGCGTCCGGGTCCCGGCCAGTAGTGATCAGTGCGGTGCAGGATGTATGGCGAAAGATAGATGTCCGTACCTGGCGGTACGTCGTACATTTCGAGTGCGTCCTGGGCATGCGAGCGGCGTGTGAACAGCCACACCGGGGGATACAGTCGCAACGCCTCCTCCAGCGTCTGTTGTGTGTACTCCATCGCGGCGAGGTTTTCCGCGGTGATCGCCGCTACATTCGGTACGATGCGCTGCGCCTCAGCGATCAGTCTCACCTCAATATTTGGGTGCTTCGCGATCAGGTACCAGACCCAATTGAGCGTGTTCGCCGATGTCTCGAAACCGGCAACGATCAGCGTCATAAGCTCATCAAGCAGTTCGGCATCGCCAAACTTGTTTCCCTGCTTGTCGGTTGCGTCCAGGTACATGGACAGGAAATCAAAGTGCTGGCTGCCCTTCCCTGCGCGCCGATCGGCAATGATGCTCAGCAGCAATTCGCGCAGATGCCGGACTTTCATGACGACACTGAGATCGCGCGTGGAATCGCGGCTCAGGAATGCGAATGGGTTCTCGCCTTCGGTCAGGATTCGGTTTTCGTAGTCGTCACCAAAAATACTGATCAGGATGAGTTCCAACGCGAAGTCGCTCGTCTCTGACGTGATATTGATGGTCTCACCCTGCGCCGCCGCCCGGGCCCAGCTTGCCGCACGCCGGTCGGTGCATTCAACCATCACCGTCATCAGACGATGCACGTTCTGGCGACTGAATGCCGGCTGGATCATCGTTCGGGAGCGACGCCAGACATCGCCATCGCTGACAATGAGTCCATTGCCGAGGAGCATTTTGACCCGTTCGAATCCCGGCCCCTTCTGATACTTGCTGTGACGCCTGGCAAGAATCCTCCGAACTTCCACCGCATCGTTTACGAAGTAGGCCAGCCGGCCGTTCGGCTTCAGCATACTGACCATATCCCCGTGCTCAGCCTGCAGAGCCTGCAGCGTCGCAAGCGTCTCCGCATCGATGCCCAGGGTCACTGGCTGTTCGGGCCCGGGTGGCCGCCTGTAGTCGGGCTGGGGTTCGGTCATGGGATACGCTGAAACGACAGGATTGGCGGTGGGAATGCAGGCGCAATATTACATTGACCCGCGCAGATTCGATACTGCAAACTCCGGACCTTGAACGACAAATCCCCCAATCACTTTGATTCCGTCGAGTCACGCCGCAGTAAATCGTCGCGGCGTCGCATGACGCCCGCGCGCCGCCTGTATTATTTTCTCGGCCTGCCGGTGCTGCGTGCACTGATCAGGCTCCTGACCTCGACCTATCGCATCGAGACCATCATCGGGACCCGGCATATCGAACCGTATATCGGCGACGATGCGGTGTGTGCCCCCGCCTACTGGCATCAGCACCATGTCATCGGCTCAACGCTGATTCGCTCCTGGATTCGGCGGGGCTTCAAGGCCTGCTTTCTTGTGTCAGGCTCGGTAGACGGCGACGTGCCGGAGCGTGTGGCACGTGCCTGGGGCGCGGAAGTTATTCGTGGGTCGGCCAACCAAAGCGGCGCCCTGGCCCTGCGTGATCAGCAGCGCATGATGAAACAAGGCTATTCGATCGTTACCACCGCGGATGGCCCTCGCGGGCCGAAGTATGAATTCAAAGCGGGTACGGTGCTCATGGCCCGTATTGCGGGCGTACCCATCATCCCGATCGGCTGTGCTGCGGAACGGGCATGGTACCTGAACCGCTGGGATGATTTCATGATTCCCAAGCCGTTTTCGCGCGTGGTTATTGCCATAGGCGAGCCTGTCCCGGTACCACGGGATATCGCCCTGGACAATCTGGAACCCGTCAGGGAGCGTGTTCAGGGAGCAGTCATGTCCCTTATGAGAGACTCTGAAGACGCTCTCAAAGCCGACTGAGGAGGCCCACCTGAAAATCCTGAGCCAAATAGCGCTGGCACTGGCCGCAGCGGCCCTGTTGGTCGTGTCTGTGGCCGCTGGGGCGGAATTGACGCCCCACCGAGCCGAGTACAAGGTAAAGATCAATATCCTCTCCGGCCAGCTGAACACCGAGCTGAGTGCCACGGAAACCGGTTACGTCGCCACTCATGTGATCAAACCCAAGGGCATTGCGAAGCTGCGCGGTGGACATATGCGCGTGCGTTCCGAGTTTGCGACGGCACCAGACGGTGTCAGGCCCGTCAATTTTCATGAGGTCGACACGATTCGCGGCGATCCTGAAACCCGTATCGAGTTTGACTGGACCACGAACCAGGCCAGCGGAACCGTCGGCAGCGATGAAGTGCTGCTGCAGCTCGATGGCATCGCGCACGACAATGTCTCGATCCAGTACGAGCTGATGCACGACCTGCTCAATAGTGGCCCGAGCGACACCTACGTGCTGTTTGATGTCGACAAGATGCGAATTGCCAATGTGCGCAATGTCGGCGCCCGTGAGATCAAAACCAAGGCAGGGACCTATGAGGTGGTTGGCATCCAGCATCAGAAAGAGGGCTCATCCAGGGTGACCACGCTGTGGTGTGCCGCTGCACTGGACTACCTGCCTGTCGTTATAGAACAGCACCGCAAGGGCAAACTCAATTTCCGGGCAACATTGACCCGCTACAACCCGATCTGAGCCGCGCCGGCTTTAGCCGAACAGAATTGAGAGCTGCAATACCAGCAGCAAACCTGCCGTAAACAGAGCCGCTGCCAGCAGGCTGGCGCCCCAGCGCGCCAATAATGGCGCATTTGCTATGCCCGCATAGACCGGCGCCGCGGGCAGCGCCGCGAGACAAGCGAGGGGATAAACGACCAGGGCCGCGCGCGGGTAGCGATAAGCCCAGGCTTTCAGCTCCCGCCGTGCACTCATTTCCGAGACCAGATCATCTATTTTGCCGAGCTCGCGGGCCGCCTGGCGGCGAGCTTCCCGGCGGGGTGCCCCGTCTTTAACCGCCGCGTCGACGAGGTCATCATAATGATCGCGAATTTCATTTGCGGCCCGATGCGCATGGCGGGCCGCTATGCCGCTTTGCACCAGACGCGTTGCAAGGTCATGGACATCGGGTTCATGCATGACCGGGGCTCTCCAATGCAGTCTCGATACCGCCTTGAATCCGTCGCCAGTCGTCCTGCAGGTCCTGCAAGCGCCCATGTCCCTGTTTTGTCAGGGAATAATAGACCCGAGTGCGCCCGCCGACCGGTTTGCGACGGGCTTTGAGCGAACCATTGCGCTCGAGGCTGTGCAACACCGGATAAATGACCCCCTCGCCCAGTGATATGGCCTCACCGGTCACTTCTTTAATCGATCGCACCAGCTCATAGCCGTACATCTCACGATTAACGAGAAGCCTCAGCAGCAGGAGTTCAGGCACGCCGCTCATGAATGGAGGGTTGCTTTTGGCCATCCCTCAAACATACCTCGAACTAAAGGGTATAACAAGACTTACTTTGTGGTTCTAGGTATGTACAATATACCTTGTGATTCGAGGTATCCAAGTTGGCGGGAAACTGACAGGAGCCAGACCATGTTTGGCAGATACGCATCTGCTGTTACCACGGGGACCCTGATGACCTGCGCCCTGCTGTACGCCATGCAGGGCCTTATACCCCTTCAGCCGGGTGCCGAAAGCGAGCCGCGACCGAGAACCATCGTGGACTGGATTAACCTCCCGCGGCAGCCGTCACCACCTCCCCCGCCAACCCCCGACTACGACAAGGAAACCATCATGTCGGCACCGATACCGCCAGCCGGCAGACCGACCGGCAAACCCGGCCCTGGCATCTACAATCCCGTCCGAGCCTCCGCACCGCCCCCGGGCAACACACGACCCGGCCGTATCGGCGATCCGGATGGGCCCCTGATTGCCATCGTGAGGGTGCAACCGACCTACCCGGCCCCGGCACAAGCCAGGGGCATCGAAGGCTGGGTTGATGTGAGCTTTGACGTCATGACGAGCGGCCAGGTTACGAATATCCAGGTCACGGGATCGAGCCATGGCGTTTTCGAGAAAAGCGCACTTCAGGCTGCGCAGAAATTTCGTTTCCGCGCGCCCGTTGTGGACGGTGCGCCGCAGGTGGCTACCAATGTGAACTATCGCTTTCGCTTCGAAATGCAGAACTAGTCGACCCCTGGGTGGTGGCTCTGCGGAAAGCCTTTCCTTCCCGCCGGGCTAACCAAGGAGCCACTGCCCTCTTTTCAGATACGGTCGAACACCTGCCTCGAGGAGTGCAGCTGCTGCTCACCGTCCTGAATTTTAATCTCCCTGACCAGTTCACTCCCTCCGCCCGCAAGTGCCCACGTTTCAGTGAGGATGACACCGCGCTCATCCATCGTTTCAACGATATAGACCGCGCCCTCCCAGCCTGAGACGCGCTGGGCCTCGATTGGACCCAGAGAGACCACCCGCTTCTCACCGAACGTATATTCCTCGACGACAGAGCGATCGAAACTGACAAATATGCCGTGCGAGGTCTGCGAAATCTTTAATGAACGACCGCTCTCGATGAACACGTGGACAACCGTGCCTTTCGAGCGCTTATTGCGGCCAGAACGCTCCGGGGTCTGCTGGCGTCGCGTTGATCCCGCAGGGGGCACGTAGATGCCCTGTTCACGTTCGACCTGACGGGCATCGGCCGCATCGTTGCGGCCCTGCAATTCCCACCGCCCTGAGAAATCAACACCCACCGGGACCGCAGCGCTCCGCGCAGGCAGTTCCGGTCTGCTTCCGCATCCGCTGATTAGCAAGAGGATTGCCGCAATCGCCGCCACTTGAAAGAGCTTGTTCATGCCACTAGTTTTTCACAGATCTTTGTCAACGCATACCACCGGGGCCACGTTAGTTACGATAGACGCCGGACAGACGGCGGACGGAAATCTGCCAAGGAGACGAAAATGCACAAGCTTCACCTGATCGCAGCGGCCTCGGGCCTCGCCCTGTTGCTCCCGGTTGCGGGGCTCACCCAATCGACCGACGCGCTTAGACAAAGGCGGCGGCACGCCAGCACCTGCCCGACAAACGTCGCGCACAGGGCGAACGCAGGAACCGTCAACAGTAGCTGACCCACTCCAGGTCCAGCCACTCCGCCAGTGAATCGAGTTCGCTCCGCAGGGCGGACTCGTTTTTTTTTGGGTCGGCACCGGGCTCATGATGTAGCGCTTTGACCAGCAGGACTTTTCGCTGGCGGTCAGCTTTCAGGTCGACGCGTGCAACGATTTTGTCACCCACCCGGAATGGCAGGACATAGTAGCCCCACCGACGCTTCGCCTGCGGCACATAGATCTCGATGCGATATTCGAAATTAAAGAGACGCTCGGCGCGGGGACGAAACCATACGATCGGATCAAACGGCGATAACAGCGACGCTCCGTCAATCGTGCGCGGCAAGCGCGCCGTGGCAGACAGGTAGGCCTGTTCCGTCCAGCCCTCGACCTTTACGGGCGTAAGAGCACCCTCCTCCACAAGTTCCTTCACACGCGGAGCCACATCACGTGCCGTCATACGGTAATAGTCGGCCAGGTCCCGCACCGTTGCGACGCCCAGTGACTCGGCAGACTGCCGCAGTAACAGCCGTTCGGCATCTGCGCGCCTGACACGTCGTTCACGGTGGGCCTGGCCAATGAGACGTTCCGGCAGATCGTAGACGCGTTGAAAATTACCGAGGCGCCTGCGAATCCCAAGCGTGCCTCGCCCGAAATGATGCTCAAGCGCCCAGCGCTGTACCGGACGATGCCAGTCCCCAGGTTTTTTTCTTGCGGGAGTGGCTACGGCCGGCAAATCATTGGCAGTCACCGCTCCATCGCGCTCAACCTTGTGGAGAATATTCCGCAGATAGCCCTCTGGATCCTCAAGCGTCTTAAGTGGATTTCGCTTCCATGGCTCCCAGGCCGCCCGACGATGCTCAAGCAGCGGCCAGTCGCTGACTCGCACAATGGAGGCCTCATGCGCCCACTGTTCCGTAAATTCACGGGATCCATACAGGAATTGTTCCAGCCGCTGACGGTCGTAGTTACCGAGCCGCGACCAGAGAATCAGGAAGTGTGCCGGTATGAGGACATTCACGAAGTCGAGCTGCAACACGCCAACCCGATGCAGAGCGCGGCGATAGTGCCGAACGTCGTCGGGCGATCGGGGCCTGGACCGGTCGAATCCCTGCGCAGCAAGCGCAATACGTCGCGCTTCGGCTGCCGAAATGTCAGTTCTGCGACATGGCACTGTGCATGCGCTCCCCAAAAAGTCAGAATACCTATTGTATGCGATCAGCAATCCACATCATTGCCTGCCTGATCCTGTTAGTCAGCAACCCGACCGTTGCCAGTCCCACGGATGTTGAGGGCACATGGCTGAGCGGCGATGGCGATGGTCTGATCGCCGTGCAGATTCTGGGTTCACAGATCAGCGCTACAATACTGGGCTCACCCAACGCCGATGCAAAACGGCCGAAAACAGACACAAGGAACCCGGACCCGGCGCTGCGCGAGCGTGCGCTACTGGGCCTTGAGATATTCAGCGGTTTTCACTACGACGGCGACGGTCGCTGGTCAGGTGGACAAATCTACGACCCCAACAGCGGCAAAACCTACAGCTGCAAACTAAGACTGATCGATCGCGACACGCTCCGCGTCCGCGGATATATTGGTATCTCACTGATCGGGCGCACAGAGACCTGGCGTCGCCAGACCGACTAGTCCCCAATTATTGCGTCTGCCTCAATCTCGACAAGCATGTCCGGGTCGATCAGCTGCGACACCTCAACCATGGCCGTGGCTGGCCGGATATCCGCAAAAGCCTCCCCGTGGGCGCGCCCAATGGCCTCCCATTGGCTGATATCCGTGACGAACATACGGGTACGCACAACATCGCCCAATCCGCTTCCGGCTTCGATAAGCGCCTTCTCGATGATTGCAATGCAGCGTTTCGCCTGGACGTAAGCGTCCCCCACGCCAACCACCGCGCCATCGTCGCCAACCGGTGCGGTTCCGGACACGGCGACATGTGCCCCAACCCGGACCGCACGGCAGTATCCGACAATCGATTCCCAGGGTGCGCCGGTAGAAATATTCTGGCGTTTACTCATAGACATACCTTTTCTCAGGCAAAGACTTCATTGGATTTGCGAACGCGCACCAGCCATAAGGCTGATACGACCAGATACACGGCTGTGACCGCCCAGACCAAGGCATTAACGGCCAGGCCTGCCGGCTGCGCGAGAAGCAACAGCAGCGGCACCACTACGAGCAACCTCACGAGCTCCACAGTCCTTGCAAAAGCCTTGCCCTGGTTCAGCCAGCCCAGCGACAGCAGCAGCGCCCACAAGGCAACACAGGGGATAATTACGGCGCTCGCGCCGACGGACTGATACAGACCACCGACCCACAGGACCAGTCCGATCGCGACGACAAACTGCGCGACGGCATAGCGGCGAATACCGGTAGCAACCGGCGGGTCGAATTTCTCAAAATGCGCCAGGGCAGCCCGTTGTTTAGGGTACTGCGCTGCCACGTCGGGCGGGCGCCAGCCGGTCGGACGAAACCAGATACCTATCTTGTCACGCCAGCGCTTTGCCTTGCGTGCGTCAAACAGGAGGTAGTCGTAAACCTGGAGATTTGCCCAGAACGGGTTCCAGCTGGCCAGCGGCTTGCGCACCCCGAAGACGACAGGCTCATCATCACGCTCCGGTTCGTAGCTGTTAAACAGCCGATCCCAGATGATGAACATCCCGCCATAGTTCTTGTCGATGTAACGCTCATTCTGGGCGTGATGAACACGATGATGAGACGGCGTCATAAGTACCGCTTCAAGTGGACCGAGGCGACGGATCAACTGCGTGTGGACCCAGAACTGGTAAATAAGATTGACCGCATTGACAGTGATCAATACTTCAAGCGGGAAGCCAACGACGAACAGCGGCAGGTAGAAGATCCAGCCAAACAGGAAACCCGTGCTCGTCTGGCGCAATGCCGTCGAGAGGTTGTAGTCCTCGCTCTGATGATGCACGGCGTGTGCCGCCCAGAGGATTGAAATTTCATGACTGAAGCGATGGAACCAGTAGTAGCAAAAGTCCCATGCCAGGGCCGCCAGTGCCCACAGGGCGATCCCACGCGGCGACGCATCGAACCATGCCAAAGACAGGTCGAACAGCGCCAGGTGCTGCATGGCAAAACCCCAACCGAGTAGCGGCAGAATCCTGGTGAAGTAGCCGAGCGTCGTGCCAAGTATGCCGGCACTGATGCTGTTGATGGCATCGTTGCTGCGGTAATAGCCGGTGCGCTTGCGCCAGTCGACGAACAACTCGATGATGAGCGCTACGATAAAAAACGGTACGGCCAGGGCGATCAGGTCCATGCCTGCAGTTTACGGTAAGCTGCGCGGCAACGGGAACAGGAACTTTCGATGATCAACATGCAGGAACTTGAACTGCTGCGCGACGCGCTGGCGACCCTCGAGGAGGGAGTATCGGAGTTGCCACGCTTCACGCCGACATTCGACGCCGAGCGCGCAGGTGAAGTGCTTGACGAAGTCGCCACACGCATGCGGGACAACTACCCCTACTTTCATCCTCAGTATGCGGGACAGATGCTGAAGCCTCCGCACCCGATTGCGCGTATGGCCTATGCGCTTGCCCTGTGGATCAATCCGAATAACCATGCGCTCGACGGCGGCCGCGCCAGCTCCGCAATGGAAAAAGAATGCATCGTTGATCTCGGCCGCATATTCGGTTGGGAACAGCCGCTTGGTCATCTCACCGGCGGCGGCACCATGGCGAATCTCGAGGCCCTGTGGGTTGCCGGGAGACTAAGTCCTGGCAAGCGTGTCATTGCATCCGAACAGGCGCATTACACGCACAGTCGCATTACCCAGGTTCTCGGTATTGCGTTTGCGCCGGTAGCGATCACGACGAATGGCAGGATGGATGTTGTCGCAGTGGAGAGGCTTCTGGCCGAGGGTGATGTCGGCACCGTTGTCGTGACCATCGGTAATACGGGGCTTGGCTCAGTAGACCCACTGGCCGATATCCTCGCGCTGCGTGATCGTTATGACTTCCGCATTCACGTGGATGCGGCCTATGGAGGTTATTTCGGACTGGCCCGAGATCTCGATGCTGAGCAGAGACGGCATTTCGATCGGCTGGGCGAAGTGGACTCGATCGTGATCGATCCGCATAAGCATGGGCTGCAACCTTACGGTTGCGGCTGTGTCCTGTTTCGAGATCCCTCGGTCGGTACGTTTTACAAACACGATTCGCCCTACACTTATTTTAGTTCGGGCGACATGCACCTTGGCGAGATAACGCTCGAGTGTTCACGCCCCGGCGCATCGGCTGTCGCGCTCTGGGCAACGCACAAATTACTTCCACCGGTGCGCGACGGTGAGTTTAGCGAGGGACTCGATGGCTGCCTGCGCGCAGCCAGGGCGCTCTGGCGCGAACTGCACAAGAGCAGCACGTTCACACCACTGATGCAGCCGGAACTCGATATCGTCGTCTATGCGGTGAATGCAGAGACAACGAGCGCCACATCGCGACGCGCGCGCGAGGTTTTTGAGGCCGCTGCGGAGCGCGAGCTGCATCTGGCGTTAATGGAACTGCCCATTGAAGTTTTCGCGGCGTATGCCCCCGACGTCGAAGTCGATACTGAATCTGTTATGTGTCTGCGTTCGGTGCTGATGAAACCCGAGCACGAGGACTGGGTGGAACGAATTACAGCGCTGCTCGAAGCGAGCGCACGATAGCGAATCCCAGGTAGAAACAGGCAAAACCACCGACCAGGGTCGTGAACAGGTAGGTGAACGAGTAGAACAACTCGTTGCGCTGCAGCATGGTGTTCAGCTCCATGACCATAGTCGACAGCGTCGTAAAACTGCCACAGAAGCCGATGGCGAACAGCAGTCGGTACTGATCCGGAATGAATCCCGCTTCGTTAAACCAAGTCGAATGCGCGATGAGGTGCGCGAGCATTCCCATCACCAGGCAACCGAGGAGGTTTGACCCCAGCGTCCCCCAGGGGAAAGCCACATCGCGCTGCAGCAGGACGTTCAAAGCGAATCGCGCCATAGCTCCGAGCGCGCCGCCCAGAGCCACGAACGTGTACGACCAGAAA